>JBNKYR010000041.1:0-19624 GCA_050300995.1 Crocinitomicaceae bacterium | reverse complement strand
CGGCCTTGTCCATCATTGGGATTTTCTTGGGTATTTGGTTGAGTAATTTCATAAAGGATACCAAGCTTAAAAAAGCGTTTGGTTGGTTTGTGTTGCTGATGGGCATCTATATCCTTTACAAAGAATTGTTCGGCTAGGAGCAATTCATTTTTCCTTACTATAAAAACGTTTTTGTTTCTAAAGTATCGTGAGAATTTTACAACTGAAATAGCTAGAGGCTTAAACCAAAAAAGCTCCGAAAATTCGGAGCTTTTTGCGGTCTGGACGGGACTCGAACCCGCGACCCCCTGCGTGACAGGCAGGTATTCTAACCAACTGAACTACCGGACCAAGTTTCCAACCTTTCAGGTGACGACAACAGTCGCCTTATGGAACTTGTTACATACGCTTTTCGCTTAAAGCGTGGGCAAATATAAGTCAAAATTCGTTATTCCATAACCCGGAAGTAAAAAATCCTGCGTGTTTTTTGAAAGGGTTCAAAATGAAGGCCTTGAACAGGTGTTTTTTTGAGGGTGGAACTTCGTGTTGTAGCTTATTCCGTGGCGACCCCTAATCTTTTGAGGAGTTCGCGCGTGAGATCGTCTTCGGATGAACCGGAAAGTACAACCGAAACACCGGCGCCGTCCGTAGTGTTTAAGATCAGGCTGTATCCCTTTTCTAAGCGCAGGCCGTCGAGCTCTTTCTGAATCTTATTGATAATCGGAGTGAGCAATTCTTCCCGGAATGCAGCCAATTTGGCCTCGGCTTCTGAAGAGAAACTCTGGAGTTCTGCATCCAGTTTGATCAATGCGTCTTCCAATGGGGTGAGTTCCGCCTGGCTGGCACCGGACTCCTTCTTTTGAAGGTATTCATCCATTTTGCCCTGTGCATACTGTTCCTTGATCCGAATCTTTTCTGTCAGTTCCGCCTGCCTGGACTGGATGGCCTGGTCCATGTTTTTTGTTTCCGGCATATAGGCCAAAACCATCTGGAGGTTTGCATAACCGATCTTTCCCTGTGCTTGCGAAGCACCGATGAAGAAAAAGGTAAATAGAATAGCGATAGTGTATTTCATACGGTTAGTTTAAGATGAAGGGAGCAAGATACAAAACCTGCGCGTTATCCGTCAACAGGTGTGGGAATAAACAAAAAAAAGCCATCCCGGATGGAATGGCTTTCAAATGTACTTTAAGGTACTTATTTCTTTACAAAACGGATGGTTTCGTCGCCCATACGAACAAAGTAAACACCGCTTGTAAGTCCGGAAACGTTTACTTCCATTGCAGAAGTTCCGTTCGCCTCAAGCTGCATCATGATCTGACCGTTAATGTCTGTGATCATTACGTTGTCCGATGAGATCCCTTCAAGGTGAATGGTGTTCTCAGCAGGGTTCGGGTAAAGTCCGGCTGTTGTTGCCTGAGCTTCATTCAAACCTGTTGTACAGTTTTGAACGTCAATGTAATACCAATCGATCACTTCCTGCGCCTGTGGAGAGGAAAGTCCGCCCACGTAAACGTCTACGGTGATCACAAGGTTGTGTACGCCCAAATCAGCAGAAGTCGGAGTACCGGAAATGATGGTACAACCTGTTCCACCACCTGGGAAAGCACAATTGGAACCCAGTGAAGACCAGCAGGCATAAGACAGGTTCATTGAAGGTGGAAGTCCCTGAAAGTCCACAATAACAATACTGTCAAAAGCCAGTGTTACAGGGAATCCCGGAATAACTTCCGTGGTCGTGTCAACAGGTACAACAACAGTGATCAACTGCTCATAGTACTGATCAACACAGGCTGAAGCAAAACCGGTAGCACTGTCCGGATAAATACCCGGTGAAGTGTATTGTGCGTCAGGTGTACATTGCGCATTAGCTCCGGCAATGCCAAGAAGGGTTACGGAAACCAAAAGTAGAAGTTTTCTCATACGGTTAATTTTAAAAATAGTCGGACCTAAATTACAACTTTTTCGTTCCGGGCAACTTACCGTTCATCAAAGTTATGAACCCCGAATTGGTGAACTGTACATAAAAGGTCAATATGGATTTGCTCTTTACGGTTTGGAGACCGGAACTTATTTTCTTCGCCGGAAAAATGATGAAACAGCGACTAACCTAAAATACTGGCCATTTCGTGGCTTCATAGTATAATAGGGATAGATAACAGTGCATGTCTTTTGGTTGGGGTGGATGTCATCATAAGTAAGTATGACCAATGAAGATCGAATCCGGTTTGGTATCTGAAATGACATCCATTTATGCACTGGAAAAGGAGGGGAAACCCTCCTTTTTTTATCCTGGGCGGGTATTTCCTGAAAATGAGCGGTCAATCCACTTCGCGCCCGAAAATGAGATCGAAACTCATGCCGCATTGGTAACTGAAGATTGCCGGTTGCGAGGAAGCCATTCCGAACATTTCGCCAATCGGGAAAAGGGTATTGCGTTCAAGGGAGAGTTCGTATTTGTCTTCCAGCCAGTTAAAACTGTTGATGGAAACACCCACGCAGAAGGTTTCGATAATCTTCCGGTAGTTGGCCATGTCCGGATTCGCGTGGTCGCGCAATTGTTTCAGACAAACGATCGGGAATTGTGCTTCTGTAAACAGGTTTTCCGGATCAATGGTCACATTGGTGTTGGGGATCGTATAGGGTTGACCGGGTTCCTGCCCGGTGAGTGTTTTGATGAATAGCTGTGTCATCAGAGCAGGATCAACCACTTTCTTATTCTCTCCTTCTGATTTCTTCGTGATGCGGATGAGGTTCTGTTGCTCCGATGCGGTATCCGGCGATGGATCACGGAAAGAAATGGCTTGTACACCAAGGAAATCAGGACTGTCCGACGAGCTGTCAAATTTGAGTTCACCGATGGTCTTGTTGAATCCGAAGATCTCACGTCCGGCAATCATCGGCAATGGACTATCCATCCAGAGGTAAGGGAAAAAGAATCCCATCGTAGCAAATTCCGCTTCGTCGATCCCTTTCGTATATTTTAGTTTTGCCATCCCGATCGCTACCCATGATTCCTGGTATGGCATGTTTCCTTTGTAGAGGCTCTTGACGTTGATCGAATGTCCGAGCGGATAATCAAAAAATCCTACGTAAACCATCGGGGCCAGCGGCACATAGCGGTAATATGTTTCGCCGTCTTCTACATCCTCCGCCTGGGTAAGGTTGCTGTTCAGCCAGTCGTCACACACCCGGGTACAGGCATCCAGGTTGCAGGTGAAGGCAAAGATGCTGCCCGAGGCATTCTTGAAATTGAACCCCTGCGGGATCACAAGGTTGCCGGCAATATTGTTAAAGAGAAGTCCTGTGGAATCGTTCGTGCTCATGGTGTCGTTTTTGGAACTTTTAAAGATAACAAAGTCATTGAGTTAAGCTCTGTATCGGAAGGCATCGTCCGACTTTTTACAGCTGTTCAATACAGAATGTGTAGTATTGTAGCCGATGCGGTATTTTCTGATTTTTCTTTGTTTTTATGGTTCCGTGCATGCACAAACGAGCACGTCTCACTATGTGACAGCCAAAGACGGAACGAAGCTGGCGGTGGATGTTCATCTTCCGGCCATGGAGGAAGGACAACGGTTTCCGGCCCTGGTAATTCTCACACGATACTGGCGTGGAGCGCTGGATAAAAAGACGGATGAACCAAAACCGTTATCAGGTATCGACCTCTTTTTTTTTGAGAACGGCTATGCGATCATCAAGGTTGATGCCCGTGGAAGTGGAGCGTCTTTCGGTACACGACCGGGTGAATACACGCCGGTAGAAGTCATGGATGCCAAAGACGTTCTCGATTGGGTGGTAGCGCAAGCCTGGTCGGACGGAGCGGTAGGATCCTATGGAACGTCGTATGAAGGAACCACGGCCGAATTGTTGTGCGCTACGAAGCACCCTGCCGTAAAGGCTGTGATTCCGGGTTGGTCTGATTTTGATATCTACCGCAGTCCTGTGCGTCCGTATGGGATGCTGGCCGGTGGCTTTATCAAGAAGTGGAGTTTTTATGTCCGCTTACTGGACCGGAATACAGCATGGCTTCTTGGAGAATCGATCCGCCCGGTGGAGAAGGAATTGCTGAAGGCAGCATTGAAGGAGCACAAAGACAATCCCAGGGTATACAAAGTAACTGAGGAAGGGGAGTACCGCAATTCACGCATCGGAGAATTCAGCTACGAGGATTGCTCGCCGGTTCACTGGCAGAAGGAGATCGAGGAATCCGGCGTGCCGATGTTAGCCCTGACAAGCTGGATGGATGCTGGTACGTCCGAAGGAACCCTGCAACGACTGCAACATTTCAGTAATCCGCAGAAAGTGGTCATGATGGCAACCTGTCATGGAGGATGGGCGCACGCGAGTCCTTTTCTCGTTAGTGATTCCTTGTTGTATCCCAATCCGCGTTGGGAAGATCAACGGCAGCTTCGTTTGGATTTCTTTGACCATTACCTGAAAGGAATCGACAAAGGCGTGGAAGACTGGCCGTTGATCCGTTATTACAACCTTGGTGAGGAAGCCTTCCGTGAATCGGATGTCTGGCCGCCCAAAGGAACCGTGGAAACGCCCTTTTATTTTACTGCAGATGGTGGATTGGGCAGAGAATTACCGTCCGACGAACAGGGGACCGATGATTACAGGGTGGATTTTTCCACTTCCACCGGAGAAAAGAACCGTTGGACCACGCAAATGGGGGGAGCTGTATTGAACCTTGACCATCGCAATGAGATGGACGAAAAAATGCTGGTTTACACGTCATCTCCCATGTCTGAGGATCTCCAGATCTCCGGAACGCCCGTAGTCAATCTGCAGCTCTCCACGACCCATGAGGATGGCGCGCTGTTCGTTTACCTGGAAGACGTGGACGAGAACGGTGTGAGTCGTTACATTACCGAAGGAGGGCTTCGCCTGATCCATCGTAAGACTTCGGAGGATTCCTATAACCTGCATTCATTCAATGAAGAGGATGCACAGAGTATGGAGCCCGGAAAGATTACAGCGGTGCAATTTCGTTTGTGGCCGATCTCGGTAAGGATTCAAAAAGGGCATCAGTTGCGTATCGCTATAGCAGGAGCCGATAAGGATACCTTCGATCGCGTACCGAAGTCGGGAAAGCCTGTATACACCATCTATCGTGACCGCAATCATCCGTCGATGATCTCCTTACCATTGGTAAACGAGTGAGCACTTCATTGAGCACGCCGGCATACCACTTGTCGGCGCTTGCATACTGCTTGCTGATCACTTACATACTCCTTTGAAATGCTTGCACACCCTATGTGTGCTATTTACATACCATTTGTCGGAGCCTGCATACTACTTGTTGACGACTTACATACTCCTTTGAAATGCTTGCATACTATATGTGCACCACTTACATACCATATTGAGATACCTTGCAAAGCACTTGTTTGTCACAACATACTACCTGGTGTCGCCTGTATCTGCCATGGAAGTGCCTGCAACTGCAATTCGGCTACCTGCATGTGCAACGGAATCGCCGGTATTTGATCACGGAGTGTCCGGATGCGCAATGCAAGTGTTTGCAAATGCACGTATTCCTTCCGTAACTGCATGGAAAGCGTTGTCAAATGCACGGTAAGCGACCGCAAATGCAAGGAAGACCGACTGCATATGCAATGGAGTGCAGCAACAAACACGTTTTTGCTACCTGCACATGCAACGGAAGCACCCGTAACTGCAAAAAATGATCTTTAACTTTTTGTTAACACTTTTGTGAACCCTTTGGAATATAACTTGTACAGTCATTTGGGGATGTAACACATAAGGTTATGGAAAAGATCAGAACAGCCCACGTTGATCGCTTCACATTAATGCGCACAGCATTGAAGTCGGCGTTGGAAGGAGCAGAGGATTCCGGGATCGAGATCTCGCTGTCGGTAGCGACAGGGAAAGAGTTCCTGGAGAAGTTTGAGAAAGGAAGGTTTGATGTGGTCCTGATTCGTTTGGGCCAGGTCGGAATGGATGGGTTTGGGCTTGTCAGTGCCTTGACGGCCCTGGATGCCGGATTGAAGATCATTATCCTTTCGGATGTCATGGAAATGGAAAACCTGCGTAGAAGCATCGATATGAAGTGCAGAGGCTATGTGTCGGGTGACACATCGGTGGAAGAATTGATCAGAGCGATCCACGTGGTACACAAAGGAGGAACCTGCTTTGATTCGGATGCAATGGTCTTGTTGTTGAACAGTGACGAAAACGAAGGCCGCTTGCTCAGTCGCTACGATCTCGAATTTATCAGACAGATGCTAAAATCGACCACACGAAAAGACCTTGGTCGACGGATGAACCTTTCCGAGCGTTCCATCTCTTATCAAAAGGTACGTTTGCGTGAGAAGCTGGGGGTTCACAGCGATCTGGCAGTCATTGCCTATGCGATCCGGCACGGGTTGGTGTAGGCCTACTTCACCTTGATCACAACAGATTTCACGATGGTATCGTGAATTGCTTTGCTTTCAATATTGGAAGAGACAGTAAAAAGCGAGAAGACGCCCAGAAGCGCTTTAACGACATAGCGCACAAGTGCCAGGGGGAAAACGATATTCCTGCTGTGGTTCGTATCTCTTCGGACTCGCAAACCGTTTGCATAATGTCCGATGGTTCCGCCGAAAAGGCTTACAAACAATGGTTCATACACAAAGAAAATTCCAATGAATGCGAGAATCCGGGCGGTTACCGAAACATTTTCCATCGTCGAAAAAATGTTCGTAACCAGAAACATTAATCCGACGAGCACCAACATATCGGCGAATGTCGCTTTTATTCTGTCCATTAACTCGGCGTATTCTTTCATATTCCGGTATATTTTGCGCTGGCAATTTGGCGATGGTGAAGGTAATGAATTAAGAAGCATACGAACATAGGATTCTCGCTTGCTCTTTCAGGAAATTTCCTGATTTTCCCTTAAATCCTTGCAAAAAGGAGACAGGACCTTCATTTTTGTAGGGTAAACATGAAACCACTGCGCATGTCCGGAAAGCTGAAATTGAACCATTTACTTGTACTGTTCTTCTTGTTGAACGCCGCGTGTTCCTTTTCGCAATGGTCCTTATTGGCCAAATGGGGAGCACGAATGCTCAGAAGTGAGGAGCGTGCGGTCATTGCCATCAGTTCGGAGACTTTTGAACGCAGTTTGAAGAACGCAGTGCGCAATGGCGAGAAGGTTCCGTTTTATGCCAATGGACAGAATGTAGCGGAACTCATGTCTAAATACAAGATCGAGGACATTCTGAAGATGGACGGTTTTGTGTACAGAGCGGACGATGCCATCCTTGATCTTTCCGGAAATTATTCCCTCTATAATCCGGCAATAGATGCTTCCCGATTCCGGGTAAGGCCAAACAGAGATCCTGTGGCCGGGAGACTGGCGGACCTGAATCAACTCACAGGAAAGGTATTTGGAAAGGACCTCAAAACGCAGGCAAGGGTGTACAAGGAACTCAACCTGCCGGAGAAAGTCACCCGCGCCAATGTGGATGAGGTGTACACAGCGATGCTGGCCTACGAGAAACAGGTTACGGAAGACGTTTGCCAGCAGTTGTATTCTTTGGGATATCTGAAGACACCCCGAACTGACAAGATCGCAGACATGACGCTAAAGGGGGCCTGCTCCAGGTACGCGAAAGATGTCGGGAAGGAGTTCAAGTGGCCTACGATCAATGGCTCAAGATATACCATGCTTACAGGTAAGACTCCTGTGAGCGATCTGGATGTGCTCATTCCGTATGAACTGTTTGACGATATCACCAAACGAACGTACGACCTGCACGTAAAAGCACAACTGGAACTCGATGCATTGGGGTATCATCTGGAAACGGCGGACGGGCTGGTGAGTACCGCGGAAGCGCAGGAAGTGATTCGTGGGTATATTAAAAAGTACTGTCCCGATGTTCCCTATAACGACGAGAAATGGCTGCCCGGCGAGTTGATCACGGACTTTGAGGTGAGGGTCGATGAGGCGGTGGGCGATCTGGCGACCATTGGCTTTGAATCGAAATCAACCCTTTCGACCTACGAATCCATTGCACGTTACCGGGAGTACCACAAGGCGCCGGCCGGAGATCTGTTTGATCTGATCGAGCGGGACAAAAAACTATACGACAAACTGGTGAAGGAGGGAGGAGATGTGTCCTTCGCGGCATCCTCCGGAGAAAAACTGGAGATGGTCCGATCAGCGGATGGTTCCTATGAAAGCTGGGTGTTGAAGAATGGCCGTATTGAAAAGCGCGTCAACGGAGAGAATGCAGGACGGGAGTTCGAGCGTTTCCTGAATGAAGAGGTGATACAACACTCGAATGACGAACTCACCTTTGTGCGCTTCAATGCGTATGAAAAGGATGCGGAACACCTGTCTGTACAGTGGGGAGCCCGGGGCGTGGAAGTGCGTGTGGACGACATGCACACATGGCTTGATGGCGGATCTATGCCGAAAGTTTTTCAGGAACTGCTTGCCAACGGAGAACCGTCTGCCCGTTATGTGCTTTTGCTTGATGATTTCTTTCAGTCGTTTGATGTGGCATTCAGTAGCGGAGGTGTTTTGAAGAAAGTGATCGACAATCCCTACGCGGCCAATTCAGGCCTGTTCAATCCGCAGTGGTTGAGCAACAAGTTTGTGGAAGCCGACGCGGACTTTTACATCTCGGCCTCCATGGAAAGCGCCAGGATCAATCTGGCAAGGGAGCGTTACAGTCCTGTGATCCCGGAGAAGTCTATCGCCGTGAGTACCTCAAAGGAAATCACCGATTGGGGAATTCTGAAAAAGTCTGCATTTCGTTTTCGTAAATCCGACATGAATCTCTACCGGAACGGGGAAACTCATTTCGAGGAGGAAATTGTCTTTCTGGTGGGGCACAAAGATGAAGGGTTTAAGTCGCACGTGAAATACCTGATGGAGAACGGTGCGCTGAAGGATAAATACGTTGTATTGATCAGTTGTCATGGGGAGGATGACATCCTGCTGAATCAATTGCTGATCAACAATTATACGAAGGGTGTGTTGTTTTACGGTGAGACCTTGAGTGTGGACGCTGTGGATAAACTGTTGCAGGGATTTTCACGGGTTCGCGCAGAACAGACTGTGCCGATGGACCTGTATGACCTGATGCGTAAAAGTATTGAGTATGCAAAGGAACATAATTCCGATATTGCACCCGAATTGGATCGTTTACTTCGGCAATCGCTGTACGTATTCGAGTATTGTAAAACCGCGTTGAAACAAGCTGCATAATGGAAGATTTTCTGGACATTGAACTAAAGAGTGAGGTGTTTGAGCCGGGAGAAGTTCTGGGCGGAGATGTTGAATCCGACAACCTGAATATTCGGATCGGTAAACGTCCCGTGGCACGAAACCTGCGAAAGCTGTATGAGTTGGAGAACCGCGAACTCCCTCCGGAATTTGCCATCTTCAGGAACTACGGGATCTGGATCATCACTACTTCGGTAGGGATCGTGGATGAAAAAGGAGAGGGGAACGATCGCCTGAAGCATTTCGGATTTAAGGTGCGCTTTGATGAGTACGATCCGATCACGATCATTGATGTGCTGCCAAAATCGAAGTTTGTGGAGCGCGTTGCAGGAAAACTGAACATTGTGGCTGACCTGAAGGCAAACGGGCAATTCAGTCTTCCGGAGTCCGGTCAGGCCATTTCGGAAAAACCGATTCCTGTTGATTATGGCGCGGAAGGCAAGTTGGGTGTGGATGCCAATGTGGTAGCCCGCTTCAATTTCGGGGTGGTCACTCCGGTGATTACAGCCATCGGTGAAGAAGACGTGATCGGCCAGTGGCAGTTTACCAGGGAAGACAAGCCCATGGTAGGGATGCAGAAGATGATCATGACCATCCTGACGCCACCGGATGAGGAAATGGAGGGGGAGGAAATCACCTTCGAAGGAATGGTAACGGCCTCTATCAAGCGTTCACTCTTTCACCTGCCCGACAAGCGCAAAAGCGAATGGGTAAGCTTGAGCTGTACGTTGGGTTAGTTTTCGGACAGATCACCGTCTTCCCAGAGCCATAGCTTCTTTCCCGATCAGTTTACGGAGTACCGAGATCTGCCCGATGTGCATGCTTTCATGTACCGCAAAATAGGCGATCAGCCCCGACAATGTTTCGTCAGGAATGGACAGTTGAAAAGGTGCTTTGGATAACAATTGATCTTCCGGGATTTCCTGTAGTGCTTTTTTCAATTGTGCGGAAATGTTGTTCCAGTCCGCTTTGATCTGTTCGATCGTTGGAAATGAATCGTCGAGTTTGTTCGATGATCCTTTGCCGAACCACTTTTTGTATTGCTCGTGAATGGCATTCTCCGAAATAAGTGAGAGGATCGTCATCCGCGTATCCGTCAGATGCCCTGCCACCCATTTAATAGGGTTGAGGTTTTCTGAAAACTGAATATTGCTTTCCGCATCGGTAATGTTTTCCAGGCTATTGAGTAACCAGCTGGTCTGCAGGTCGAATTGTGCAATGATGGCGTTGATGTGCATGTCGGATCTGAATTTAGTATTGTACGATTCCCATTCGTCTAAGTGGCGGTGCATTTTTCAGGTAGTCGATCAGTCCATCGCTGATCCCGATTTCCGATAAGTGCTCTTCAGCAAAGGGCATTTGGGCAGGTAGCGGTTGTCGTTTTTCAAAATAAGCGGGAAGGTCCGTGTTTCCAATAGCGGCGCGACCAATGGCTACGAGGTCGGCACCCGATGCCATGGCATTTTCGGCATCTTCCACGGACGTAATACTTCCTGCCATGATCAGCGGAAGATCTTTCACCAAATGCTCGCGCAGGTAGGCGATAGTCATCGTATCCGGATATTTTGCCGTTTTTGTGGCATAGTCCATTTGCGACGAATGAATATAATCGATCCCGTCTTCGGCCAGCCAGTTCGCAATTTGAATGTTCTCATCGATGTCCAGTCCCGTTTCCATTCCCATTCCTTCAAAACTCAGGCGGAATCCGATGATGAAATCGTTGGAAACCTTCCTGCGGCAGGCCCTCACAACTTCTCTGGAGAAACGGGCTCTGTTTTCGAGGCTTCCTCCGTATTCATCCGTCCGTTGATTGGTCATGGTGCTGATAAATTGGGTGAACAAATACCCGTTGGCACCGTGGAGTTCCACACCGTCAAATCCTGCCTTTTCGGCCCGTACACAGGCATCTGCAAAATCTTCCGTGATCTGTGTGATCTGTTCTTTGCTCAATGCGCGGGGCGGAACGAAATCCGGAATCTCCGGCAGTTGATAGCTGCTTGCGCTGTGCGGTTGTTCACCGGTCAGTTCCTCAATCCCCCTGGACCCGGCATGGCACAACTGCACAATGTTGATGCTGCCATTTTGTTTCATTTGGTCTGTCATCGCTTTCAAAGCAGGAATGAAGGAGTCGTGGGCCAGGCTCAATTGATTGTAAAAAGCGGTGGCTGTGTCCGAAATGGAAGCCGCGCAGGTAATAACCATTCCGTAGCCATCCCGTGAAAGCCGGATCAGCCATTCGGATTCTTCCTTGCTGATGCTGCCGTCAGCATGGCTTTGTTGGGTGGTCATGGGGGCAACCACCAGTCTGTTCTTCAGGTTTTTACCTTTCTGTAGTTCGATTGTCGAAAAAATGCTGCTCACTTCAAAAGTTTTTGCAAACCTATTGGCAATACTTTACTTTTGCAAGTAGTTACTGATTTGTACAGTAGTGACAAAAAGTAGTGTATTATTGATATCAGAGATGTATGGCGCCAGAAAAAAAATCAACCATTGCACAATGTTCCATTACCCGGACTATGAAATTGATCGGAGGCAAGTGGTCGCTGCCGATCATCTACACGCTGATGCATGAAACAAAACGCTTCAAGGATCTGGAGCGAAGCATTGAGGGGATCAATACACGCATGCTGGTGAAAGAATTGAAGCATCTGGAAGATCAGGGAATTGTTCTGCGTAAAGTGTATGCAGAGGTTCCGCCGCGTGTGGAGTATTCGCTCACTCCTAAAGGGAAATCTCTGCAAAAGGTGATGGAAGAACTGAAATCCTGGGGACGGGAACACATGGAGGATTGAGCCGGCTATAGGAGGTAAAATCTTGGGTATTAATACCTAAAATGCCTGGCATTTATCGGGTGAGTGGAAATAATTCCCCATTTTAAGTGTCACAAAACTGCGAGTGATGAGGGGTATACTGATTTTAACCGGAATTCTTTTAACCGGACTGTTGTCGGCCTGTTCAATGATAGATACGGCGTTTCCTACTGAAACGGAAGAATACATCCGAAAAACAAACCCCTACGATGAAACGATTGTAAAACTCCATAACGACACCTGCAATTTTGAGTACCTGATGCGAGAGGATTTTCCCGATTACCGGGTGGATTTCTCGCAGGAAACCGAGCTGAAGTTCTTTAGCTTCCTGAAGCTTTTGAAAAAGAAAGGTGCCAATAAGTTCTATTTAATGGAAGTGCTGACGGTCAACTACGCCGATCCCAAAAATGTACGGTGTTCTGTGAAGTACTTCACCTGTCTGAATCGGAATGTCAGACGCATTAAGGTAAATACCACAGATTCCGGAACCGGGATCAATAAATTTATACCAACCATAAAAAAGTGTGATGGAAAGTAAGGTAAGACATATTATCGCGATCGTTCTGGTACTGGCATTTATCGGAGTGATCTCGTTTTTGATCATTTATCCGTACAAAAGTGAACTGGCGGGTTTCACAGGGAATGATGACGTCATGCTTAAATACCTGGATAAAACTGCATCGCTGTTTACCGGGATCATTGGAGTGATCATCGGCTATTATTTCGGTAACCGGAGCCAGAACCAGGGAAAGGATGCTGCCGATTAAAGAAGTCTCCCCTACATAGTATTTACCAGGGTTTTCCGGCGGTAAAAATCGAAGGCTACTTCTCACGTATTCTATTCTGCGACGCTCGTCGTCTCCTCCTAAAGTCCGCGTCATACGCCAGAAGGATCCAGATCACCGCAACCATGACCAGGGTACTCATCACGCTTGGCACGAGATAATCAAGTTGGTCACTGGTCGTAAAGAAGTTAAACGTTCCATGCCACAGTATTACCGGTAACAATACCCATTTTGATTGTTTTACCAGCCATCCCATGAGTGCCGAGCCAAAAGCCAGGCCTACTGCCCATCCGATCGTTCCTCCGATGCCCATATTTCCCAGATCCTTATCGTAAAAGAAGACAGGGAGATGCCATGGAGCCCATGCCAGTACAACAAAGATGGTGGCTGTCCTTGCCTTGTATTTTTTGGTTAATTCGGGCAAAAGAAATCCCCTCCATCCGCTTTCTTCGCCCATTCCGTAAAACAGGCACCACAAGAGCCAAATGAGTATTGGGTTCGTAAAGGGAAGTTTTGAATTTAAGCCAAGCACGGACAGGTCGATCCATTCGTGTTTAAAAATTCCGAGGAACAGATAGGGAGCAAGAAAAAAGCCGATGGTCATTCCAATACTGATGAGCAACCACTTCAATTTGGGCAAAGCAAATAGTTGATGCTTGAAAAAGGCTTTTACCCCTGTTGATCTGTCGAAAATGTAGGTCGTGAGGATGGCTCCCATAAAAGGGCCGAGCCCGCCAAGTATGTGCAACCAATCCGAGTGTTTCCAACCGACATCAAAATTGTGGCTCAACACATTCGGAAGCCAGATCAACCAGGAAATACCGAAGCTGATGACGATGAAGGTTATAATTTTTCGCGTGTTCATTCCTGCCTGTAAAATTCATGGATCATCCAGCCCAAAAGCGGACATAAACATCGGTCTTTGCTGCCCGAATTATCAGATGCCAGAGCTATTCACTTTCAATGATGTAAACAAAATCTGATATGAGTTCTACCTGTTCAGAGAGTTCCTTGCCCGTAAGTTGATTCGGATTGGAGTTAAATCCGATTTCACCGACCTGGTCCAAAAAGAACGCTAAATAATCAGATTTAATGGCATAGCCTACCTGATCGACGCTGTTTGAGACGATCTTGGCAGAAATTACACCGACTAATTCTCCGTTGGAGTCGAAAAGCGGTCCTCCGCTATTTCCGGCCTGAACGGGTACGGAAATTTGAAATTCGGAGATGCTTGATTTAAATCCGGTCAGTGAGTTGATCAGGCCATCCGTTATTTTCACTTCTTTTCCCAAAGCACTTTCGATCGGATATCCCAGGGCGTACACCCTTTCTGCTTTTTTAACCTCCTTCGAATCGCGCAAGGTATACGGCGGATTTGAGAACGAGAACAGTTTTGACTCTACGCGCAGAAGTGCCAGATCATTTCGTCTGTCAATTCCAACCACGGTCGCTTCAAATGAGGTGGAGAAGTCACCTTTGATCCCGGTCACTTTCACTTTGGAAGCATCCTCGACCACATGAAAGTTCGTGATGATATAACCATCGTTGTTAATTAAAAAGCCGGTGCCCTGCTTTTTCTCATTTGCCAGGGACGGGTCCAGTTTTCCGATGGGATTCATGATGTCCTCTTCGAGATCAATGATAGAGAATTTGAAATTTTTTCGTTCTTCAAGACTCTCCTTGTATTCGTTAAAGACCTTCTTCTTGACTTCCTCGTTGTTGTATTCGATACCGTTAATTCTCTCCGGATTTCCTCCCAGATAGTAATACCGTTTGTTTTCTTCGAGATCAATGAACCCTTCCAGACGTGCATTTTGAAATAAATAGGTGACCGTCAGCCTTCCCTTTGAATGGATCTTGTATCGAACAATCTCGTCATTACCAAATGTGACAATCAAATGATCGTTGATGTAAAGTCTTCGGTTTTCCCCATAACCGATGAAGTAAATTTCCGCGTGGTCCATTGGCTCTTCAGCTACTTCTTTTGCGTCGCCAGCTTTAAGCAGGACGTACTCGGCGCTTTTCCTTATTTTGTCCAGAATCAGATATTTAACATCATTGATTTTTATCACTTTCCCCTCAATGTGATCGTTGATGTAATCCTTCCGGACTTCTTTGGTCATTTCAATGGTATCACCAATTGCAGCTTCGATCTGGCCGAAAACAGGTTGACAGAAAAACAAGGTGATGATTAAAAAAGCAAGCTTCATAAGTGATTGTTTGTCAAACCAAAGTTATCCATTTTAAAAGGCTGGCCGACCATTTGGTAGAATTGATTTTTGGCATCCAGAAATGCGATTTTAAGTTAAGTGAACTTTCAGCGCTCCTGAAATGCAAAAAGCCCTGCACAATGTGCAAGGCTTTTCATTCTTGTGATCGCGCCAAAGAGCAAGCGAAGCTTGCGAAGACGACGGTAGGCGAACTTGCGCCGTAACCGGAGGACAAGAACCTGTGACCGTCTTCATCTCTTTTACAGGATTACTCCGTGATCCCTTGCGATCGACGTGCAGGGAATCAAAGCATCTGCAACTGGGTTGCCCGGTACTTTTTCCGCATGTCGCCTCACGAAAGTAAACTTTCGACGTCTCCATACGAAAAAAGCACCACCCTTCGGGTGATGCTTTGATCAGAGTGATCGCGCCAGGATTCGAACCTGGGACCGCCTGCTTAGAAGGCAGGTGCTCTATCCAGCTGAGCTACGCGACCGAAGACCGAGACCCGAACGGGAAGTTCGAAAGGTCGAGAGACTAAGCTCTGCATCCGAAGACTGAGGCCTGACCGGGAGGGTCAGATCAGCCAGGGGACGCATTTCAAGGCCGCAAATATATCAATTTAACCTCAAATTGTTAGTGATTTGGATGTGTTGATGTTTAGATGTCCTCAATTTTTAGACAATTTTGAAAAATGAAACAGGAAATACCCGAAAACAGAAACACGCGCGAGGAGATTGTTTTCCTTGAAGGACCGCATTCAAGAACGAAAGAATTCTTATTCCTCATGAGGGTCGTTTTCGACTTTATCCGTGGCTTCAGAAAGCTACACTTTGTGGGGCCGTGCGTTACTGTATTCGGTTCGGCGCGCTTTGATGAGGATCACCCTTACTACAAGCAGGCCCGGGAATTGGGCGGAGTGATCGCTAAGAACGGATTTACGGTGATGACCGGTGGTGGTCCGGGGATCATGGAAGCGGCAAACCGTGGCGCTTGTGAAGTTGGCGGGAAGTCGGTAGGATGCAACATCATTTTGCCACACGAGCAGAAACCGAATCCGTACGTGCAAAAGTGGGTTTCCATTAAGCACTTCTTCGTACGCAAGGTGCTGCTCTCGAAATATTCCTATGCCTTTGTAGTGATGCCCGGAGGATTGGGGACCATGGATGAAATGTTCGAGGCCCTTACGCTCATTCAAACCGGAAAGATGGAAGAGTTCCCGGTGGTGGTGATCGGAACGGAGTACTACAAGGAACTGCAAAAGCACCTGGATCTCATGGCGGATCAACAAACCATTGACAGGGCTGATCTCGATCTTTTTCTGATGACGGATTCGGTGGATGAGGCCATGGCGCACATCAACCGGGTGGTGACACAGTTTGATCTGAAAGCGGGACGTCGACCGAAACCTGCAAGGATTCTGGGGGAGAGGGAATAGAATTTAGCTAAACCAGAAGGATATATACCGGGATTTGAGGGCAGAGGTTCTCGAAGCCCGATTTCCGGACCAATAAAAAAGCCTCTAACTTTCGTTGAAGGCTTTAGATGTCGGGGTGGCAGGATTCGAACCTGCGACCTCCTGGTCCCAAACCAGGCGCGATGACCGGGCTACGCTACACCCCGAACTTTTCAATTCGCTTTGCGGATCGTTAACCGTCAAAGTGGGTGCAAAAATAAAGAATTCTTTTAATTCTGCAATTGATATTCGGATTTCTGTAGAATTTTTTTGCAATTTTTTTTAGGCTGTGCCTGACCGCTTGTCTTTCATTGTAATAGCTTTTGCGAAATTCCTCACAAACTTAGGAAGTCAGTAGTCAGACGTGCCCCTTTCGGTACCAGCGTTCGTGTTTGTATGCGTCCGTTTTGGATTTGTGTTCCCGGTTCTTGATGAGCAGGTGTTTTTTGTCCTGTTGTTTGCTTCGGTATCCGAACAGGTGGAACAATTGTTTGGTGATGAAGCGTGCGATACGGAGGTCCACAATCATCGTGTCCTTTTCTTTGGATGACCACTTTACGCCGGGAAGGAGAGGGAAGATACGGTCCACCTGGAATCGTCTGAGAATTCCCGAAAGCCACAGAAAGAACCTGGGCGTCCGTTTAACGAGGAAGTAACCGTCGTTTCCTTTTGCCTGGTAAAGTGGCATGAACAGGGTAGTGTTCGCCGGGGCGGTGATGTCTTTTCCGTTACTGGTGGCCAGCACCTCGCCTTTTCGGATCGATTGAAAGTTGGAGAATCCGGGCTTCATTGAAAACTGTTCGTCCGCCTGGATCTCATAGCGATCATAGATCTCGTAAAATGCTTTGTGATCGGGATTCAATCGGTTCCAGTTTTCCATGTATTGATCGAATGGAACCTGATCTTTTTGAAGAGCGTCGGTGAATACGAGAGAAAGATAAGTGAAGATCTTATGATTCTCAATGGCTTGCATGGAATTGTGTTGTCCGCCTTCAAATCCAAAGGAGACGTATCCCAGTTCATTGATGTAACTCAGAAGCGGCCCGTTCAGGTGTTCTTCGATTCCGAGGATCAAAGGGACCGGATACTGTCGGGTAAACTGTCGGTTCAACAGGCTGTCGTTTACCGTAATGAAGGGAATGGTATCGCCCGAAGTAGTGTGCAGATCGAAAAAGTAAAATGGTCCCTTTTCAGTTTTGAGGATGCTGCTCAATACATCGTAAATCTCCTTTTGCTGCTTTTCGTCTTCATGTTTCGGAGTGAAGGTGCCGTTTTCAAGTGCTTTGATGCTTTCATCGAGCCACAAGCGGTTCAGATCAGTGACCTGAAATCGTTCACCTCGTTCAAGTGCCCAAAGGTTTCCGGAGATGGCAATCAGACTGCCACTGAATGACACTGTATTTTGCCGGAGCTCTTCAATGACTTGCTTCAGGGCAAAAATGCCCGATGGCTCGTTACCATGGATCCCGGCGAAAAAGACCAGACAGGGGCCCGGCAAAGCACCATCAATCCGACCGATGATCCGGTCGACCTGGATGCTCTGATTCAATGCTATGCTTTTAATTTCCGGCATTCCGAACGTCAGGGAGGTCATTAACTGTTAGAATACCCACTAACTGGTCTTCGTGTACGACGGGCAGGCATCCGATGCTTTTTTCCTTCATCAGTGCGCTTGCCGATTCAATGGGCATGGCCGTGTTGGCAGTGATAAGATCCCTGATCATGATGTCGGAGGCGCTGTAGGCGGAATGCTCCTCGTGAACCCCTTTCCAGTACTCGTTCAGGTGGCTCCAGGTGATCAGGCCGACCAGGTTTTCCTTTTCGTCCACAATGGGTAAATGGTGAATATTGTTCCATTTCATGAATTGCAGGGTCAACAATGCAGAATCCCGATAGTCTGCAGTGATCAGCGAAGTGCTCATAATGTGTCCCACCTTTGTGGCTTTGGAGTCGAAGGAAGAAAGATCGGGGTCCGACGGCCATTGGCTCAGCGACTGGTTCGTCTGTTGATTCTTGTACATTCCCTGAGTCAATGCAATCAAGGCGTCGTCTGTCTTCAGTTCTTTTTTGATACGTCGGTAGTTGTTGACGATCCATTGCGATCCTGTACGTGTTTCAACCCGATCCCGGATAATCGCAAGATACCGGTCGATATCATCGCTGTCAATATTGAGTTGTTCCAGTCCTTTCCGGGCCATTGGAAGCATGGTTTCCAGGATCAGTTCCCTCAGCGGTACTTTTTCTCCCATCCAGTTCATGACTGTCTCCGGACCGTACCTGGCGGCTTTTACAAAATTGGATTTGGCATCGGAGAATTCCATTTTGTCTGTTACACAATCGTATGCTGCAGGTCGTCCCTTCATCAACCCGATCCAGAAAGCGAAATTGGCCATTTCGTCAATCACCGAGGGGCCGGCTGGAATGTAGCGGTTCTCAATTCTGACATGTGGTTTGCCGTTGCCTACTCCGTAGCAGAGCCGGTTCCATCGGTAAATGGTTCCGTTGAAAAGTCCCAGGGCTTCCAGTTTGGGGGCATTTCCTTTTTTCAGCTCTTCCAGCGAATTTTTGAGGATCTCCCGTGTCAGAATGATCCGGTAGCGCGACACTTCGTTCCGGTAAAAGTCGTAAACGCTTCCGTTTACCCAACTGTCGCCAAAATTGACCCTGGCCTGTTGGTTTACCTGTGATCGTGAGATCTTTCGTGTATCAATGCTCTGCTGAAAAAGCGCGATCCGTGTTTCGCTCCAGAGTTCGTTTCCCAGTAGCAACGGTGAATTGGTACATACAGCGAGCACCGGACCGGCAATGGCCTGTGCCCAGTTATAACTGGAGGCGAAATCGTCCGGGCTGATCTGTAGATGAAGCTGGAAGCTGGTGTTGCATGCCTCGAACATCACGGAATTGTGTGTGATAGAGAGTTCGTCGACACCCGTAAAGTGCATTCGGAATTCGTTACTCCGCGACGCTGCGAGCAAGTTGTTTAAGGCCATGTAGCGCGGTACTGGTGTCATGAAGTCGAGGTCCAGTTCGTGCTTGGAAATGCTCGGTAAAATTCCGGTGAGCAGAATCTTGCTTCCGTGCTTTTCTGCAACAACCGCCGCCTTCTTCAAAAGGGTAGAGAGTTGGTTCTCCAC
>JBNKYR010000040.1:0-19633 GCA_050300995.1 Crocinitomicaceae bacterium | reverse complement strand
ACGGAACGGGGAGGTGTACTTGGTGCAATGGAAACAATGTATCAACGATCAAAGATCCAGGAAGAATCCCTGTACTACGAAACATTGAAGCATACGGGTGAGTTTCCGATTATCGGCGTAAATACCTTCCTCAGTTCAAAAGGTTCGCCTACCGTGCTGCCGAAGGAAGTGATCCGCGCAACCGAAGAAGAAAAGCAATATCAGATAGCAATGTTGAACGAATTGCACAAAACTTACGGTGAAGAAGCTACCGATAGTATTCGAAAAGTTCAGCGTGCGGCCATTCAAAACGAAAATATGTTTGATTGTCTGATGGAAGCATGTAAATTTGCCTCGCTTGGTCAGATTACCGGATCGCTTTTTGAGGTCGGTGGTCAGTACCGCAGAAATATGTGATTGCCTCTCAGGAGGTTAATAACCGCTTCGGTTTTGTTGAAAAGAATTGCCTACATCAATCGACAAAATGTCGCCCGTTTGTCGTATCTTAGAATTCTATCCATGCTCAGAATGCTAAGACTCTGCTCAATACTGCTCGTTATTGGAGTGGCGGGTGTTGCCCGTGCCCAGATGCACGAAGAAAATATTCCAAAGATCAATACGGTTGAGGAGGCTATTGAGTATGCCAATAAATACCGCGAAGTTTCGGTGGAGATTGTGAATTCTGAGCGGGATGTTTTCCTTTTTGATCACGTTGATCTCGACAATCTGAGCGCTTCAGTCGGAAAGATCAATACCCTGTATCAGCGTCGTACAAAGTTCCTGAAGGACACGATGATCACAATGGTGAACGTTCAAACCATCGACTTCAACAATCAGTTAATCGACATTGATTCGGCAAATGCACTGATCGACCTGATCATGAAGGATTATAAGAACGGATCTTCCTATTGGGATCTCATGAAGAAGTACCAGAGTGCGTCGTGTCGTTTTGATAGTGGTCCTGTAGCTACCGAGGCTCTTGAAAAGCGTTATGGTTCAACGCTGACGGAACGGAAGAAAGACGAGATCTTTAAGTGGAGTTACCCGAATCGTCCGAACCTTCCGGTAATCATCATCATCCATGAAGAAGCCCATCCGGTTCCGGCTTTCTATGCAATTTCTTATACGGTACTGAGGTAAGTTTTTCGTTGCATCTTCGCTATTTTCGTAGCATGAGATTTATCTGCGTACAATTTCTTTTCTGGCTTTCCTTCCTCAGTGTGAGTCAGGAATGTCCTGTAATTCCTACACCATCTGTGTATGAGGCAGGAAGCTTGATGTATTCGGTTCTAGGTATTTTCAGAGTTGATGCTCCGGGATTCAGTATCCGACTGAATGACTATCTCCGAAGCAACATGGTCGAGTTCAACTGGATTGACGTTGAGTACGACAAAGAAGATCCGAACATGTTTTTTCAGCAAACGGATGAACTGGAGAAGGGGAAATACACGATCGCCATCGGGAATGAGGAAATTGTAGTCAGGTATTCGGACGAAGAAAGTTGTGCACGTGCGATTGCCAGTCTTCTTCAGTTGATGGCCGCACGTGATAAGCAGGGTGGGATTCCGGAATGTTACGTAGAGGATGAGCCGCGATTTCAATGGAGGGGATTGCATTTGGATGTGGCACGTCATTTCTTCACGGTGCAGGAGGTCAAGGATTTTTTACATACCATGTCGCTTTACAAATTCAATGTTTTTCATTGGCACCTCACCGACGATCAGGGGTGGCGCATTGAAATTAAAAAGTACCCGAAGTTGACTTCTGTGGGAGCGTACAGGGATAGCACCGTAATCGGGCATTACAGTGATGATCCTCGACGGTATGAGCATGAACATTACGGAGGTTTTTACACGCAGGAGGAGATCAAAGAGGTGGTGGAATATGCCCGAAGACATTTTATCACCGTTGTTCCTGAAATTGAAATGCCCGGACATAGCAGGGCTGCGCTGGCTGCCTACCCCGAACTTTCTTGCACCGGAATAGAACAGGAAGTACCCGGCTTATGGGGAATATTCGATGATATTTACTGCTCGAAGAAGGAAACAATTGATTTCCTCCGGGATGTGTTATCTGAAGTGTTGGAACTCTTTCCTTCCGAATACATTCATATCGGAGGCGATGAAGCCCCGAAAACGCGATGGAAGGAATGCCCGAATTGTCAGGCAACGATTCGAAAAGAGAAGTTGAAAGATGAGCACGAATTACAGAGTTATTTCATCCGTCAAATGGATGCTTTTCTGACCGAACGGGGGCGTAAACTTATTGGCTGGGATGAAATTTTGGAAGGTGGTCTGTCACCCAATGCGGCTGTGATGTCCTGGCGGGGTGAAAAGGGAGGCATTGAGGCTGCACATCAGCAACACAATGTGGTCATGACGCCAACAACCTATTGCTATTTCGATTATTACCAGAGCAGTCATACACAGGAGCCTCTGGCGATTGGTGGTTATCTGCCGCTCGAAAAAGTATATGCCTTCGATCCGGTTCCAAAGGAATTGGGAGACGCGGAGACCAAATACATTCTGGGAGGACAGGCGAACTTGTGGACGGAGTACATCGCTTCGCAGGAGCACCTTGAATACATGGCCTATCCGAGAGCATTGGCGTTGGCTCAAAGTCTTTGGTGCAAGGAAAAACCTTCGTACGAATCCTTTTTAAACGACTACCTGGTCTATCAGGAAGATTTTTTGCGCTATCTCGGAGTGAATTTCGCGCAATCACTGCACTATCCGGAATTACAGATAGAACGAACAGAAGACGGAATTGCTGTGGGTTGGAAAGGGGCTTCGCAAAAGGAATCATTTTTTGTTGCCCGCGAAGCTGCGATATTCGATCCGGAGTGGAATGATTCCCTGGACCAACCGGAACCCGGCCCTGGAATGAGCATCTGGAGCGAGCTATCGGAGATGTCTGCAAATGATCGGATTTCTGTAAAGCGGAGGACGATTGAAGATCACGTTGGAATGCTTTGGGAGAATTCATTTCAAATCACTTCTCCGCTTCTCCGGGATACTTTTTATTACCAGTTTCAGGCTTCAGGTGCCCTGGGGCTTCCCATTGATTTACTGACCGAGCCTCACCGTAAATACAACCACAACGGAAGTCTCAACCTTGTGGACGGTATTCGGGGATCGTTGCCATGGAAGGGAAGCGAATGGCTCGGTTTCAATGTTCCGGTAATTGAATGGGTAGTTGACCTGGGAGAACCGCAGGAAGTGAATGGAATGTCGCTTGGGTTTCTGAACAACAACGGTTCATGGATTTATCTTCCCCAATCGGTAGAGATTTTTGGTTCCGATGACAATATCCGCTGGAAAAAAGTCCACACGGAAGAACTGGAGGAAGCGAAGGCAGGAGTTTTGGATCTCGATATGTTCTTCAAGGCTGAAACCCGTTACCTGAAGGTGCGTATAAAGACAATGGAGAAGATTCCTGAAGGGTTTGATGGAGCAGGTTACGTTCCATGGACCTTTGTGGATGAGTTGAATTTGTTATTCCCATGGGAATGGAAATAGAATTGTGTGCGGCTACACTGGAAGCGATCCAGCTGGCCAAAGAATTGAAGTTCGACCGGATCGAATTGTGTCAGAACCTCGAACAGGGAGGGATGACACCTTCTCCCGGTTTTATTGATTATGCGATTGCACTTGGGGTGGAAACCCATGTGTTGATCCGTCCAAGGCCTGGTGGGTTCAGGTATGATCGGGATGAAATCGAGATCATGCTACGCGACATCCTGGAGTGTGCTTCCATGGGCGTTCGTGGAGTGGTGATCGGAGCTCTGAACGAGTACGGTACAATCGACGAAGATGCCGTAGGTATGATGGTGGAGAAGTCAGGGGATATGGAAGTTACCTTTCACCGGGCATTTGACGACACCTACAATTATGAAAAATCCATTGATACCCTGGTGTCTCTAGGCGTGAATCGCATTCTTTCTTCCGGCTTGGGATCGAATGTTGAACTCGGAATGGAAAACCTGAAAGCCATGATGGAGTATGCAGATGGTCGCATCCAGATCATGTGCGGAGGAGGGATCAACGCGAGCAATATTGAGAAGCTGATCGGCGAAGTTAAGCCTGATGCAATTCATTTTTCAGGTACGCGAAAATTTCTGTTGGATGAGACATCCATGTTTTCGGAAACTATTCTTAAAGTCAGCCGGGAAAAGGTAGAACGCCTTCTTGAACTGGCGAAGTAACAAAAGGACATTTTTGACGTTCTTGTGATATGCCTGGAGCCTGGTCTATAATCGTTTTGACAATTGTACTCAGCGTACCCGTATTCGGTCAGGATTGCGGTGATGTTCCCGAGTTGAATCGGAAGATCGTTCAGTTGGCACGAGGCAAGATCAAAAAGAAGGTCGGGCGTGGTGAATGCTGGGATTTGGCGAACTATGTGCTTACCGAAACCGGTGCAGAATGGGATCAGCTTTACGAATATGGACGTCTGATCGATCCGAAAAAGGAGTGTATTTTGCCCGGAGATATCATTCAGTTTAAGGGGGTAAAATTGAAATGGAAGTCGGGAAACGCTACTTATACCGAATCCATGATGCACCACACGGCGATCGTTACCGAGGTCGTAAACAAGAACGAATTAAGGATTGCCCATCAGAATACGGCACAATTCGGAAAAAAGGTGGGGGAGGCACCATTCTTTTTTGATCGGGTCATTTCCGGAAAGATGAAAATATACAGGCCGGTAATGCCTTGAGAAATTCTGTTTTCTAAAAGCAGAAATTTTGAAGCCCTTTAAACGCGATCCAGGACATATTGGATCAGCCCCTTCATTTCTTCGTTATAGCCCCTTGAAAACTCCTTGTTGGGGCGATTGGCTATTCCAAGGCAGATCGTTACGCATTCATGTCCCAATGCTTTCCCCAAAGCAAACAGGGCCGAGCTTTCCATTTCAAAATTGACGATCCTGTGGGAGTCGTGCGTGTAAGCCGACAGTTGATCGTTGAGCTTTGACGTACGGTTTTGCAGTCGCAACTGCCGTCCCTGAGGTCCGTAGAAACCACTGCTGGTTACTGTAATTCCTTCGTGGGTTTGATCGGATCCAAGCAAGTTTACAAGGGCAGGTGATGCGGCGACCAGGTAAGGTTGTACAGGTTCCGGCAATTCAACCTGATCCAGCACAGAAGACAACAGTACCTGCTCCTCTGCGTCAAATCCAATTTCGTAAAAGTGGGCGATGTTATCCAGTCCAAATGCATGAGTAGACAGCAAGTAGGAGTGTACCGGAACCGAGGGATGTAAGATCCCGCAGGTACCAATGCGGATAAGTCGAAGTGAGCGCTGCGCCGGAAGGTCTTCGCGGCGTTCAAGGTCAATATTGGCCAGCGCATCCAGTTCGTTCAGCGTGATATCAATATTGTCTGTCCCGATACCGGTGGAAAGCACGGTAAGACGTTTTCCTTTGTAGGTGCCGGTGGTACAAACAAATTCACGGTGCTGTGATGCATGTTCAATGGAATCGAAAAAAGATGCTACGAGATGTACGCGGTCCTGATCTCCTACCAGCAGAACGGTATCCGAAATGTGTTCCGGGGCAAGTCCCAGGTGGTATACCTGTCCCGAGCTATTCAGTACCAACTCTGTAGGAGGATAACGCATACGTTTTCTTTTGCTGCTAAATTACGGTTTTCCGGCCCACTAAAAAAGGCATGCACTTTCGGGCATGCCTTTCCTGTAATTTCATCATCAAATCAGATGCTGCCGAATACCTTCTGAAGCAGATCTGTTACTCGGGCTAAAGGATCTTTACGGATCTTGTTCTCTTCCTTTTCAACCATGAAGAAAAGACCGGAAATCGCACGTTCCGTAACGTATTCGGAAAGATCAGGATTTAACTTCTGACCACCGGTAAGGTTCATTGCCGCGTTATACTTGGTAATGATCGGGTTCCAGTAATCAGTGAGTTTTACTTTTGAAATGGCAGCATCCACTTTTGGTCGGAAGGCAGAAACCAATGCAGATGTTGTTTTGTCTTTCAGGAATCGCGTTGCTGCACCATCGCCTCCGTTCAGGATTGAAAATCCGTCTGAAATGCTCATGTTAAGAATGGCATCTTTGAAGATCGGAAGGGCTTCTTTGGTGGCTTCTTCCGCCGCACGGTTCAGGGTTGTTTCAAATTTGTCGACTTGTCCCTGAAGCCCCCATTCAATGGCTTTGTTCTTTACCTTTTCCGCATCCGGAGGGAAAGGAAGTCGAATATCATTGTTTTTCAGGAAGCCATCGGTAACTGATGTGAGATCCACGGAATTTTTGATCCCGACATTCAGGGCTTCTTTTAACCCTGCAATAACTTCGTCATTGGTAAGTGCAGGTGTCGATGATCCGCCATCGTTCAATACAATGCTTGCGGCTTCATCCAATACATCGCAGGAACCTGATGAAAGTGTTACGAATCCGATCAGTCCTAAAGGGATAAGAAATTTTCTCATGTAGTGATTTTAGCTGGTTTAAACTTAACAACAATTTCGCACAAAGGGCAAACTTGGTGCCAGATTTACAGGCGCGGATGAACAAAAAAGAGAGCCGAAGCTCTCTTTCCAAATAGTGGCAGGTCTATTTAAGCACCGATACAAAGCCTTCAAATGTAATCCGTTCGTCGACGTATGGTCTTTTGACCACCGCCTTCCAGGTATACGTTCCGGCCTGTACAATTTCTCCGTGATAGGTTCCGTCCCATCCCACAGAAGCATCATTCGATTCCCAAACTATTTCACCCCAACGGTTGAATACGAAAAGATCAAAATCGTAAACATCAATACCATTGATATGAATATTCCAGGTTTGGTTGTATTCGTCTCCGTCCGGCGTAAATGCATTCGGTGCAAATACCAGAACGTCGGAGATCACCTGCATATCGTGAACGACAGTGTCCGTACAGCCCAGTTCGGTAGTTACGATGAGCGTGATCGGATAAAACCCTTCAATGCCTTGAGGGAAGTCAAAAGTAGGGTTGGGGTTGACGCTGGACATCGGTATCGATCCCGGACTGAAATATTGCCAGTCGATCACATCGTATGAGGATTTATCCTGCAATTGAATGCCTTCGGTCTGGAAAATGGTTGTCGGATTGACGGAGAATCCGAAATCGGCAACCGGGTTCGGCAATACATTGATGATGTTTTCAATGGTATCAGTGTACACGCACCCGTAAATTGATGTAATGGTCATGATCACATCATAGGTGCCTACTACCTGATAATACCAGGAGGTAGAATCATCTCCGATTTCCGTTTTGAAGTGGGTGATATTCTTGTCGAACTGCCAGTGTGTGGTAGCAATTTCTCCCGGATTGCTGGAAGTATTATAGAATTCAAACAAATCCGGAACACATTTCTCTGGTTGATCCGGAATAGCATTAGGGATGATTGGTGTAGGGAAATAAATCAATGTACACTCTGTATCGGTAGGAGAACCGCAAGCCTCGGACAATTCTACGCAATATTGTGTGTTGGTTACGTCCGGATCAACGATGATACTCGTTCCCGTGCCGATCTTTGTGCCATTTTCATACCACGTGAATGTATACGGGGAGGAGCCTCCCTGTCCGGTCACCTCCAATTCGATGTCGTCTTCAGGACAGATCTGAGTATCCGGGGTGAGGAATGTAATTTCCAGTGGTGGTGGCTCGTTCAATACACCAATGATATCAATAGTGCAGCCATTTGCATCTGTTACAGTACAAATGTTTTGCCCTGCCGGAAGGTCATCTGCGATTGCAGCAACGGAAGAGGAATTATCCCAGGAATATGAATAGGGAGGTGTCCCCTGATTCACAGAAACCTCGATCATTCCGTCACTGCCACTGTTGCAGGTAACTGGGGATTGATTAATGATGTTTCCGATCATACCGGGAATTTCAGTCACGTCTACATTCACAACCCCGACGCAGCCAACATCAGAAGTGATCGTGCAGGTGTAAGGGCCGGCACTTAAGCCGGTTGCGGTTTGCGTTTGTTGGTTGTTAGGATCATCCCACTGATACGTAATATTTCCGAGAGGCGGGATCATTTCGGCAAATGCAGTTCCATCGTTTCCTCCCGGGCAACTTACAAGAGTGGTTGAACCCTGAAAATCGGCGGGGGTATCCCCAACATCGACTACATCGGTTGAAACGCAGCCGTTGCCGTCAGTCATTTCTACAGTGTACTGTCCGGCCGGAACGCCTACAACCGTTTGTGTATTTGCATTGAGTGGTGGTGGCCAGTAGTATGTAAAATTGGGGACTCCACCAGGGTCGGGGTTAGCCGTGACCTCCCCGATAGAAGTAGAACAGATATCATCTACAGCGCTAGCGGTAACAGGTGAAGGATCGTAAACAGTAACCGTTACATCTACGGATTCTGTATAACAAGCTGCAGTGGCCGTTACCGTATAAGTGGTTGTCACGGCAGGAGAAGCAGTTGGATTAGCGATATTCGGATTGCTGATTCCAGCCCCACCTGTCCAGGTAAAATTGACAGCACCACCACCGCAACCAGCATTTGCTGCCGCGCTAAGTTGGGAACTGGATCCTGGACAAATGCTTGCAGGTGTTGCAGATGCGGTTAATCCCAAACCAATGGCTCCGGGAATCGTGAAGGAATTCAATTGAACGGCAGTAGCCACACCACAGGAGTTCATCCAAACCTGGATATCGTAGGTGCCCGGACAATAAGCCGAAACGTCAATGATAATTTGTGGGAATGGAATATTGTTGTACGGAGACCCCCAGGCCGCTGCATCAATGCTGGTTGTTGAATGGGTCGCGACATCGTTGAATGGCGTGTTTGAACAAACAATTTCCGCCATCATTGTATATTGACAACTCCAGCCGGGACTTCCTACAAGATCAAGTACGAGGTTCGTTCCAACGAGTCCTTGACTTGTTGCCACAATTCCTCCGCACGGTGAGCAAGCGTTTACTGGTTTTACAATACCGAAAACGGTTATCAGGGATAGGGTTAAAGTAACTGCAAATTTCATCTTCAAATTTTGAGACTCTACTTTAAGGACGTGGTGAACCGGATTTAGTTGTTTCGCAAGGTGAAATCCCTTGCTATTTTTTTTCAATCAGTTCATTAACAATTTGTTCGAGTTCAGAAATACGCTGATTCAATTGTTGGATTTCATTCGACTGTTCCTGAACCGCTTTGATCAATGGAACAACAAATTCCGAGTAGCGGATCGAGTAGTAGCTTTCATTGTTTGCCGGGCGAACAATTCCACTGAAATCAAGGCCCAGCTCCTCTAGAACAGATTCTACGTCCTGTGCGATCAATCCTGAATAGCGTAAACCTTCCTGTCCTTTTGTTTTGTAGGTGTAGTTGACCGTATTCAGGCGATTGATAAAATCGAGACCGAGTTGGTTCGGACGAATGTTCTCCTTCAGTCGACCGTCTGAGAGTGTACTCCAGCCTACCTGTCCACCGATCGAGATGACCGAAGTATTCCCGATCACTACAGTATTGCTGGAACTCACGACGGCCCCCGACCCGAGAGCCATTGCATTGACCAAAGCACCTGAAGTGAAGTCAGCTTCGAATCCCAGGGTCGTGTTGTAGTTTCCATCTCCACTGTTTTCACCGCTGAAGTTACCGACCAGCGTATTGTAACTTCCGGTTGTGTTGAAGTAACCCGCATGAGCCCCCAGAAAAGTATTTTCAGATCCGGAGCTGTTGGTACTTCCCGCCGTAACACCCAAAAAAGAGTTGTGCTGACCATCTGTATTAAATTGCCCGGCGTAAGCTCCGATAAATGTATTCTCATTCCCAAGCGTATTGGAATATCCGGCCCGGTTTCCAACAAACGTTCCCATGTTCCCATTGACGTTGTCCATGCCTGTTTCTGTGCCCAGAAAAGTGTTTTGGGAGCCGATGGAATTCAGCGGGCCGGCGTCGTAACCGAAAAAAGTGTTGCTGATTCCGGCCGTCATGGCATCTCCAGTGTTGTAACCGAAGAAAATGTTATTTCCTTTCACCCAAATCAGGCGCTGATTGTCGATCATGTATGAACTGTCCTTACCAATGTTGACATTCCCATTGACATGCAGTCGTTGGAGAGGTGTGGAAATGCCAACCCCCAGACGTGCTCCGTCATGGAAAAGGTTGTTGTCATCCACGACCCATTCGCTGCCATTCCAGAAAGTAGTATTTCCGGTGGCTGTACCCGGCGGAAGAAAGGCCGTTCCGGCAGTATTTGCGTACAATGCATAAGGAACACTAAGCAATTGCGTGGTGCCGAAGGGTAAATAGTTTGTCCCACCGGTGAGATCGGCTTCTATTTCAATAAATTTTGATCCGCTGGCCCATGGAACTCCTTGTATAGTACCGCTTACCGGTGTTCCGTCTCCGATACTAAGCGTAAACAAACCGAATTCGTTCGTTGTAACGATATGTGTTTCCTGGAATACAACAGATCCTACAGGCGAAATATCCCGAATGGAAATGCGCAGTCCGACCTGGGCGTTGGACATGACATATCCGGCGGCGTTTCTGGCAATCGACTGGTATTTGAAATTATTTGGAGCCTGCCCCAGGCTGGAAATGGCTATACCGAAGGTAAAAAGAACGGTAGTTATGATGGACGAAATGCGGAACATGAGCATTTAATTAAATTTAATAATGGGTCGAACAATGGCTGGTTGATTCTCTCTTGCGATCCGAACCTGGTAGTGTCCGGTGCTCAATTCGGAAAGTTCAAGTGTCACACTGATCATTGAACCGTTCAGAGGATAGTTTTTGCTGAGCACGCGTCTTGATTGCGCATCGTATATTTCGATGAGGATGGAGGCGTCGCTGCCGCTGTACTGAAGGGTAAGATCTTCTGAAAAGGGATTCGGGAACAATTCAAGTGAGGGAAGATTTTCTGGTCCGTCGACAGACAATAGACTTTCATAATTCTGTTGAAATCCCTGGGTCAGAAGATTGTTTCCATCGCTGAAGGTTTCCGTTACGGGCTCACCAAGTGTCCATGAGAGACTGCCTTGGGCATTCGAGGAGAAATTACCGTCGGTGGTAATGATCTCCTGGGCCAGCAATGATGCAGAAGAGCATATAAAAACAATAAATCCTGTTAGCAGATCAGACATAGCAGTAAGTTGGATCTAAAATACAACAATTTCGACTTCAGTTGGAAAGACGTAAAAAAGGAGCAAAAGGGTGCAAAAAAGGGAGCTTATCGCTCCCTTCATATATTTTGGATCAACAATTATTTCAGAATAGAGACCGATCCGGTGAAGACCCTTCGCTCGTCCTTGTAAGGACTTTTCACAACAGCTTTCCACTGGTATGCACCAGCCTGAACAATTTTACCATTGTAAGTTCCGTCCCATCCGATGGAAGGATCGTGCGATTCCCAAACGATTTCACCCCAACGGTTGAAGATGTACAGGTCGAAATCATAAATATCGATTCCCTGAACAAAAACGTTCCATGTCTGGTTATGCTCATCTCCGTCCGGAGTAAAGGCATTTGGAGCGAAGAAGAGGATGTCGTCGATCACATCAAGGTAGTACGTTACAGTATCCGTACATCCGTGTTCCGTGGTAACCACCAGCGTAACCGGGTAGGTCGCAACGGTTCCTTCAGGGAATTGGAAAGTAGGATTTACATACGAACTTGTTGTCGGATCAGAGTAAGGGCTGAACCACTGCCAATCCACAACGTTGTATGATGACTTATTCTGCATGGTAATCTCTGTTTCAAAAATGGTTGTCGGGTTATCCGAGAATCCGAAATCTGCAGTTGGTGATGGCAAAACGGTGATCAGGTTATACATCGTATCTGAGTAAACACATCCGTAAATGGAAGTTACCGTCATCTTAATGTCGTAGGTGCCAGCATAAGGATAGTACCATGAAGTAGAATCCATCCCCTGCTCGATCGCCGTATGCGTCACGTTGTTATCGAATTCCCAGAACGTCGTCGCAATTTCACCACCATTCACCGATGTATTCATAAATTCAAAGGTGTTTGGCTCGCACAGTTCTGCTTCATAAGGAACGGCACTCGGTTGAATCGGAGTAGGGAAGTAGATCAATGTGCATTCCTGATCGGTAGGTGATCCACATGCTTCAGAAAGTTCAACACAGTATTGAGTATTTGTTACTTCCGGATCCACGGTAATCGAAGTTCCGGTACCAATCTGTGTTCCGTTTTCAAACCATGTGAAGGTATAAGGAGAAGAACCTCCTGTTCCTGTAACGGAGAGCAGGATGTCATCCTCAGGACAGATCTGAGTGTCCGGAGTCAGGAAGGTAATGTCCAGAGCTGGTGGCTCACCAACAACACCTGTAACCTGAATAACGCATCCGTTGGCATCAGTAATAGTCACAGTGTGCGTGCCGGCATAAAGGTCATTCGCAATAGCAGATGTGGAAGTTGAATTATCCCATGAGTATGAGTAAGGAGGTGTTCCCTGAACTACGGCAACCTCGAGCATCCCGTCATTGCCACTGTTACAGGTTGCATCAGCCTGGTTAACAATGTTTCCGATCATACCCGGAATTTCAGTCACATCAACGGTGACAACCTGTGAACATCCAACATCTGATGTAATGGTACAGTTATACGTTCCTGCAGTCAGCCCGATAGCCGTTTGTGTTGTCTGCATCATTGGGTCATCCCATTGATAAGTAATATTTCCAAGTGGTGGGATCATTTCGGCGAAAGCAGTTCCGTCGCTACCACCTGGGCAGGAAACAAGCGTAGATGAACCTGCGAATGCGGCCGGGGTGTCGCCAACAACCACGTTGGCAGTTGACATACAGCCCATGTTATCCCACATCTGAACAGTATAATTTCCGGCGCTTACACCTGTTACCGTTTGTGTGGTAGCGTTGCCGAGCCCCGGCCAGTTAAATGTGTATGGGCCTGGTCCGCCTGTAGGAGTAGCAGTTACTTCACCAATGCCTGCACTACAAATGTCATCTACTGCATTTGCGGTCACGGAAGATGTAACACCTGAAACCCAGGAAGTATCAGAAGTTCCTGATGAAGGGTTGTTTGCACATAGCGGCGGGTTTTGTGCTGCAAGAAAGTAACCTGTTGGGCCGGTTGTTACGTTGTTAACCACCAGCTGCCCGTTGTTGTACGGATATGTCTGGCCCGTAGTACTCACCCACTGCAATGAAGAGCCGCCACCAGGAGCCCCATTGAAAACATATACATAAGGTATGAGCGAGATGGTATAGGCATTTGTATTTGCTGGTGATGTTGGTGTCCACATGCGACCTTCAAAAGTGGTACTCCAAACTGAGTTATTTCGTCCCGGAGTAATGTGTGCCACAGTACCGGCAACATTTTCAGATCCCTGGATTGCAAGGCCACTGTTCCAACCTGGGGTGTTAGGCTTTGTTCCCAAATGAAATTCAAATGCATTGGAGGTTTCGTTAATGATCAGAGCCATGTTCGTACATTCACCGGCAGGTCCGAAAGCAGGAATATTTTCCCAAACAACAACAAATCTTCGGTTAGGAGCCGTACCGATTGTCTGATAATAGATCAAGCCTCCGGCCCCAGGATTAATATCCATGTATGCGGGCATTTGTGTATTGCGCGCTGCTGTAAATGTTGTATTCGGAAGCGTCCCGGCACCACCAAGCGACCACGGGCAATAACCATTGGCATTGGAAAGATTAAATGAGACCAGCCCATTGGATCCGATCACACACTGTGTATAATTGGCGCCATAAAAATTGGTTGTAAATCCAACGTTTACAGTTCCACTCCAGGAGTCATCGGAGAGGTTTACAAATGTTGGATTCGGAAGAACAAGGGCTCCAGCTGAAGGACCTGATGAGGGGTTACAATCTACAATGGTAAGTGATGAACCCAAACATACAGTTGTGTCATTTCCCAGACACAAGGATTGGGCATTGGAACCCATTGATAAAGAAAGGAATAGAGTAGTGGTAAGTACAGCGATATTCTTAAACATAAGTAGCCAATTTGTACACTTAGACGAAATAAATTCCGAGAAGTTGCTCAAATTTCAGCATAATGTTTGACATACTTGTTGCAAATAGCTTTAATAGCTTGGATTCTTACAGGATTTGTACAGATTTCCCTCTGAGTTTTAGCAGTTTTTGCATTCGAAAAAGAAATCCAAACATCGCTTTAATATTTATTCTCAAAAACAAAAAATAATTTACTTTTGCCCCGATCATTAAAACAACGTAGAATGTCTAATAAATATCAAGCGGCAATCGACACTTTCATGGAGGGAGTTAGGGCGAAACATGGCCACGAAGCAGAGTTTCTTCAGGCAGTTCATGAAGTAGCAGAAGCTGTAATCCCGGTGATCGAGGAAACACCTCGTTACAAGAAAGCGAAGATTCTTGAGCGTATCGTGGAACCAGAGCGCGTGATCATGTTCCGTGTTCCATGGGTTGACGATAACGGAGAGGTTCAGGTGAACCGTGGTTATCGTGTTGAGTTTAACTCTGCGATCGGTCCTTATAAAGGAGGGTTGCGTTTTCACCCATCTGTGAATCTTTCGATCCTGAAGTTCCTCGGTTTCGAGCAGATCTTCAAAAACTCACTTACTACACTTCCAATGGGGGGCGGTAAAGGAGGTTCTGATTTCGATCCGAAAGGAAAGTCAGATAACGAAGTCATGAAATTCTGTCAGTCGTTCATGCTGGAATTGTCGAAGCACATTGGTCCGAATACGGACGTTCCTGCCGGAGACATTGGCGTTGGAGGCCGTGAGATCGGTTACATGTTTGGTCAGTACAAGCGTATTCGCAATGAATTTACCGGTGTTTTGACTGGTAAAGGACTGAACTGGGGGGGATCATTGATCCGTCCTGAAGCAACTGGTTATGGTACCGTTTATTTTGCAAAAGAAATGCTGGCTACAAAAGGTGATTCCATTCATGGAAAAACGGTTGTTATTTCCGGTTCAGGAAACGTAGCTCAGTTCGCACTCGAAAAAGTAATCCACCTCGGAGGTAAAGTGGTGACAGTATCCGATTCTTCAGGATATGTTCATGCTCCGGACGGATTCCATTCAGAGCATCTTGATTTCCTCATGGAGTTGAAGAATGTTCGTCGTGGACGTGTGGCTGAGATCGCTGAGAAGTTTGACGGATTTACATTCCATCCGGGCGAGCGTCCATGGGGAGTGAAGGCAGATGTGGCACTTCCATGTGCAACACAGAACGAACTTGACGGTCTGGAAGCTCAGATGTTGATCGATAATGGTGTAGCGTGTGTGGCTGAAGGAGCTAACATGCCTTGTACACCTGAAGCGATCGAAGCATTCCAGAATGCAGGGGTATTGTTCTCTCCGGGGAAAGCTTCCAATGCAGGTGGTGTTGCCACTTCAGGTCTGGAAATGTCGCAGAACTCACTTCGTTACAACTGGACACGTGAGGAAGTAGATACCAAACTGCACAGCATTATGGTATCTATTCACGAAGCATGTGTGAAGTATGGAAAGCGTGAAGATGGAAGCGTCGATTACGTTCGAGGAGCAAACATTGCAGGTTTTGTGAAGGTGGCAGATGCCATGCTTGATCAAGGTCTGGTCTGATCCTTTTCGAAATTTAAATACTGGCCGCTTTTCGGGATTCCCGGGAAGCGGCTTTTTTCGTGCCGAAGAATTCACAAGTCGGCGGGCAAATTGTTAGATTTGTTTCAAATCTAGGAAGAAAATTATGGCGGTAGCTACAAAGGATGCCCGCACTCCGGTATACGACCGGACGGGTTATGATGACGAGGAACTTTTGTTGATCTACAGAAAGTTGCTCAAACCACGTCTGATCGAAGAGAAGATGTTGATTCTCCTTCGGCAGGGAAAAATTTCCAAGTGGTTTTCGGGATGGGGACAGGAAGCAATTTCGGTAGGAACGGCATATGCCATGGACCGGGATGAGTATCTGTTTCCGATGCACCGCAACCTGGGAGTGTTCACTACCCGTGACATTCCGCTTAGTCGTTTGTTTGCACAGTTTCAGGGCAAAATGTCCGGTTTCACTAAAGGACGGGATCGCTCGTTTCATTTTGGTACGCAGGAATACAAGATTGTTGGGATGATCTCCCATCTTGGTCCGCAGCTTGCTCTCGCAGACGGGGTCGGGCTAGCCGCAAAGCTCCGAAAGGAAGAAAAGGCTACGCTTGTATTTACCGGCGATGGCGGAGCCAGTGAAGGTGATTTCCATGAGGCTCTGAACGTGGCGTCTGTATGGGATCTCCCGGTCATTTTTGCAATTGAGAATAACTGTTGGGGATTGTCCACACCGTCCTCCGAACAATTTCGCTGTAAGCAGTTTATTGATAAAGGCATCGGTTATGGAATGGAGGCAGTAAAGGTCAACGGGAACAATATTCTGGAAGTGATCAACACCGTTCGTGAACTGGCCGGTAAGATGCGTAAAGATCCGAAGCCAGTACTTTTAGAACTGATGACATTCAGAATGCGTGGGCACGAGGAAGCTTCCGGTACCAAGTATTATCCGGAAGGATTGCAGGATGAATGGGAAGTTTTCGATCCGTTAACAAACTATACTGAGTTCCTGAAAAAAGAAGGAGTACTGACGGATGAACTTATCGAGCGGTATTCAAAGGAAATCAAGGATGAGATTCAGGAAGGTCTCGACCTCGCTTTTGCAGAAGAGGCGATCGTTCCGGATGTTGAAGCGGAGCTTACGGATGTGTACGCACCATATCAGCAACAGGTGAAAGAGGCATCGGGAGCTAAATCCGAAAGGCGTTTTGTGGATGCCGTGCAGGATGGTTTACGCCAGTCGATGGAAAAATACCCGGACCTGGTAATCATGGGACAGGACATCGCAGAATATGGCGGAGTGTTTAAGGTTACAGAAGGATTTGTGGAACAGTTCGGAAAAGAGCGTGTGCGCAATACACCAATCTGTGAGTCGGCCATTGTTGGGGCTGGACTTGGACTTTCTATTGCAGGAATGAAAGCTGTGGTAGAAATGCAATTTGCCGATTTTGTGACCTGCGGGTTCAATCAGATTGTAAATAACCTGGCGAAGATGCACTGGCGTTGGGGACAAAATGCGGATGTTGTTGTGCGCATGCCGACAGGTGCAGGAGCAGCGGCTGGTCCGTTCCACTCGCAGAGCAACGAGGCCTGGTTCTTCCATACGCCAGGTCTGAAGATCGTATTTCCGTCTTCACCGTATGATGCAAAAGGTTTGCTGACTGCTGCGATTGAAGATCCGAATCCGGTGATGGTATTTGAACACAAATTCCTCTACAGAAGTATTCGTGAAGAAATTCCGGATGATTATTACACTGTGGAGATCGGAAAGGCGAAAACGGTTCGCGAAGGAACTGACGTGACGATCATTACGTATGGACTTGGAGTTCACTGGGCGATGGAATACGCAGAAAACCACACCGACGCGAGTATTGAGATTCTGGATCTCCGAACGCTGCTGCCGTTGGATACGGAGGCGATTTATGCTGCTGCCCGTAAGACGGGAAAGGTATTGGTCCTTCACGAAGATTGCATGACCGGCGGTATTGGTGGAGAGATCGTGGCATTGATCTCTGAAAACTGTTTCGAATCACTGGATGCACCGGTAAAGCGTGTGGCATCACTGGACACACCGGTGCCTTTTGCGGCTGATCTGGAACAGCAATTCCTTCCGAAAAAGCGGTTGGATGATGCCATTGCATCTTTGATGAACTATTAAGATCAAAACGAACAATAAAAAAGGGCTTCCGAATTGGAGGCCCTTTTTAGTTCACTTCAAAACAAAGTATGGTTTAGTAATCCTTGAAGACTTTATAACCCGGGTATTTCTTGATATCGAATACAAATTCGGAATCATTGATCTCGGCGTTCGGTGTGAATTTCGTGAGGCGATAGGTCATTACCGTACCGTCTTTCATTTTCATAATCACTTTCTTCAATTCGCTTTTGGCCTTGGAGATATAAAGAATGATCGTGTGATATTCCGCTCCGGCTGCATTTTTAGGATAGAGATAGATGACATGTACCGTCTCACCACTCATTTCCATTTCCTTGCTATAACGATTTTTGAATCCGGTTTCCCAGATTGTCATGAGTTTCTTCGGGTTGATTGATTCTTCATCATCTTCGTCTGCATCGGTTTCATATACGGTCTTTTCTTCCTTGACAACCGTCCACGTTTTCAGACCGTTGGAAATCACTGTATTTTCTCCGTATGACGCGTAGAATTTTTTCCCCTTTACCCATCCTTTACCGGTTTCGCTTTCCTCGGTGCCGGTATCGCTGTTTTTCACGTGGGCACTGAATTCAACATAAAAAGACGAGTAGCCTTTGATCTTGGAGGAAACTTTATCAAGAATCTCCTGCGCTTTAGCATCCTGACCAAATGAGATCGCCGTGAAGGAAAGCAGAGTAAAAAGTGTAAGTAAAAATTTCATTTCTTTCGATTTTCCGTGCAAATATCAGAAACTGTGCCAAAGAATCAAGCATTAAGCCCGGGTAATTTCTTCGAGAACATTACGCAGAACAGCTTCGTTGATGTCATGCTTCCCCTGATATTCGTGTGTTGTAAAGCCTTTGCTGCGGTAAGAAGAAAGTTGTGCCTTGCGGGCTTCTTCCGGAAAAAATTCATCTTCGTCACCAATAAAGAAGTGCCGTGGAAGTTGCCCCAGTAGTTCTATGTTTTCCACTTCTTCCGGAGGGAAGTCACTGGCCCAAATGAGTAGGGCATCAAAGCGCGTATTTCCATGCATACACCACCGAATGGCAGTAGAGCCTCCCTGGGAAAAACCGAGGAGCAGACGTCGTTTGATCGGGTGAATCGTATGGATTTCTCTGTCAAGTGCATCCAGCCATGCGATATTATCCCGGATATCTGTTTCACGTGCTTCTTTGGTCATCCATGAAGCTCCTACTCGTCCGTAGGTCCCCTGTGTGTAAAAACGATGCATACCTTCGGGTGCCACAACCCTGAATGTGTCCGAAAGATTTTGGAATTTCCGAATGAAGTAGCGCGCCAGTTGACCATAGCCATGAAGGACGTACAGAATGGTGTCTGCTTCGGATGCGTCATCAAGTATTTCGGCCCGGTATGTGCGCGGGTGCTGAAAAGTAAATTCCATGCGACAAAGATAAACCGAAAACGTCGGTGAAGTCTATTTTTCTGTGAAGTACTTCTGCTCGCTGTCGTTGAAAAACCAGCGTCTGTCCAGTGTTTCGGTTGCGGTGATTTCCGGATCAGCCGAATAAATGCCCATCGGATCGTCGAACTGCATATCCTCCAGTGTTGCTTTGTACACAAGAATGTCTTTTGCCAAAGAGTACGATCCGGTAGCATATTCTACAGTATAGGCTTCTGTTTCCGAGGTACCAAGGCCATCAAAGATCTTCATTTCAAATGTTTGCCTTGGAAGATCGTGAAGAATCGTAAAAAATCTGCGAAAACAGGAATTTCGGATTCGGAAATCAACGAGTACGTCCTTGTACGCCTCGGATCGGATGTTTTCGAATGTTACACGAAGCGGAGCATGTGGACTGGAAGGAACGGCAATCGGCATTGAAATCGATTTGGAAGCGCCGTTCATATAAAAGATGTAATTGTAGTTTCCCATGTATCCGACTTCGGCACGTTTCGCGACATTCCCACTTTCTACAGCGTCATTCAGTGCTTTTTCGAGTCGGTTAACTGTGATGATAAAATCACTTTC
>JBNKYR010000039.1:0-19767 GCA_050300995.1 Crocinitomicaceae bacterium | reverse complement strand
CTTCAAGGCAAAAGGTCTCAACTGTGAGAACGGCGGAGGCTGGATGGAAGTGAATGCGCGGGTGTAAGGTTTCCTTACTTGTAAGGATTTAAAAAGCCATTCGATCATAGAATGGCTTTTTTTATGTTTCTTACTGAAGAAAACAGATATATACATGCACCGGATCTTTTGGATATTGTTCTTGCTTCCCCTGAGTGTTCTTGCCCAGGCCGACGCTGCTATTCAGGATTTCCGGGCAGAGGAGTTGGATGGAAACGTGTACCTCACCTGGTCGATCAAGCAAGGATATACCTGTAACGGGGTGGATGTGCTACGATCCGTTGATTCGCTGAACTTTGTTAAAATCGGTGATATTGAGGGAATTTGTGGCAGTACTTCAGCATCCGTTCCGTATGATTTTACCGATAATTTTCCGGAACCCAATGCCTGGAATTATTACCGCCTTTCACTCGGTGGTCTTGGCAATTCTCATATTATCTCCATCCGGATTATCGACATTCCGGCAAACAATTACCTGGTGGTGCCGCAACCGGTAAACAGTGTTTCACAACTGTACTTTGAAAATGGCGCTGCGGCTTTGTGTACGCTTAGCGTATACAATGTCCATGGTTCGGAGGTCTATACCGCGGAAACGAATGGGGGGGTGTTTGCAATTGAAGCATCCCGATTTGAAAGTGGGGTATATTTGTTTACCATTGATTTTGACAATGCCAAGGCGTCCATTCAGGGCCGGCTGATGGTTCAGCCTTAATTTACCCGAATCTGCTGACCGATCTGCAAAACTGAACTTCTGGAAAGACCATTCAGGTCGCAAAGTGCCTCAACGGTCGTGCCATGCTGCGCCGCAATCTTTGAAAGCGTGTCTCCGGAACGAATGGCATACACTTCGCCATCTTTTCCGCTAAGCACCGGAGAAGGACGTTTCGGGGAGCCTGCAGGCTGCATAAGGTCGGAAATAAGCGCAATGTCTTTTTTCAGGCAATATCCTTCGGTATCGAAGATCTTTTCCGGATCAATAGGTTTGTCGTGATAACGCACTTCAAAATGGAGGTGAGGAGAGTAAGAGCGTCCTGTACTACCACCCAATCCAATGGTTTGTCCTGCTTTCACAACTTGGTTCACCTTCACTTTCACTTTTGACAGGTGTGCGTAATAGGTCTCCAGTCCGTTCGGGTGACGAATAATAACCAGGTTTCCGAAGCCTCCGCTGTTGTAAGAAGCGTAACGTACTTTTCCGTCAAAGGCTGCAACGATAGCTTCTCCGGTATGCAAAGGAATGTCGATGCCATAGTGGTGATATCCGTGACGTCGACCGAAACCGGAGGTGGTTTCCTTTTCAATCGGGAAGGCATATCCGTGAATCGAATCGGTAATGCGAAGCAATGCCGAAGCATCGTATTTCTCATTCGCATAAGCGAACGTCACATTCTGATTCCAGTGTTGCGTGTAGATAGCAGAGGTGTCGTAAAAACTTACTTTCTTTTGTTTACGCACGGAATCAGCATCGGAAGCAGGGGTACTCTGTGGGAGCACAGCTGCAGATACTGCCTGGTATGACAAAATAAAAAGGAAGAAAAGAAAAGACCTCATGCCTTGTTGCGGTTTTAATTTTGGGCACAAAACTAATGGAAAGGTCCTGATCGAAGGGGAGCAACTGTTATAAAAATCGTTAAAATTCAGCAGGATAAAAAAAAGGGACGCCTTGACGTCCCTTCTTTCAATTCGATTCAAAAGATCAGTTTAGTATGATCTTTTTTGTCAGTTGCTGTTGCGCTCCGTCAATGCGTACGAGGTACATTCCCTGCGGAACATTACGGACATCAATGCTTTGAACTCCACCCTTGTTCAGTGAGTAGCTGGAGATCAGCTGTCCTGAAAGTGAGTACAATGAAAGTTCTGCTGAGCCGGAAATACCAGAAACGAACAATTCGTCCTGTGCCGGATTCGGGTAGATGGTCCAGGTTTCTTTTTCAAGAGATGAAACCGCAGCAGGGTTGTTGTGAACGAGATCGTAACGCTCGTTTTCCAATACGCCATGCATCAAGTCCGCCTGTCCTTTCGTAAAGGAGTTCTGGCAGGTTTCAGCGGAATAATCCATATAGTTCTCGATCATGTCCGGCAGGTCAACTCCCAGGATATTATCGGTGCAGGTATTTTTCGAAGGATCGCAGTCCGAATCCGATTGACTGTCAGCATTTGGCGTATCGTCAATGCCGTCCTGTGCAGTACAATCACCGTCTCCCCAGATGTGGCGAAGACCAAGGTAGTGACCAACTTCGTGAGAAGGAGTACGTCCACGAACGTCGATTGGTCCCGTTCCGGGATCAAGAACGTTTGGGTTGTTACTACCGAAACATTGGAACTGGATCACGACACCGTCACTCATTCCGTTTGTTGATCCCGGAGGCCAGTTTGGAAGTCCGGCAGGAGGTGTGGCGTATCCAAGCAATGCTGTAACTTCATTTCCGAAAACATCAATCGACATGTTGCACACCCAGATATTCAGGTAGCGCGACTGATCCCACGGATCAATTCCACCGTTTGCCGTACTTTTTACTTTCTCAAGGTCGGAAAAATCACCTCCCAACAATGTAAGGGACCCGAAACTTGTTGTGCTCGTGCTGGTACGTGTAATACCATTTGTAGGATTTCCCAGAGGGTCGATTTGCGCAAGCATAAACTCAATCTGCGGATTTCCCTTTACCTGATCAAAATCAGAACGCATATTGGCCGTATCGGCATTCATTCGCTGGTAATCCTCGTTGAGCACGCGAATCTGATCGAAGATGACCGAATCGGGAAGGTTTTGAGCGGGTGTGTTGTATACCACGTGTACAACGACCGGAATGGTGTAGAGCGTGTTGCTCTTTTCCCCATGCGTAGCCGCGTACTTTTTGGCTTTTTCAAAAACTTTGTTCACCTGTTCAAGGTAACCCGGGGTCAGGGATTCCTGGTATTGCATGGCTTCAGTGGTCATGCATCGGTGAACTTGTGCGAAGGAAAGGTAGGAGGTTAGGAAGGCAAATAGTAGAAGTCCTTTTTTCATAGTTCGTAATAGAAAATAATTCGAACCTAAATATAAGGCATTCCCTGCACTCCTCCGGAGTGATGTTGACAAAAGGTGATGTTGGCGGACAAATGGTATTAACCCTACATCATCAGGCGGTAGAGGTCATTTTTAAGGGCATAGCCTATGATTCCTGCATCGTTTCGGGCACCCAGTTTAGACATGATCTCGCTGCGCAATCGGGCAACTTGTTCTTCAGTGAGGTCAAGGGCTTCGGCAATTTCAATATTCTCTTTCTGATCACAGATCAGGGTAACAACGTCCTTTTCCAGTTCGGAAAGCGGGTAACTTGGTTCTTTCGGAACATACACCTCACTTTCGATCAGGGAGGAAAGTACTTTTGCAGGCGTTTTTTCGTGCAGAAAATACCCGTCACGATAGACATCCCGAACGGCTTGTGTAAGGAATTCCGGAGCACAATCTTTGGAGAGATATCCGTGTGCACCGAGTCGCATGTATTTTTCAATATAGGCCTCACCGTAATACATGCTGAGTACAATGATCTTCAGATTCGGGTACTTCTTAATGATTACCGGTAATGTGTCACGACCGTCCAACACGGGCATGTTGAGGTCGAGCAGTATAACGTCGGCTTCATGGGTTTCCAGCCCTTCGAGTAGTTCAGCGCCATTCTTGGCTCCAATCACCACCTCAAAATCATCCTGATCATTCAATACTGAAATAATGGTGTTGCGCAGTAGTTGATGATCCTCAGCAAGAGCTATTCGAATTTCAGGCTCGCTCATAATCGTAGGTTTGATTCGGCTTTGGTTGTTTGCTCAACTACAATATCAGAAAATCATTTGAAAGGAGCGGCATAGATGAACAAAAACGGGCATTTGTTGCAGTTTTTTGCAATACCGCGTGTTTTTCTGCAATAAATACCTGGAGCGAACGTATTTTTCCGACGGATTTCGAGAGTGTTTCGGACGATTTTTCGTTCGGTAAGGGAAGTGCAACGTTGGGAAATTGCGACGGTTAAAGGCGCTGTGAAGCCTTTAGGTTTGCAGTATCATCTAAACACAACGCTATGCACACGCTGATTCAACAAATGAAGTACAAAAGGATAGCTTTTCTGGTTGTATTGCTGCTGATTACCGCGCCGGTTTTCGGACAGTACGATACAGTGCATTATTTTCCTCCTGTATTTTCACGTTCATCGGACGTCAATGATCTTGGGCGCAATATTCTCTTTCTTTCGACAAACTCCGATGTTCCTTTTCCGGTTACCATAGAAGAATCGGATGGAACTGAAATTGCCACGGTGACAATTTCCCGTACTAATTCAGGACAACATCTGATGGGATATCAATACGACGCAATAGGTATTGTGGACAGTACAGGGTTGAATATACCGCTCTCAACTGAAGGATTGGTTGTTCGCGCTTCTCAACCATTCTTTGCAAATCTGCGCCATTCTTCAGGTATGCAGGGGATGTCAATGACAGCGAAAGGTCGTAGTGGGTTGGGAACACGTTTCCGGGCAGGATTTCTTTACACACGTTTCAGTATTGCTGCCGGTGATGAGAAGAAATCGCACCTGGTCAGCGTAATGGCAACAGAAGACAATACAACGGTTCATTTTTCCGGGTTCCGGGAAGGTGTTATCTTTCACGGATGCCCTTTGAACGCTTCGGGAACAGCAACTGCTGATTTTTCAGTCACTCTCAATAAAAACCAATCCTACATCATTGCCGCCTATCTGGACGAGCAGGGAGCATTTCAAAATGACCTGGGACCGAACGGTGTTTTGATTGAGTCCGATCTGCCCGTAGTAGTGAACTCCGGTTCGTGGTGTGGTGGCGGGAACACCAGTGATGTGGTTCCAACACGTGATATTGGGATGGACCAGGTGCTGCCTGTTGAAATGCTGGGACGTGAATACATCATGGGGAAGCGAAACAACGTGATGGTAGAGGAAATTGAGCGTGTGATTGTGATCGCGGACATCGATGGAACAGAACTTTATATTAACGGAAGTACTCAGCCTGCAGCGGTTTTGGACGCCGGAGATTATTATGTAATTCCGGCCAGTGCATATGACGCGAGCAACCTGATGTACCTGGAAGCATCTGAGGCTGTAGCTGTTTATCAATCCACCAATGCGTCGGAAGACCTGGAATATACGCAGTGTATGAGCATCGTTCCGCCGCTTGAATGCTCCGGAATGAACTCGGTGACAGTACCGCGCATTGATTCTTTTGATAATACTCCGGGTGCCATTGATGTAATTGCCCGTGCAGGAAGCCCGGTTTCCATGAACGGAACACCTTTGGCACAAAACCCTTTAACAGTTCCGGGAAATGCGGGTTACGTCATGTACAGACTTTCCGGTCTTACCGGAACGGTATCCTTTGAAAGTCAGAATGCCATTACAGTGGCAATGCTGGCCAATACAGGCGCCCGTGGAGCTTACGCTTTTTATACCGGGTATGCTGATCCTTTTCAGGTAACGGTAGAAGCGCAGGCCGAAGACGGAAGCAATATGGTTGCGGAAGCCTGCATGGAGGGAATGTTCGTTTTGACCAAAGATCCTGCTCTTCTGTATGAAGATATTACATACGAACTGGCATATTCCGGTTCCGCCGAAAATGGTGCCGATTACACGGAGCTTCCCGAATCCTTGACGATTCCTGCGGGACAGTTAACCGATACGCTTTTTGTGGAAGTATTGACCGACGGGAAGTCGGAAGGAGTGGAAAATATTATTCTCATGGTGGTGAACAGTCGTTGTGGTACAGAGCTATTTGCAGATACCCTCTTTGTGCGCAACTATGATCCGATGGAATTGCAGTCCATGGCTGATCAGGCTTTTTGTCCTGAAAATAATGATGATGTTCAACTTTCGGCAATCGTGACCGGAGGAGTGGGACCATTTGAGTATACCTGGAGCAACGATGAGGAAACAGCAGACATTTTTGTTCATCCCTACGAAACGAGTTTCTACCAGGTGAGCATCACAGATGCATGCGGACAAAAGATTCTTTCACCGGAAGTGACAGTGGTAACGCTTTGTCTTCCGGAGGTTCCGAATGTGATTACTGCGAACGGAGATGGGGTAAACGACGCCTTTGTAATCCCGCACATGGAAGACTTTCCGGGATCAAGCCTTACGGTTCAGAATCGCTGGGGGAACGTTGTATACAATTCGGATGATTACGACAACAGTTGGATTCCGACTGATCTTGTTGATGGAACATACTTCTATACATTGGAACTCAATACAGGGCTTGAGGTCACTTCAGGCGAAACATTCGACGGACATTTAATTACCGGTTTCGTGGAAATCGTTCGGTAAGGATATATGTCACGTTGGGAAGCCAAATAGCGACGTTGGGAAACATGTAATTTGTTTCCCAACGTGCGTGCGTCAATTTTACATCATGAATTGACGTACCATGGCAATTGAAAACGGACAATATCGCTGCTATACAAATCCCTTAGTAATTAAGGGAATTCGTGCAAACGCATCAAGGGTTTACTCGATCATTCGTGGTAAATATTCAGGGGAGCAGCCGAATTGTTTTTTCTATTTGCGAATCAGTCTTTTAAATGCTACTTTAAGAGTCCTACAGACTCCGAACCTCAGGTACGCCGCTACTACTGTTGCCTGCACGCCAAATCCGAAAGGAAAGCGTTGGAGCCATTTTAAGTCAGGTATGACAAAATGGTATTTTTTAAATATATGGCAGCGTACAATCCTGGAAAGCTCAGACTTTTTTGGGTTGCAGGGTTTGTATTGCCATCACTTTATTCCTCAAACTGATCATTGTTCATGAAAGCCATGTCGAAATATACGATTGCCTGTGTGGACAGCGATGCTGACGGAGGAGAACGCTTTGCGATCCTGTTCGGTTCAAAATACAATGTGCTTACCTTTAACACTCCGGAAGAGGTTCTGGAATTCATGAAAAGCGAGCCGGTTGATCTGGTTGTTTCAGAATTGGAATTTGAAGGGATCAGCGGATTTGGTTTCCTGAAAAAAATAAAGCACCAACAACCTTCGATAGCGCTTGTTTTGTACACTGCTTCCCAGGACTATTCAAGTATGTTGGCAGTAGTGAACGAGGTAGGTGTGCTGAAAGTGCTTAAAAAACCGATTGAGGAAAGCCGATTGATCGCTTGTTTGGAAGATGCAATTTCACAGTCGGCAAAAAATCCCGAGAGCGCAAGACTTCATACCATTACCGGAACTGATGCCGACGAAATCATTCGTGCGAATGTTGCGTTACGTGAAAGTGAGCACAGCCTGCGCATGGCCCAGATCATTGCTAAAATGGGAAGCTGGGAGTACAACTACAAGACAGAGGAATTGAGGTTGTCGCGAGGAGAGTTGGCCTTGCTGAATCTGGTAGCAGATGAGCGTAGCGTGTACAGCCTGGAAGATCTCACCCGCTGGATTCATCCGGAGGACCGTCAGTGGATTGAATGGTTGATCCGTCGTCCGGATAAAATCCGGATGAATGAGTTTGAGTTTCGTCTGGTTGATAGCAATGGTCGCTTCCGTTACATTCGTTCCTATATCAAGGTGCTGCGCGACGAAGAAGGACATGTTACGGGAATTCTTGGAACGGACAGGGATATTACCGAGCAGAAGGAGACGGAAATGCGCAATACCGTCATCAACGATATTTCAAGAAAACTGAATGCGAATCTCAGTTTGCACGATTTCTGCGAGTACACTTACGAACAGTTGATCCGCATTAAGGATTTTCCGAATGTATACATTGCAACCTACCACGCACCAAGTAAGGAAATGAGCATTCGCTTCCAGGTGAAGGATGGTGCTGTTCAACGTGAATTGCCACCGGCAAGAATTAACGGACGTGGTCTGTCCGAATACATTGTCAATTCACGAAAAGGACTGTACCTGAGCGGTGATCAGGTGAAGGAATTCAAGAAAAAACACAAACTGGAAACATACGGACGTTCTGCAAAGGCATGGATCGGTGTTCCTCTGATCTCGGAAGATAGTGTGGTGGGAGTACTCGCATCACAGAGTTTCGATGAGTCCGATATTTTTTCGGAGCAGGATCTTACACTGTTGTCTTTTATCGGTACACAGATCGGTTCGCTTGTAGAGCGTCATCGGGCAGAACAGGAAATTCATCAGTTTGAGCGCTATTTCGCTATTTCGATGGATTTGCTCTGTATTTTGGAGGACAATGGAAGGTTCAACAGGATCAATCCTCGTTTTTCTGAATTTTCGGGGCACTCGGAGCAGGCGTTGCTTTCAAAGTCCATCTTCGATTTTATTCATCCGGACGATGTGGAGGAAACGCGTAAGGAGCTGGAAATAATGAAAACGGGAACCTGTACAACCAACTTTATCAACCGTTACCGATGTTCGGATGGCAGTTTTAAGTGGATGATGTGGTCCGCGAAATACGAGGAAGAATCCGATCAGATTTTTGCTGCAGCAAAGGACATTGACGAGCAGAAACGGGCAAAGGATATTGTAGAAATTATTGCAACGGCACAGACCAGCTATATCGGTAGTCACAATACTGACGGCCTTTTTGATACAATGATGACGTCCCTGTTGGGGGTTGATTCCAGCGAACTGTGTTTTATTGCTGAGGTAGGAGAAGGAGGTGGGGTTCGTCTCCATGGAGTGAGCGAAAATAGCAAGAAACGATCCGGCAAAAAGACAACAGCAAAGACTGGTATCCTTTCCGAGTATGAATTGGTCGAAATTGTTGAGGCGACCGTATCCAAAGGAAAGGCGCACATGATCAATGATCCGGATATGGAAGACAATGGTTCGATTTTCAAGCGAACTCCCGGACTGATCCGCAATTATCTCGGACTTCCGTTTTTCAGTAACGATCGCTTGATTGGAGTGGTAGGTATCGTGAACCGTACCGGTGACTTCCAGCTAAATGAAATTGACCTGATGCAACCGCTCGTTGTGACTTGCTCAACGTTGATTAAAGCACGTCGTGACGATCGTGCAAAGCGAAACACAGAAAAAGAACTGCGTCACCTGGCGGATATCGTATCGCACTCGAGCGATGCGATTATCAGCGTGGATACGTATGGGAAAATCAATAGCTGGAACCAGGGAGCACAATTGATGATGGGATACAGCGTGCGTGAGGCGATGGGAAAACATTTCTGGAAGCTCTTTCCGGAGGATGCATACACGAGAAAGGAACGTTTGTTTGAAAGCATTATCTCTGGCGGCCAGGTAGAGAGTCGGGAGGTGGAGTTGGTGTGCAAAGATGGTCACAAGCTTTACGCAAACATGTCGTTGTTCCCACTGAAGGATGTCCACGGAGATATTACCGGCGTATCAGGAATTTTGCGTGACATTACCGCACGGAAGGAAGCCATTGAAATGAAGGAAGCCTTCACGAAGAAGCTTGAAGCAATGGTGCAGGAGCGTACACAGGAATTGGATGAGGCGAAGAAGGAATTGGCCATCAGTCTTGAGAAGGAGAAAGAACTTGGTAAGATCAAGTCAGGTTTCGTATCGACAGCTTCTCACCAGTTCCGTACACCGCTTGCTGTAATTCAGGCCAGCCTGGGGGTTCTCGATATGCAGAAGAAAGAGATGTCGGACGAGTACCAGGAACGCTTTGACAAGATCTTTACAAGGATCAGGGAGCACATTGGACGTATGACTGACCTGATGGATGAGGTACTGGTGATCGGTAAGATCAACTCGGGCATTATTCAACCGGTTTTTGCACCGACCGATTTGGTGAACATGTGTGAAAACCTGATCCGTAACTATACGGAGATCCAAAGTGACGGCAGAAAAATGCAGTTTAAGGTACAGGGAGATGCGGTGCCGGTGTCACTTGACGAGAAATTAATGGAGCATGCGATCTCCAATCTCATTTCAAATGCTTTCAAGTACTCGGAAGGAGCAAAGGACCCGAATCTGATGATCAACTTCGGGGATCAGAACGTGGAGATATCGGTAACGGATTACGGGATTGGCATTCCGGATGTCGAATTGCATCAGATTTTCGAACCGTTCTACCGCGCATCCAATACACGTGATTATAATGGGACAGGGCTGGGATCAGCCATTGCCAAAGAATATATTGAATTAAATCAGGGAAAGCTTGAAGTAAAAAGCCAACTGAACAAAGGATCTGAATTTAAAATTGTTTTATCTAAAAATTAAACCGCCATGGAAAAACTACTAGTTGTTGAAGACGAAAAGGCAATCCGGGAAACTCTTCAGGAGATTCTTGAGATGTCAGGTTATGAGGTGATTACCGCCCGAAACGGTAAGGAAGGCTATAAGCAGATAATGGATGAAAAACCCGACCTTGTGTTGTGCGATGTCAGTATGCCTGAAATGGATGGCTTTGAACTGCTGAGTGCGATCAACCAGGTAATGGCCAACGAAATTGTTCCGCCATTTGTTTTCCTTACTGCAAAAGTCGAGTTGAAAGATGTTCGTCGCGGAATGACGCTGGGGGCAGATGATTATGTGTTGAAACCTTTTGATCACATGCACGTGCTTGAAGTAATTCGGCTGCGTCTGGATAAGCGAAAGAAACTGTTGCAGAGCAACGAACCTGCAGTTGCAGTGAATACGATGAAAAACTTCGATAAGCTGGCCTTGCCAAGTGAAGAAGGATTGGAACTTGTGCCGATCAGCGACATCGTTCGATGCCAGGCTGATCGTGCTTACTGCACATTTCACCTTGCAGATGGGCGCAGAATCGTTGTTTCCAAGTCCATGAAGGAGTTCGAGGATATCCTCATCAAGAACAATTTCATCAAAGTGCATAAATCAACCATCGTCAATATTCAATACGCGAACAAATATCTTCGCGGAAAGGGTGGCCAGCTGATCATGTCAGACGGATCTCTGGTACATGTAGCCGTTCGTAAGAAAGACGAATTGATGAAAGCACTTAAAATCTGATTGCTTATCGGAAATCGTTACTAAGCAAAAGGAAGATAGAGCAGGAATGCCGGAAGAATAAACATGATGATCATCATGACTACTGCGGTTACCTGTCCGCTATGCTGGACATCGTTTCCCTGGTAGAAAAGTTTATAGATCTTACCAACTCCTGTGCTTGCGTTTTTTTTCGATGATTTCATAGTATTTAGATTTAGAGATAGAGATAGAACAATTTTATTCTGGTTAGTAGTAAAGGGTCGTGATCTTTTGAGTCACGACCCTTTTTTATCACCTAACCACAGCTACTAATTAACTTTTTGAAGTCTTGTTTATGTTTTATGCGTACCAGCGTTCCGGTGATTCCACGATGGAAAGCTCCGGCTGACTGGTTTTTGCGATTCATTTTTTTGTTGGCAGAGGGGGGCGCGGGAAGAATATCGAGGTTTGACTCGCTTTGATTCTCGCATTGTCTGTCCAGGAACAAAGGATCTCCGGAATGGGCTTGTGTTACGTCGGTATTTTTTTTCAGTGTGTTCATGTCATTGTTTTTTAGTGAGTATCAGAGAAAGGGCCGGAACAAAGCCATGTTCTCCCGGCCCTGTTCACTCTAACCACAGCTACTAATAAACCTTTCCAGATCCTGTTTATTTTCTATTCGAACCCGGATTCCTGAAGTTGTATCAGACCTCACGGGGTCAGTATTTGTTTCGATGTCAGTGGGAAATGTGACCTGCAGAGTAGGAGAGGTTATCTCTTTTCGGTCTGCATGTTGTTCGTTTCCGGGTGAAAGATCTCTGGCACTAACCAGTGTGCTGTCCGTTTGTTGTTTCAGTGTTGTCATCAATTGTTTCTTTTTGTGTCGGGTCAAGAAAGGGCCGGAATAAAAACATGCTTTTCCGGCCCTGTTCACCTAACCACAGCTACTAATTAACCTTTTGAGATCTTTATTTGCCTGAAACCGTGGGGACGTTTGAATTCCCCTTCGTTTTCCTGCGTATTTTGTTTCAATGGATCGTTTTCAATCCGTCCGTTATTCGGACATGTGTATTGAAAGGATTCCCTGCTTAAGTGTCAGCTTGTTCGCTTCCTGCGCTTCGGGTAAAAAAGGGGCCGAAACTACCGTTTGTATTTCCGGCCCTTCACCTAATCACAGACTACTTATTAAACTATGCTGACTTATGAAATTCTTCGGGTGGTTCAGGTGCTTTCATCCAGTGGGTCACCTGCTCTCCGTGTTGTTTGTAATTGGTGCTGTCAATGAATCGGTATTCAAACCCATCCGGGGTATCGATTACGCGGTCCAGCCAACCATGCACGATGGTCATTTTTGCCGGTGAAGACTGTTGTTCGCCATCTTCGTTGATCACCATTACGACCATTTCGTATGGTTTCGGCAATTGTTCTTTTGTATTGATCCAATTCATAACTTTTGTTTTTAGAGGGCCGGGTTTTTCATCCCGGCCCTTCGACCTAAACTACTGCTACTCGCTTTGAAAATTCTTTTTAATGATCAGTCCGGTTTTTTTGGTGGTTCCGGCAGGGTCATCCAATGGGTAACAGAGTGCTTGCGATGACAGTGATTTGTCTGGTCGTAGAACAGGTATTCTATTCCCGCACTTGTTTCCTTAATTTGCATGAGCCAACCGAAGACAATGATCTTCTTTTTCCAGAATCTGAATCGTTTACTTCTCCCGTAGTTGATAGCAAGCATAACTGATTCGTTGACTGCTGGTCTTTTCTCGTTGATTTGTATCCAATTCATAGCTCTCTTTTTTAATGATTTGTGGTTCAAAAGGGAGCCACACTCTCGTGGCTTCCCTTTTGATCTAACCACAGCTAAACTAACCTAACCGAAAACTTATTTGATGTTGACAATCCGCTCTCTCCAAACCTGCTGACCGTTCTGGTTGAGGACGACGGTGTAAACACCGGCTTCTTCCAGGTTCAGGTGAACTTCTGTCTCATTCATATTCAATTCTTGTTGTTTCAACAGTGCACCTGTTGAATTGTACACTGTGAGGTGCATTACTGTGCCGCGTGTCCATCGGAGTACAGTGCTTCCTGCGGCAGGGTTTGGAGCAACACTCACTGCAAAATCAATCGCTGAATCGTCGGAATTGATTCCTGCTGAGTGCATTCCATGAATTTCTTCGTGTGTTGGCTTTATAGGTCCCGGTGTCACTTTGTCCTCGCGGATTGTTTGATCTATGCCGATAGTATTTCCACCACCATTGCTGTTTCCTCCGTTGTTTCCATTTCCGGGATTGCTCGGATCAGTGCTTCCAGGGTCGTTTCCGTTCCCATTGTTACCGTCGCCAAATACGTCGTTCGGGTTTCCGTTATTGGTTCCTCCTGTATTGTTTCCGCCGCCATTGTTGCCTCCGCCGCTGGAACCACTACCATTGTTGGAACCTCCATTGTTCGATCCTCCGTTGTTGGACCCACCATTTCCATTGTTTCCATTGTTGTTGCCCTGTCCCTGGCATGTCCACTCAGCCGCCATTTGAACGGCAGCTGCCGCATCAAGACGTCCGTACCCAAGAGTTCCGATATACGCCGGATTCTGCGCATCGATGTTTACTGCTGTTGCCGCAAAAATGTTCAGTACATCGTCAATTGTAAGGCATGGGTTTACAGAAAACATCAATCCGACAGTACCGGTTACCAGTGGAGAGGCAAACGAAGTTCCGTTACCTGTCATGTACGCTCCCGGTCCGATGGTCAATGCCACGTCGTAGCCTGGCGCACAGATATCCACGGAGCTGTTGTGCTGATGTGTGGTGTTCGGGTTCCCGATAGTACGCTCATGATTGTCGTTTGGTCCAATACTGGATACGGCAATTACGTTATCGTGTGCAGCCGGATAAACCAGGTTGGTTGGTCCTCCGCAAGTCCCACCGTTTCCGGCAGCGGCTACCATGATGCTTCCATTCGCGGTGATTTCGTTGATTACCGTTTGAACGTAGTTACTGTATGCACAACCGGATGACCAGCTCACATTGATCACTTTTGCTCCGCCGTAGCTCAACTGAAGGATTGAGTTGTAGCTCATCGGTGCAAGCGAAAGTTTACAGTTGTATCCGATGGAGCTTTTTCCCATCGAGTTGTTGGTACTTCCTCCAGCGGTAACTGCCACTGCTGTTCCGTGCTGATAATAGTAAGTTGGAGTACTGTACGGACTGTAGCTCACATATTCGGTCTGCAACTCTTCATGATTAACATAGAAGTTCCCATCCGAAATTCCGAGGATCACACCATCATTTCCTGTGGTGTAGTCCCAGGCACCCTGCGCGTTAATGAGGTCGAGGGCGTAATCGGTTGCAAATACAGTGTTGTAGTCGTCCGGAGTGCTCAGCAGTTCATATTTTGGTGCCTCTTCCGGCTGTGAGAGCGATTTTGTTTCGTTCACAATTTTTGCCGAAAGGTCAACGCTGTTGCAGAGACATTCCAGTTCATATACTTTTTGAAGTTCCGCGTTACGTGAATCGGGAAGTGCTTGTTCAACTCCGTAAATGGTAAATTCTTCGATCAATTGCTGTACTTCCGGATTAGCGGATTTTAATTTGCCGTCCAACTGTACTTCAGGGACGTCCTGGGTGTCGTTAAATGTCACCCAGATCTTTTCAGGATTTTCCTGGGCCGATCCCGATAGGGAGATACACATGCCCGCTGTTAGCGTAACGTAGTGTAAGATTAAATTTTTCATCTGTAAAGGTTTTTTTGTGTGTAGTTAAACTTGGGCTCTGTAGCGAACCATGAGGCCAAACTACGGCGGTAGCGTCGGGCTTTCAATTGAGGTCTTCCCAGCGGGAGAATAGAACTTCCCAATGCGATCGGAAAGGGATGCAAATCAGCTAACTTTTGGAGATTGAAATGGATTTAAAACACTGTTTCTCAGGTTGTTATGTTGAATTCAAGAATAAATTTCAAACCGTTTCAAAACCGAAAACGGATGGTTGAGAAGGGGGATTTCAGACGGATATTTGCAAACTTGAATCGTTTGCGGGGCGAAATGAAACGATCGGAAAGCGGAGATTGCAAGAAGCCGGAGAATGGAATAAAATAGACGTATGAAACCAACAACAATCTTCGATCATGAAAACACTAATTCCAATTCTTTGCCTGTTTTTCGCTACGAATTTGCATGCCGGAATTGAGCGTCTAACCGTTTACTTCGAACAGCAATCGATACGAATGACAGATGAATCCCTGAACCTTGCCACGGAAATGAAATATGCCTTCAAAAACAAAACGATCCAGTTCATTGAGGTCAATGCGTATGTTGAGCCAGGGCATATGTCCGGTGCTCCGACCTTAATGGAAAATCGCATTGATTACCTCTTTCGCTTATTGGAAAAAGAAGAGCAGCAATGTGCGATACATTATTATGGAACTCAAAGGGTGGCCGTCAATTTTACACCGGAAAGCTGGGAACGAATCGATGTATACTACTTCGAGGAAGCTGCTTCGCTTGCGCAGGTGGAGTCTGAAAAAAGACCGGTTCCGGCAAGTACGCTTTCCAACCCGCAGACGAATTTCGTGAGTGTTGAAACAACTGAAAGCCGCATTCCTGATTATTTTACGCTTCCGATCCAGTTTGAGGGAGGTACTGCACGCGTACTCCCAAATTCGGAAAAGTACCTGGAGGATCTGCTCGGGTTGATGGAGAACAACACGCATCTAACAGCACACATTCGTGGGCATGTTTGTTGCGGAAATAAGAAGAGTATCAGCAGACGACGTGCCCGGGCAGTGTATCACTACCTCGTAGGTCATGGAATTTCAAGGGATCGTCTTTCCTACAAAGGGTACGGCAATACAATTCCCCTGGCTTTCCCTGAGGTGACTTCCCGTGATCGTAGTACAAACAGAAGAGTGGATGTAATGTTCCACGATTCGGATGCGGATATGAATATGTCAGAGATCCGATAGAGCTATGAAAAATCCGACCCAAATAACTCATATATGTCCGTTGTGCGGAGGCTCGCACGACGGCTGGAAGGAAGTTTATTTCCGTGAAAACGCGCAATTGGTCAGGCAGAAAAACCTGTTTATGGTCTGGTGCGAAAACAGTGGACTTTACGCCGTGTACGAAATGGTCAGAGAGACCGATGAAAAGCTACATGTTCAGGAATAAAAAAAAGGCTCCCGATGGGAGCCTTTTCCTTTTTTCAAATGTTTTATGACTCGAGTGTTGAAAGCTTGTCGTCACCGAAGTTTTCGGTTCCGATGATGCAGGCATCACCAAGGATCAATGCAGCAGAACGTTCACCTGTAGAAAGGTTGATGTCCAGAATAACACGACGGATCAATATGGTATTACCATTAACAGGCACCGGAATGGATGTTTCAATATCCGACATGAAATCCAGCCATCCTTCGATCCCCAGTGGGTGAAGTGGAATGCTTACAGGAATCTCGTCGATCGAGAGAAGCTGTGCCATACCCATATTGGTTTCGAAATCCCAATGGTAGGTGAATTCACATTTTGCAGCTTCGATCACGCATCCTTCAGCGCGGATTACTTTGTTCAGGTCAAGGGTGAAAACGTCGTGAGGGGGAACTTTTGTTGCCATAATCTTTTTCTTGTTTTGATAGTGAGGTCTAAAAGTAAGCACCATGTGCTGAAAATGTAAGCGTATAAATACGGTTTTTATAGGGTATTTATACCTGAAGTTGGGAACGGATTTTTATCAGAAAACAAAAAGTCCATCAGGTCTGATGGACTTTTTTAATCTTCAAAGAAGTGCTTTATTGTACGTCAATCCTGCGTGATGGCTGGACTTTCGCTTCTTCGGTTTTACCGATTCTTACGCGGAGAATACCATTTTCGTAGCTGGCGTTGATGTCGTTGCGATCGATCAGCTTATCGGAAAGACTGAAACTACGCTTGAACGACTGGAAATTGAATTCCCGACGTGTGTAATTTCCTTCTTTTGTTTCTTCCGAATCACTGCGTTGAGCGCTAATGGTCAGTACTTTGTTGTCCAGTTCGATGTTGAAATCCTCTTTTTTCATTCCTGGTGTTGCCAGTTCGATCTCAAAAGCATGATCCGTTTCCTTAACATTTACGGCAGGCGTAGAGTAATTCGGGCGGCGGTTCATTTGGAAGAAATCCGTAGGAAAGAAGTCATCGAAAATAGATTTTTCAGAAATCTGATTACCGTTTTGTTTCACAATTGTTCCCATAATTCATTTTTATTTTGTGCCTCACGGAGGGGCTGTATTTCAAACTCAATTCGTAATGATCATGATCTGGACAAGCAATTATCAATTTGTTTGCCAGTGGATTAAGTCTGAAAAAATGACAGTTGGATGTGGGGGAACGGGATCGAATAATGACAAAGCTACCAGAATCGGATGATACCTGGTGACAAAATTTCAGCCCTGAACGTTATTTCAGGGCTGAACAGTTCTTACAAGTATGTCGATACTTATTCGCCGATATGCTTCTGATAGAATTTCCAGGCCTCTTTCGCCACGTTACGGCCGAGTTCCAGTCCGGCAATGTTATCGGCCTGGATGTGATAACCTCCCATTACACGTGAGATACCGGCCATTTCGGCTGTTTCACTGAACGTCGGGAATTTAAGTACAACGGTATCTCCCGGATCGTCCGGATGTGTCATTGCACCGGCAACAAGTGTCACCTCTTCACCGAATTCATCGCTACCCGTCCACAATTTCAGGGCTTCTGCGCAAGCGCCACTGATTGTACTGTGCCCGGAAGTATAGCTAGGGAATGGAGGGCAAAGGAATGTATCAGGTGAATAAGGGCGCCACTGGCTTCCCTTCATTTCTTTCATGCCCCCACCGGTACCATCCCAACCGGTGATCGTTTCGTTCCCGAAATACAAATGCACCAGTGCAAAAGGACGGGCAAAGTCGTAGTGCATTTTTGAATCCCATGAAGCGATGAAAGCATCCATGGCAACAACCTGATTGTAGAAGTACATTTTTACATCTTCATCCAGGGTATGATTATCTCTGCGTGAAACTGCCTGGGCAAAAATAAGCCAGTGTCCGGCCTGCTGAACAGATTTTGGTCCGTCCCTCATGAATTCAACCAATGCTTTGTCTTCATCGGTAAGGTTCGCCTGTACGTCCACCACTTCTTTTACTTCTTTGGCCAATTGTTCGGAGCCATACATAGGAGGAGGTCCCGGGCGGAACTGGTCCGGTGATTTCAGCGCAATCGGTTTCACCTGATTCCAGAATGGCGTTAGACAGCCCGGAGCGAATTTGCCACCTTCACCATCAGAAAAGTACTTCGGTTGCCATCGGTTCGGCTGGATTTTATCCACGCTGAGATCTACATCGTTGACGGGCCGATATCCGGTGTAATCAAAATAAGGTTGACCGTCAGATCCTTCTTCCTCACCGTACATATTCGATCCGTCGCCTTTACGGGCTTCGATCACCGCCTTTGCGGCAAGATTTCCAATTCCCTCCGGAGTGTTGGGATCCATTGAATGATTGTTGGGGTCCAGTCCCTGCTCTTTCATGAAGTCCATGAAGAGTTCCTTGTCAGAGAAAAAGTACTCGGACATGGCGCCGTATGCAGCATAACTGATAGCAATTTCCTTATTACGCAAAGTTCGCTGATCTTCAGGTTGGCGATCCACACCATCCAGATACACCGGAATGGCTTTTTCGTCGTAACGCGACCATGCATCGAATACCGCAACGAAGATGAGTCCCAGGTAACGGGAAGTAATTGTAGGCCTCGGTTTAAAACGTTCGGTATCCCGGGCAGTGGCTTCCAGGGCAAGTTCTCCCCACTTGTAAGCAAGGTTGTCAACCCCGGTAGGCTCGTTTTCTGAAGTTTCCGCAGGTTGGTCTGTTGTATTTGTACAACTGACGACCATTGAGACAAGCAATAAAAAGGCGATGATTCGATTCATAGTATGCAGTATTTTTAGGCGTAAACCAAAAGAAAATCAATTGAATTCGTTTACGCGTGCAAAGATACTAAATTGTTCTCGCTGCCAAACGCGAAGGAGCCCCAGGGGTTCTCTCTGAACAATCGAAATAACCCTAAAACTACCGGAAAGCAAGGTGAACGGCCATTTTTACAGTATCTGACTCTCGGCTTTACCCGCATCGATACACAGATACGCTTTAAAATGTGAAGAATTTACCGTCGCGCAACTTCAGGAAGGGCTATTCGATCTGATAGATTCCGTTTTTAACTGCGTAAATGGCGAGCGTTGCTGTATTTTTACATTCCGTTTTATTGAAGATCGCCTTTCGGTGTGCTTCGACAGTTCTTACACTGATATAAAGTAATTCCGAGATCTCCTTGTTGGTCTTCCCGGCACAAATCAGCTGTATGATCTGAGTTTCCCGGGTGGTGAGTTTTTCAACCTGCACACGGATATCTTCAAAATGCCGGTCGGCAACTTTGTTTCGCAGCGCTCTGGCGGTCACCTTGTCGAAAAAATACCCCTCTCTGTACACCATGTGAATGGCATCGAAAAGTGTATCGGTCTCGCAGTCTTTGCACAGAAAGGAACGAGCTCCCAGCTTAATACCTTCGACAATATGTCCTTCCGATTCGTACATGGACAACATGATGACACGAATTTTCGGATAGCGTTCGCTAAGAATGGCCAATGTTTGCCAGCCGTCCAGGATTGGCATACGGATGTCGAGCAGCACAACATCCACTTTGATGTTCTTAAGATGTTCCAACAATTCGGAACCGTTGGAAGCCAGAATCTGGATGGAATAGTCTTTCTCCGACGAAAGAAACTTCGCCAATGATTCTCTGAATAAGCGATGGTCATCGACAATAGCAATGCGTATTTTTTTCATAAGCAGATAC
>JBNKYR010000038.1:0-19785 GCA_050300995.1 Crocinitomicaceae bacterium | reverse complement strand
GAATACTTTGTTGAATACACGGACTTTTTCGTAAGCCGTTTGCTTGTCGCTGATCTCAAGCCAGATGTCTTTACGAATTTCCTGAATCTTTCGATGAACTGCTTGTTCGTCGAGGTTCGGGTATTGGTAGCGGGCAACGATCAGTGCTCCAGCCAGCAGGTCTTTGTGCGGAGATTCGATCCAGTCTTTCAATTCGGATTTGACCACCTGAAACTGAATATCATGGATCAGATTTTCGATGCGGGATTGAAACAACAAGCCAAAGTTGTCCTCTTCCCAGGAGCTTTCCAGAAAAGGAATGGCTTTTACACCGTGACTCATTAGCTCGTCGCGCACATGTTCGAAGACAGTGTCGTCAGGATCATCAATAAGTCGGACAAGGGCCTGTATGGATTTTTCAGAACTCAACATCTCAAATATAAAGACGTTAGAAAGGCCGTATTCGTGAGGCTTGAAAACTTTTGCATGGAAAAATGTTAATTGAGGAAAAGAACTTTTTTCAAAAAGTGAAACCTTTTGGCATGTTATTCGTTAATATTAGCACGGATCAATTATTAACAATTACAGGTTAATGAAGGGGAGGGAAGCTACGGCTTCCCTCTTTTTTGGTTTAAAGGGTGGAATTCACTAACTTGGCATGATATTGGTTTAGTTCGGAGGAACCCCAAAAACAAAAACTATGAAGATGTTTGTGATCACCTGTATGTTGCTCGGAGCGTCATACGGATTTAGCCAGAATAGAGTGAAAGTTACGCCTGTTGCAGGAACGTTGAAGTCGATGCCGGCTGAACAAAAAGTGGCGTACGATGTAAGTGGTGTTGTTCGTTCAAACGGTTCCGGCGATTGCGGAACTTGGATCGAAGTGGTGGAAAACGGACGTGTAATGCGATTGAACCCGGTAAATCTTCCGGAGTCATTCAAAGTAGATGGACGAAACATTCACTTTGATTATGGCGTAACGACCAATAATTCGCCTGCTGTATGCGGTGGAAAAGCGGTTTACGTTCAGAATGTATCGGGAAAGAAACCGTTTACAGGAGTAAATCAAAAGTAGGGTTAGCCTGCTGAGGATATTGGAAGGGTGATCGAAAGATTGCCCTTTTTTTTTGTGGTTAAAGAATTCGTTTTAATTGATCCAGCGCCGCCTGATTTTTCTTGCTGCGGAAGGCGGCCCGAATCATATTTTTTTCCTGTCGAGTCAGGTGCCATGAGAGCGAAATCCGGTCCTCCTCGCGTTCCCGGAGGTTGAAAGAAATGAGGTCTACCGGAAAATCCAGTGACTGGGCGCTCAGTATCATTAGTTCCTCCTGGTTGAAATCCTGTACGCGCGGAAAATTCTTGTACATGTTTCCGAAAGGAAGGGTGATCTTGTCGATAAAGGAGACTTGTTTGTAGGTTTCATTGTCCAGGATTTTTTGCGTATCCCTGATCTGCAGGACAATCACGCCGGAAGTATTTGCCCGGATCCATTCGCGCATGGCGAAAAGAAACTCCATGGTGGTTTTGGTGCCGTAGTTGTCGCGAATTCCTGCGTCCATCAACTGGATTTCCGGTTGGCTGGGCAAGGTGACCATTGGCATGACAAACGGGAATGTGGCACTCGCTCGCATCACCGTTGAAAACCGGATCTCATCGGTTTTTTGATGGGCAAAGAGGCAGTGGTAGTCAATGTTTTCATTGGAGAGGGTAATCCCGTCGGCAGGGCGTCGGGGAACTGTCAGAAAATCCAGATGCTGTGAAGAGATCAGCAATCGCCGTCCATCGTTTATGATCGTTGGCGAGAAGATCATGGTGGGAATGGTGGCATTCTTCTCGTACGATGCGTAATATCCGAGATTGTGCCGCATTACATCGCCGGTGTTTTCGTGGAGCTGTTCTTCGAAGGCGTAGCCACGGTCGCGGGTGTAACTGAAGTTGTTGTAGTCGTATTTCTGGTAACGGATAAACATGTCGTTGGTGGAGGCCATGAACGACAGCTTGTTGAGTAGGTCTTTGCTGATATTTTCCGCGTAGACCGGGCTGTGGAGATTGTTGATCTTTCCGGTACGTTGCAGCAGTAGTAATTCACGAAAGTAAGCGGCACCGATCATTCCCCCGGAAGCCCCGGTGATCAATTGTGTGTGCTGGCTGACTTTGCCTTCGAGCAGTGAGTCAGCTTGCTGCAATACGAGCATGGTCCACAGTGCGCTTCTTGAGCCTCCTCCGGAAACGTTTAATACGATCAGTTTGGGCTTGTCTTCCTGGGTTTTTGCCTTCCAGTGATTGAGCGTTTCCAGGTAAGAATCGAATGAACTGTTCGTAAGTTTTTTGTCGGAAGCAATATTGCGGATGCGCTCAATAGAATAAACGTCCGGCTGTTCAATTGAGTAATTGAGTCCGTAGGCGAAGTTCGTATAATTGAACATGCCGCTGCGTTGACTGAGGAAATTCATGGTAAAGATCACGCCCATGAGTAAGGGGTAGATCCATCCTTTGAACCAGGAGTGTAATGCGCTGAAGAGCATCATGAAGATGGTGAGGAGTAGCACGATGCTGGCGGCGGCCGGTACTTCGAATACGGGGTATCCGTTAAAGGCTCCGATGATGAAGAATGAAAGAATTGAAATCAATTCATAGACAGAGGCATTGATCTTGTTCTGTGCAAAGACCTTTTCTACCGTTTCGCGATCGAAGTGTTCGGAGCTGCGACTCATGAGAAATTTAAGTCCCTTTCCGATGTAAAGTGAAGGGCGATCTGCCCGGTGACGAAAACGGTCGTACCATTTGTCGCGCTTATTGTGGATAACCGAGGAGATAGGCTTGTTGGTTTGTTCACCCAGGATCGCGTCATCGATCGTTCGGGCCACCCTGAAAAAATACACGAAAGAAAGAAGAAGGAAAATTGTCATTCCGCCCAAAAATCCAAGGATGTAAAGCAGGGATGTGCCGAATGTGACCAGTTCTTCTTCCATTTGAAAGCCGACAATCCGAATCATGAGAAAGATCAGGAAAGAAAGCGGAACCAACGCATTGTTCACGCAGAACTTCGGGAAGGGTTTGGATAACGTGGTTAGAAACGGGAAGTGCGGCCCCAGTTTCATATAGCTGTACGTGTTGAATCCCATGATAAATCCACCGACGGAAAAACCAAGGATCATGAACGACCACGGGCTGACCTCTCCCAGGTATTCGGGGGAAAGGAAAAGCAAGGGGACTCCGAAGGAATAGCCAAGGCTGTCGTTAACGATCAGGAACAGAATGGACCAGAATACGAGGGAGAAAAAGTTGTATTTCAGGTGTGCAATAAGGAGCTGAAATGGAAAAAAGGTTTCCATGAAGTCCAGAAAGTTCCAGCGTCGCTCCGTTGCATTCATATATTGAATATAACGAAAAAAAGGAGCGTAGCGTTAATCATGCTTTTTCTGGGATGATGTATGGTTTCAGGACATTCATGAAGCTTTCCGGTGGTTGGATAGGCCGCATGGTTTCCTTTGAGACGAAGACGAGTGTAGTGAATGCGTTGACAATCAGTTGTCCGGCTTCATTGTGGATGGTGTAGTCGAAGTCGAGTCGGGCGCCACGCACTCCGGTAATTGTTGTTTCGATGGTTAGCGCATCGTCATACAAAGCGGGATTTTTATAACTGACTCTGAACTCCGAAACGGGTAGCATAACTCCCTGTTCTTCCAATTGGCGGTAACTCATTCCGAGGGAGCGCATGGTTTCAACCCGTCCCACTTCAAAGTACTGCGCATAATTGCCATAATAACAATATCCCATTTGGTCAGTTTCGCCGTAACGAACCCTTAAAATTGTCTTATGAGAGAAATTAACATTCATAAAAAACTCACTTAGCGTAAAAGTAATCATTCATTTGCTGTGTGCCTCTAAAAATAAAGCCGTAAATTAGTATGTGCTTATCTTGTTAATGAGGTGAATATCTGTACATTATTGGGGGATAGCAACTTACTTGATCAGGTGATTTTAAGCGTTAAAGATTGGTTGGCATGTTAAATTTTTTGGAAGTAAAACTTTTTAAAAAATCAACCTGTTTTGAACTTTTTTTTTCACTTTTTTATGTAAATATTTGTCCTCGCAATTGATCAGATACTTAACTACGCTGAAAACACTGATGCCTACCTGGTATTGGGCCTGCGGAAATATAAAACAACAACTAAAAACATGAGTGGAAATCACGAAGGAATATGGGACGCGTGTTTGCGTGTGATTAAGGACAATGTTTCTCTTCAGGCATACAAAACGTGGTTCGAACCTATAGTTCCCGTGAAATTGGAAGACAATGTGCTTACGATTCAGGTTCCGTCTCATTTTTTCTACGAGTGGCTGGAGGAAAACTACATCACACTTCTGAAGAAAGTTATTCAGAAAGAGCTGGGAGTCGAAGGACGTCTTGAATACAGCATTGTGATGGAGAACAACATGACAAACTCCACTCCTTATACAGTGAAATTACCTGCATTGAACAGCAAGTCGTTGAAGAACGCTCCTGTAACGATGCCACTGGAAGTCAGTGAGAACCAGATTCGCAATCCGTTTATTATCCCGGGGTTGAAAAAAGTGAATGTGGATTCGAACCTGAATCCGTCTTATTCCTTTGACAATTTTGTAGAAGGTGATTGCAACCGTCTGGCGCGTGCTTCCGGTTATGCCGTGGCGAACAAGCCGGGGGGAACTGCTTTCAATCCTTTGCTGATCTACGGTGGTGTTGGTCTTGGGAAAACGCACCTCGCACACGCTATCGGTATTTCGATCAAAGATCAGTTCCCGAATAAAACAGTATTGTACGTTGGTTCTGAGAAGTTTGCGCACCAGTTCATTGATGCGATCAAGAACCAGACAACCAACGACTTTATCCACTTCTATCAGATGATCGACGTGTTGATCATCGACGATGTTCAGTTCTTCTCAGGTAAGGAGAAAACGCAGGATGTGTTCTTCCATATCTTTAATCACCTGCACCAGAATGGAAAGCAGATCATTTTGACGAGTGACAAGCCACCGGTGGAAATGCAGGGGATGGAGCAGCGTTTGCTTTCCCGCTTCAAGTGGGGACTTTCTGCTGACCTGAGCGCTCCGGACCTGGAAACGCGCATGGCGATTCTCGAGAAGAAGATGTATGGAAACGGCATCGAATTGCCGAAAGACGTAACAGAATACCTGGCTTATTCCATCAATACCAATGTGCGTGAGATGGAAGGGGCACTCAATACCTTGCTGGCACAGGCTTCATTGAACAAGAAGGCGATCACGCTGGAACTGGCGAAGCAAATGGTAGACAAGTTTGTCAAGAATACCGCCCGCGAAGTATCAATCGAGTACATTCAGAAAGTGGTGTGCGATTACTTTGACCTGCCACTCGAAATTCTGAAGTCCAAAACGCGTAAGCGTGAAGTGGTACAGGCACGTCAGATTTCCATGTACTTCTCCAAAAAGATGACAAAGTCATCACTGGCGAACATTGGTGCGCACTGCGGAGGCAAGGATCACGCGACTGTTTTGCACGCTTGCCGTACGGTAACAAACCTTTCGGAAACCGATAAGCAATTCCGTGCTTACCTGGAAGATCTCGAGAAGAAGCTAACGATTCAATAGGTCGTAGGAATTAGGAGTCAGGGATAAGAATTCTCAGACGTCTAAATCCTTAACCCTGATTCCTGAACCCTTCAAAAAAGATTTCGCTCTTCGCTCTTATCGCTGAGGTATTGCACGAATTCAAATTCGTTTCCGTCTGCATCCACGAAATAATCACGAATACGGAATTTTTCGACCTGCTTCGGGTAGTCACGCTCGTATCCGGCGGCTAACAGGCGTTTGGCAATTCCATCCACGTCTTCTACCACAAAACCGATGTGATTAAACCCGTTCTTCAGGTAATCGATGTCATGGTGGTCTTTCGCCTGGTCATTGCGCTCATTCAGAGCAAGGTAAGTCACGTCATTTCCAAGGTGGATCCACTTTCTTCCATCGCTCTCACCGCCGCCTCTGACGAAAAAATCGGGGAAGGCAGTGGTGAAAAATCGGACGGATTCGTCAATCTTATTCACAGTGATATTCGCGTGTTCCATATATACTTTTGTATTCATAATGAATGATTTAATGGTTACACAACAAAGTTGCAGGAATATCATTATAGATGTAATTGATTAATCTTATGTCGTCATATAAATAATCTATATTTTATTTGATGAAAGGTCGGAAGGAGACGTGTAGAATGTGTATCTTCAAGCATAATAACTTACACTCAACACTATGGATGAAACACTCATTTTACCAATTGTATTAGGCGTTTTCGGTTTGATATTGCTCATGAAGGCCTTCCTTGTTGTTCGTGAACAAACAGCGTACGTTATTGAACGTCTGGGACGTTATAAGCGTATTGCACACTCCGGATTCGGTATGATCATTCCCTTCATTGATCGCAAAGCTGCTGTAATGAACCTGCGGGTGCAGCAGTTGGATGTGGAAATTGAAACCAAAACACTTGACGACGTGTTCGTGAATTTGCGTGTGTCAGTTCAATACCACGTAGGAAGAACAATGGTACGGGAAGCCTATTATTCCCTGGATAATCCGAAAAATCAGATTGCGTCGTACATTTTTGACGATGTACGGGCAGAGGTTCCGAAGCTTGAATTGGATGATGTCTTTGCTAAAAAGGACGACATTGCGATTGCTGTCCAGAAAAACATTGCCAACAGTATGGAGCAGTATGGTTACTTCATCGTGAAAGCACTGATCACTGATATCGATCCGGACCACAAGGTGAAAGAATCCATGAACCGGATTAACGCGGCGAAGCGTGAAAAAGAAGCGGCCTTGCAGGAAGCGGAAGCGAAGAAGATCCGTATCGTGAAAGAGGCGGAAGCGGAAGCAGAATCCAAGCGACTTTCCGGAGAAGGAATTGCGCAGCAACGTCTGGAGATTGTACGCGGATTCAAAGAGTCCGTAGAGGATTTCAAGAAGTCGCTGGACAACGTAACGCACGAGGAGATCATGCAGTTTGTACTGATGACGCAGTATTTTGATACGATCAAGGACATCGGAGCGAATTCCAAGAATTCATCCATCCTGATGCCGCACTCACCGGGAGGCATGCGTGATTTCCAGGATCAGATCATCACCGGAACGTTTGTCGGAAACCAGATGGATGAGGATCTGAACAAGAAAACGAAACGGAATCCGGGAGCCGAAGAATAAATGGAAGGGACGCACAGACGTCCCTTTTTTTGTGGCTGATTTTGATTTCGAGGTGAGGGACTGTCAGGTGCATTTGTTGAGGGAACGATTGGGGTGATTCACAGTCTCAGAACTAAAATCCGTATCATTGCAGCGATTATGAGTGAGTCGTCTACATACCTGACGATCCGCGGAAGTTCGGAAGGTCTTTACAAGGAAAAGGGGTCCAAATTTATCGGGATCGCCCACGAATGCTATTCGGAGGACCAGGCGAAGGAGTTGCTTTCCGAATGGCGGAAACAGCATCACCAGGCCCGACATCTGTGTTATGCGTATCGTTTTGGCGTGGACAAATCGGTGTGGCGTGCAAATGATGATGGCGAGCCAGGGAACTCGGCAGGACCTCCCATTCTCGGGCAAATTGAAGCGTATGATTTGACCAATGTGCTCATCGGTGTGGTACGTTACTATGGCGGGACGAAATTAGGCGTGGGTGGTCTGATCAACGCCTATCGAACGGCTGCGAAGGAAGCCATTGAAAACGGAACGATCGAGGAGCGAGAATTGCATGAGTACGTGGAAGTTCATTTCGGGTATGAAGATTTGCCGCACGTAATGAATGTGATTAAGCAAAGCAAGGCGGAAATGCTGCGGTCGGATTTTGAGCTGGACTGTACCGCAGAACTGAAATTACCGATGCAGGAAGCGAAAGCACTGAAGGAAAAACTCGAACAGTTTGAAACGCTTGAAATAACCTTAAAAGGAATTTATTGAAATGAAAAGGATTGCGCTATGTCTCCTGCTCTTGTACGGTGCTGTGGCATTCGGACAAACGAAAACAGTGGTTTTTGATCGTGAGTACGGTCCGCTTGAGCACGCCAAAGCTTTTGACTTTAACCACGAATTTGCCGGTGTGAGTAACGAGCGTGGCGAGTTGGAGTTGCAAAAGACCGGCTACCCGTATGAGATCAAATGTGTTGGGTACGAATCGCAGATTGTCAAAGGTTTTGCCGATACCGTATTCCTGCAATCCAAGTTTCAGCAACTTGAGGAAGTCAATGCGAAACCGGTCGATCTCATGGAGCTCTACAACGCGATTCTGGAGAAGTCATCAGCGACGATTGATCATAACGCTTCTGTGCGCTATGGGACATTTTTCGAATCCATCTTATTGATTGATACTAAGTATCACGATACGATTCGTATGGAGGCTGTTTGTGATCTTGCCATTGAAAAAGACGCGTTCAGGAAAAAACCGGAGTATGTGTTGCATTGTGCAAACGGAAAAGCAGGATACGAAATTACGGGTTCGGGACGCGGACCTTTCGCCAATACTGAGGATACGGTAACCTATGCAAGGTTGCTGGCAGCGATTCCATCGTTCGACAAATACCTCGATTACGATCTGGTCAAGACCAAAAAATACGAACTGAAATTTGAAGACAAAGAGATCACACGCGATCTTGGTGCGCCACGAAATCGCCTGCATTTTGCACATGCCGATAAACGTTCGGCACTGGTTGATGTGGAATACCGCGATTCCCTGTTGTATTTCTGGCGGAACAAGGAACTGCATGAGAAGGAATACGATGGTTCGGGCATTTTTGTAAACTACAAAGTGAACAAACAAATGATCGAATTCAGCGAAGATTCTTCGTACGAGTTCAGATCGATCATCGGAAGTGGTTTGATTCAGATAGGGCTGACCGGCGTTCTTTACGAGATTTATATGGTCAAGGGATTTATCGGGGATGAATCACGAAAGTTTGAGAAAGCCGAACCTGTAAAGAAAGTGGAAGATTACATTGATACCCTTCCACTGGGGCGTCACATGCCGCCATTTTATAATTTTGAACTCGAAAAATGAACACCTTGGAGACCTTAAAACAACTTACAGCAATCCGTGCAGCTTCAAGTGATGAAGGGCCGATGAAAGAATTTTTGCTGGACTATATCCGCAAGGAAAGTAGTCAGTGGAAATGTGTTCCGGAGATCATAGAAGGTCATGGATTTCAGGATTGTCTGATCCTGGTGTTCGGTAAGCCACGTACGGCCATATACGCACACATGGACAGCATTGGTTTTTCCGTGGGGTATGATAAGGAACTGATTAAGGTTGGAGGTCCGAGGATCATTGATGGAACTCAATTGGTAGGGGCAGACAGCCAGGGAGAGATCGAAACGGAGATCATGGTGATCGAGGACGATGAACATACCAGTGTTCAGTATGTCTTTGATCGAGAGATTGACCGTGGGACCTTACTTACATTTAAACCGAATTTCCGGGAAACGAACGAATACGTTCAGTCACCATACATGGACAACCGTCTTGGGGTCTGGAATGCGCTGAAAGTAGCGGAAACATTGGAAAACGGAGCAATCGTTTTTTCAACCTATGAGGAGCATGGCGGAAATTCCGTGGCCTTTTGTGCAAAATACCTGATCGATAATTACGGTGTATATCAGGCGCTGATCTCCGATATCACATGGGTTACTTCGGGAGTGAAACATGGAGGTGGTGTAGCTGTTTCCATGAGGGATAGCGGTTTGCCACGTCGCTCGTATCTGAACCGGATTGTTGAGCTTTCCAAAGCGTCAGGAATTCCGTTTCAACTCGAAGTGGAATCGTCTGGTGGTAGCGATGGCGGCATGTTGCAGAAGTCTGATCTTCCCATCGACTGGTGCTTTATCGGTGCGCCGGAGGATAACGTGCACACGCCGGATGAAAAGGTCTTCAAAAAGGACATTGATTCAATGGTGGCGCTTTATCGTTACCTGATGGAGAAACTCTGAGAATTTTCTGGGCTGGGTACGGTTCCGATACCTTCCTGTTATATGACATTTCCTGACGTGACCGGGAGCAATTTGCGTGAAAATAAGGTTCCGGAAAGCTTGTAAACAGCATGTTAATACAATGTTTACACACAGTTAGTTTGTGATTCCGAAGTTCGTAAGATGGAATCGTATTATTTCTTTATTGTTGTTTGTCTGGTAGCGCTGGCCGTTGCCGATCTGGTGGTTGGGGTAAGTAATGATGCAGTTAATTTTCTTAATTCCGCGTTAGGATCAAAGGTGACCTCGCGGAAAGTTATCCTGACCGTGGCATCCGTTGGGATTTTCTTCGGGGTACTGTCATCCAGTGGCATGATGGAAATTGCCCGGAAGGGGATTTTCAATCCGGAGATGTTCGCTTTTGCCGATATCATGGTGATTTTTCTGGCAGTCATGGTTACGGATATCATTTTGCTGGATCTGTTCAATACTTTCGGAATGCCGACCAGTACCACGGTATCCATCATGTTTGAATTGTTGGGAGCCGCATTTGCCGTTGCCCTGATCAAAATTTTCATGAACGGCGATCAGATCGGAACCGTAGGGAATTATCTCAATATGGACAATGCACTCCTGATCATTGGCGGGATCTTTCTGTCGGTCCTGATTGCCTTTACGTTCGGGGTAATCGTGCAGTACATTGTGCGCGCCATGTTCAGCTTTAACTTTGCAAATTCGCTGAAGAAATACGGACCGTACTTTGCAGGTCTGGCGATCACGACGATCACTTATTTTTTGCTGATCAAGGGACTGAAAGGAAGTAGTCTTATTCCAGAAAATCTCTGGACCTGGATCGAAACAAATTCGCTTTTGCTGATCGGGGGAATCCTGGTTTTCTGGACTGTAGTATGTCTTCTGCTAGCACATTTGTTCAAGGTGAATGTGCTCAAAGTGGTGGTGTTGGCCGGAACTTTTTCACTGGCCATGGCGTTCGCCGGAAATGACCTGGTGAATTTTGTCGGAGTGCCGCTCGCCGGGTTGCAATCCTACGAGATATACAATGCCGCCGGTTCCGACGCACAGTTGAGCATGGGTGTACTGGGAGATCAGTTGCAAACGAACTCGTGGATCCTGCTTGGAGCAGGAGCAATTATGATCATTACCCTGTGGTTTTCGGGAAAGGCACGTTCGGTGACCGAGACTGAGATCAACCTGGCACGCCAAAGTGTGGGCTCGGAACGTTTTCGCTCCAATCTTGTGTCAAGGATCATTGTACGCACGGCGGTAAGGATGGGGAATGCCGGAAACAAGTTATTGCCGGAAAACACGAGGGCAAAGATCGATCATCGTTTTCGTCCTGCAAGCGGAGGAACGCGTTCCATCAAAGATGAACCGGCCTTTGACCTTGTTCGTGCTTCGGTAAACCTGATGCTGGCCAGCGTTTTGATTGCAGTAGCCACATCCCTGAAATTGCCATTATCGACCACGTATGTTTCGTTTATGGTCGCCATGGGAACCTCGCTGGCAGATCGTGCCTGGGACCGTGATTCGGCGGTATACCGTGTGGCCGGTGTGATCAATGTAATTTCCGGCTGGCTCTTTACGGCACTGATCGCCTTTGTGGTTGCAGGAATACTGGCAGTAACGATCTATTACATCGGTTTCCCGGCAGTGATCGGTTTCATGTTGCTGACCATCGGATTGATCGTGCGAAGCTATTTCATGCACAAGAAGCTGGAGAAGAAAAAGAAAACACCGCTGCACGACCTCATGAAACGCGACCGGATTGTGGTCAACGAGGTTTTCCGGGAAAGCGAACACCGTATTTCTAGCACCCTCTACAAGGTGAGTTTCATCATGAAGGACTTGATGAGAGGTCTGGATACCGGTGATCGCAAAACGATCAAAAAGGCGAAGACGGAAGTGGAACGGTATAACAAGGAGTTCGATGACCTTTCGACGAGTTTTTATTACTACCTGAAAAAGATCGACTCGGAAAATGCCGAAGAAGGACAGTTTTACCTGCACGTTTTGAATTACCTTCAGAATATTTCACAATCCATCGGCCTGATCGGGGAAAAGGTATTCGGACACGTCCAGAACATGCACAAACCGGTACAGCAGGAAAAGATGCAGGAACTGGCAGAACTGACTGACCGTCTGAGTGGCTTGTTTCTCGATATATCCGATCTGATGGGTAAGGATCATAAAGGGTCCATGCATGTTATCGAAGAGCGTAGCAATGAGATCCTGTTGTACATTGATCAACTGGAATTGCGACACATCAAACGGGTGAAAGGAGAACAGAGCAGTGCAAGGAATAGCATGCTGTACATTGCAATTTTGCTTGAATGCCGTGACATTCTCAATAATTTCACGGAACTCGTTGGACTGTACGAAAAGCGGGGCGATATTCCCGTACTTCAACCGGGATTTCAACCAAGCGCAGCATCCTGAGAAGCCTAATTACCAGCTAGCGGCGTTCCGAAAATACCGACGGCAAGTTCCATCCATGTGAGGAGCAGAAGCGCCAGTATTACAAAGAGGACAATGATCCGTCCGGTGGATTCTTTGACTTTGCGAATGGTGAATTCAATCAGCATCCCGCCGCCGATGAGCAATCCTCCTGCCACCATAAAGTCGAGTGGAGTCCACTTTACTTCGTCGGTAAATTGCATGGCAATGAATGGGATCAGCAGGAGCAAAGGGGCTCCGAGCAGAATTCCGATAGCACGTTTGTTTTTTGTGAGCATCCTTTTTTGTTTTACGTCAAACCCTTTTTCAAATTACGAAAAATCGGACAAAATATTGCGTTGGTCGGAAGTCATGGGGTATTGTTGAAGGAAACACACGCCGTAAGCGAAAGGTGAAGAAGATCCTCTACGAAGAGCGGAATGTTTATCGTTTGACTGGCGCTATTTCTTGTTTTTTCCCAGGAAATAGAAATCGACCATGCAGTTGGCAATCAGAAGAAGACAAGCCAGGGTGCAGAGGAACCAGAAGGCAGGGATTCCTCCTCCAACAAATAGAGCCCCCCAGCCAAGCATGAGCAGTATACTGATCGTGTAGATAGAAAGGAGTATTACGGCTCCATTGATGAGTACTGCCGGAACGATGTATTTCATCAGTCTGTGACTGCTGATTCTGATGATATTTGCGGACAGAATAAGGACAGAAAAAAACAGAAAAGAACTCTCGGAATAAAACAGGCGAAGTACAGCAAAATCAATGATTGCCAGTAATAAAGCTGCTGCGGAACTCACGATGTTTACCATCCTGTATTTTTCAAAGGCATTCATTGTTTGGCTATCTTGTTTGTCAGTACTTGGTCGCCTCTAAACACCACTTTATTAACATACGTTTCTGTACAGACATTATTGATTGTCAAAAGCTTCCAGAACAAGCGGTAAATATTTTGACGCTGCTTTCATCCCGATCACGGAAAGTCCTAATAGAACGGTCGTTTTTACTTCATCCCGTGTAGCTCCGGCATTTTTAGCCATTGGAACATGCATTCTGACCGCTCTTTCATCATCTGCGACCATCTTCATCCCGATGTAGATCAGTTGTTTGGTTTTACCATCCAGTCCCTTTTCAGCAATCAATGATTGAATAAAATCTGCATAGGCTTTCTGGACTTCAGGTGCCTCTTCAACAAATGTTTTGAGTGGATTATTGCTCATACCGTTCGAATACTTAATGTCAGTTGGGTTTGTAAAATTTACGACTCCCGGAAGGTGGTATCCTTCGAAGAATGCCTGTCTTTCGAATTTAGTGTTTTTGCGGTGAAATTTTCGGGAATGCCTTTGTTTTTGTCCGAAAGGCGTTAGTCTTCTATAGACGGTGTTGCCAGGTATTTATTGCAGTATTTGAATTGAAAAACAGGTAATTATACGCGTTGCGCATTTGGGCCTTAATACGTAGGTTTGGGTTTCTGACTGACCATTTCGACCCAGCCACAAGTTAAATCATTAGCCCCTTCCCATGTTACAGTTCCTGAGAAACCTGCTGAATCTTATTCTGAACCTGTTTGTACGACGAGAAAAACCGCACGCTCCACCGGCAGATCCCCCGGATCAGGAAGCACCGGGTGGTGAAGACCCCACACCGTCTGAGCCGGAAACCATTATGGAAGGGATCGACCATGTGGTCGTGGTCATGATGGAAAACCGTTCATTCGATAACGTCCTTGGCTGGCTTTACGAAGAGAACGAAATATCCGGATTGACCTATATTCCGGAAACATGGAATGGCGAGAAGTGCAGGTTTGACGGTTTGTTTGCCTCAACAGCCGGAAATTATAAGAATCCTTATTCAGGCAAGGATGGAAGGTTTGTTGCGACTCCTCTGGAGGGAACCTCCACCAATGAGCGGAATGGTACTCCTTATTTCAATTCTCCGCCGCATGATCCCTGGGAAAAATTCGAGTACGTCACGGATCAGTTATATGGCCCCGGACATAATGGAAAAACGCAGGATCCATGGATCCCGGCACCGATGAACGGTTTTCTCCAAAGTTATGCCAGCAAGTTTGAAAAACCGATGGAAAGTATGGATACGGTGATTCAGATCATGGAAGGCTTTTCGTTGAATCCGCAGAGCGGACGTCCCGGAATCCTGCCGGTAATGAACAGGCTTGCCCGGCATTATGCGGTATCAGATCACTGGTATTGTTCGGTGCCTTCACAGACCAACCCGAACAGAGCGTGGATGGCATGCGGTACTTCCGAAGGTCAGATCAACAATCAGGGGCCTCAGGATCAGGGAACTTTTACAGTACCTTCTATTTGGGAGAAGATCAATGGATCGCTTACCTGGAAAGTGTATTTCGAGGAAGATTACTTTCCGGTTCATGTGCCGGGAATTGTGGATAAGGGAAAAGGACCTTGGACACAGAATGCCTTTGTATGGCTGAAGAATAGTCCGCAAAGCAACAATGTTCAGGAAATTCAGGCTTTTCATCGGGATGCACGCTCGGGCAACTTACCGAAGTTCTCGTTCATTGAACCTTCCTGGACGATCGAAGGAAAAAAGGTTCCGGGATGGGGAGTGGAAGGTCTTCAAGGGAATGAATGTCACCCACCGGGCGATGTACGTCCTGGAGATCAGTTTCTGGGAACACTTTACAACAGTTTGATCGCCAATCCGGGGTCCTGGGAGAGAACATTGTTTGTCATTACGTTTGACGAACACGGAGGTTTGTTTGATCATATTCCGCCACCGCCGGCTCCACAGGATTATAGACACGCAAGTGGCGATTTTCAGTTTAATCGATACGGTGTGCGGGTTCCAACGATCTTCATTTCACCGCAGATCAAAGAAAAGACGGTTTTCCGGGCCCCAATTGCGCCGAACTGGAATCCGACAAGATCAATCGTTCCGCAGCTTGATCACACATCTATTCCGGCTACGATCCTGAAATGGGCGGGAAAGTTAAGATCATACGGATTGTACAATCGTACCGATCAGGCTCCGACTTTTGAGAAGGTGTTGAATCAATCGGCGAATCCGCGCAAAGACGCCCGGGTTGGAGATCCGAATCCGAATGTGAATGGAGAACCACTGAAGTTCGGAGACGAGTTTTACCTGAAGTTGCAGAGCCACGGGTATGAATATTACCTTTCGTACGCGGATAAGCGTGAGGGGACTTATTATGCTTTGGCCAGCTACGATGAGCAGTACAAGAAAAAGGTTCGCTTTACCTTTCCGAATCTCAACGCGCGTGAGCAGGCGATCATCAATCAGCAGCCGTTGACGCACGGAAGTTTGTTGTACGTGACTTCAGAGGCAGCTCCGTCCGGAAAGCCTTACCTGACCATTGACGATACGGATGCTTACTACGATGAAGATCACAAGAATTCGCTGAATCAATGGGTGATCAAACTGAAGTCGGCGGCTCCGGGCGATCTCGGGCAATTTATCTACGATGGCAACGAGATCTATCTGGAAAACCGGGACAATGTGCGGGTTACGGAATGGCTTCCCGGAAAGCTTATTGTCAACTACAGTGCAGTGGAAGACAATCCGTACACCACGACAACCGAAGATGGTCAATATGCCGATCCGAGCCAGGGAATCATCACGATTGTGAAAGCCTGAGAAACAGGTCTATTTCGGAGCGAGGCTCCTGGACTGGTTGACGAGTGGATTGAGAGGGAGCCTTTGGTATGGCATCAGGGGTGAGTTCATAACTCTAAGTCGTGGGGCTTAAGTTTTCTTCCCAAATGGTTTGTTTTCAGCCCCTTTTCTTCTTTAGATACCGTTTTCGTAATAGGTAATAAAATAACCCGGAAGTGATTAGTCCAAAAGAAAGCCACAACCCAAGTTTGTCATTATGGATTGCAATCGTATCTCTTGTATGCAGGAATGTGTAGTAATCCGACTGTATGCCGTACACAAAAATAGTTTCGCCGGAATTGAGTTTGACGCTGTCTTCGTTAGCAATTTTTAGTGTCAGGTTTTCCATTTTTTTCATGTTCGCGTTAAACTGTTCTTTCAATCCCTCAGGTATAAAATCCGCGCGAATCCTGAAAGCATTTGAGTAGTTGTCTAGCCAGAGTTCATAGTTGTAACCGCCACCGCGTCCCTGAACGTATACAAAAGAGCGTTTCAGATACCTGCCTTGCACGGTATACAGATCTTCTTCAGAATGGATGGAGGGTTTGATCAGATCCGAGAAAATGAGAACGATTCCACCGAACAGGAAGATAGCTGCCGGAAGGTAATAGTCCCTGCTAAACCAGCGACCTAAGTTATTTTTAATCCTTTTAAGCACAAGGTGTTATAATTGTTATGAAAAAAATATTTCAGATGAACGCATTGATCAGACCTTTAGACCCTTTAGAAAATTCAGGAGCGAAAACCCGCCGAGTGCAATTCCGGTGGGAGTCAGGATCGCGAAGAAGCCAGGATCAGGAGACCGTAAGGCTGGAACCAGTATAACAAGGGGAACTAAGAGTCCGATGACGATGCAGGCCCAGGCAAAGAGAGTTGCAAACGAATGGGTAATTACGGGGATCCTTCGTTGAGCAATGATTGCCCTTATCTGAGGTCTGGGCAGGAAACCGATAAACCAGTAGAATAAGTGGAACCCCAAATTGGTGGTCATCAGAAAAGAAAGCCTTTCGGTTGAATCGTTTTGCAGGAACAGAAGATAGCCAACGATTGAAAAGATGAAGTTAATAAGGCCAAGCCAGAGGTATAATTTCTTGATTTGTTCTTTTCTCATAACCGGCAAAAATGGCATGTAGTAAAATACCTTCTGCAGTGCTTACTCATTCTTCAACAGGTCATTTACACGAATCGTATCCTGATCAATCCGTGAGTCGTAGATATCACAGGCTGTTTCCTTGTAGATTTCCTCGCTCCGGATGATAAATCGTGAGAAACCGCTGGCGGTCATGGGGCAGGACATGTAGTCGAACAATTGAAGTTCATTGAGTTTTTTCCCGTCATTGTCGTAAACCTCCAGGATTGGCAATCGGATGTCGGCCGGATAGGAATAAATGATCAGATGCTTTCCCAATCGTGATTTCAAACGGCCGATCAAGGCCGCACCTTCCGGAATGTACTTGCTTTCCATATTGAGGTGGTACATCGGGTCACTGGTACTCAGCTCGAAAGGCAGTTGCAGTAGTGGTATGTCATCCACGAATTGTTTAAAAGAGTCTTCAGAAAGTTGTTGATCTTTAACATTTGGGTTTTCCTGGCTGCTTGCCGTCAGGATTACGAAGGTGAAAAGTAGAAGGGCTGTGTTTCGCATAACATGTCGTTACAGGGGGAAGACTTAACTGACTTTTTTGGCGGTCAGTTCAAGCCCGGGTTCTTTAATGGTAAGGGAAATGATCTTGTTTTCCTGCTCCTTGAAAGTGATGCTCACGGAAGGACAACCGTTGTAATCAAATTTATTTTCACCTGTCCGGTACAAAGCCCCACCAAATGTTCCGATCCGACCAAGGGTAAGCAGTTTTCGCATGTTCAGCCTGACCGAAAAACCCTCTTCTTCGCCCTCTCCGTATTTGTAATCCCCCAGGTACCGGGATTTCTCGTCTTCTTCCATGGTTTGGTAAACAGGCTCATTCTCCTCAGCTCCCGCTGATTTCAGAAAATCAATGAGTCGGGCGTAATTGTCCTTCTCGGTCAGGGTCACATCGCCGCTACTTCCGATCTCTGCATGGCGAAGCAGGCTGATCCCATGAGGTCCTGCCGTATGAACAGCTTCCGGAAAATGTTCGATCACAGATTTTACCGTGTCGTAACGGCCCAGCATGGCAAAAGTGAAAACATCAGGCCGGGCACCTTTTTTGAGCAGGTAGTGTACAATGTCTTTTCGGCCAACGTGCGATGCCGCTCCGATGGCCGTTTCCCAATCACCAAATCCCCAGTCCCATGTAGCGCGTGCCAGCTCCGGTCGTGGGTCAACCAATTCTCTGAGTCGGTCCAGATCGAAATGTGATACACCAACAACCTCAGAAACGATCGCATCGTCGATCGCCGGATAGCGATGAAATAAATCGGGATTCGAATTGTCCTGAAAATCGACGATGCGTGAATCCCGGGCATAAATGATGTTGGGCGCGGAAACAGCCAGTAGACCAAATATGGAGCTCTTGACAACTGTTCTGCGCGATATATTCTGATCGTTATTCATGGGGTCATTTGCCGTGCAATGGTTCGTGGTGAATGGTTCGGGACGGCATCTTAAATATAATGCTTTTTTGACCGAATTGGTGATCAGTTATTTCCGTCAAAGGATAAGAACCGACAGACAGAATTGGCAGCCCCGGTAAATGGAGAGAAAACGCCCCTCATTCAAGGATTGCAGTGATCGCAATACATCGGGTCTTCAGCTAATTTCCCGTGAGGGTATCGGATGGTCGAACGGTGGCTGCAGCGCAAACATGCGTACTCATGACTCAGTATCGAGTTGGTTGGAGTGCCACACCAGAAACAGGGAAGCCCTGGGGTTACCTGCTCAATCCAATACCCGGGAAAATCACAGGATGGACAACAACTGCACATTTTTTCTATCAGATTTGAGGTTGCTGTACCAATGATCTTCATCCTGGTTGGATTGTACATTGCCCGCATATCGGTTTCCATCCAGATTTTGGGATGCTGACAGAGTAGTTCCTGTATCATGGATTTGAGACCGCTAACATCGGAAAGTCCTTTGGCGAATATTATTTCGCTGTTTTCACTTTCACGGAGAATAAGTGCGTGCCGTGGAAAACCTACCCTTCTTGCAAAAGAAGCGGCTTCTTTGTAACTGGAAATGAACGAGCCGGAAAAATTGGTTTCTGTAGTTAATGCCTTTCCGAAAATTTCAATGTTGTTTCGTCGGTCACATAGCAATACCAGCTCTTCATTCGCCTGACAAAATGGAATATACGGATGGGCGCCGAATGATCCCTCACTGCTTATTGCCATATCGGCGCCTGAGGCATCCATCGCTAATTCGCATTTTTTTCTTGCCGCTTCAAAAGCTGATAGTGTACGTGCTACCTCTCCGGTAAAGGTTCCCAACTGATCGGTATCCATTTCTTCCAGACTGCATTGGAATTGAAAGGCATCTTCCAGAAGCGGTGCAATTACCTGTTCTTTTCGGTGCTTTGTAGCAATTACGATTTTCCTGTTTCGGGTAAAAACCGATTTCGTAATGGAACTGTTTTTCTGTTGATATTCAGTTACTTTCATTACATGGCAAGTTCCTTAACCTGTCTGATGTTCTTTTCTGAGCGGGTGATTTCCAGGGATAAGGAGATATTGAGTGTGTCCTCCGCATCCTGTGACAGTTCCTCGACTAAGGATATCAGGGCTTTCTCTTCATTTTAAGTG
>JBNKYR010000037.1:0-19821 GCA_050300995.1 Crocinitomicaceae bacterium | reverse complement strand
GCCCTTTTCCGGAGAATAGTGGAATGCACTGGTCACCAGGTTCCCAGTCGACTCACGAATCTGCGCATTATACCTATAGCAAATGAACGAAGGAGACGCCCCTCGAATAATGAAAAGTTCATTCGAATATGTCGTGCACCAGATATCGCCGTTGTCAAGCTTATGAAAATCAAACACCACGTTATCCGGTAAACCGTCCGATCGGTCATAATTTCGGAATTCATAGCCATCGTACCTGCTTAACCCCTTATCAGTTGAGAACCATAAATAGCCATAATCATCCTGAATGATGTCATAGACCTGAGAACTTGGAAGTCCATCCTCTACTGTGAAATTGCAGGATGTTACTGACTGTCCTCTGCATAATACAGACAGTCCCAAAACGGAGAGGAATAAAGCAATTGATCGAACTCTATTTTTCAAGCGGTGGAATAGTAGTACTCCGATTCAAACGCAAAAAGCAGCAAAAAATTGCAGACATTTGGTTCACTATCTCCGCCGATAACCCCAGTTATAAGTACGATTCTTAGTATTCCATTAACACCTTAACAGGGGCTTAACAGAAATACTACTGAGTTTAACGATTTAGCCAACCCGATTCCGGAAAACGGATGACAGCACGGCATTTTTCCTGCAAAATTGTTTATCAAAAGATAATAGCATCTATACCCGGAAGTAGTACTAAAGGGACATTTTTGACCCATAAAACAGCATTAGGATGAAAATTAAACGCAAACCCGTCATTTTTATCTTAACCGCCCTATTCACTCCAATACTGGTTTTCTTTGCCTGCAAAGAAGATATTGCTGATCTTCCGAAATCCACGGAATCAGTTATGCTTAAGGGATCCAATACGGAACTTGATCTGGTCAGTCGTTTGATCGGTGCCTTTTCGCAGCAAAGCAATACGACGACCAACTTTGAACTCTCAGGAGGCGGTTCTAATCAGGGGATTGACGATCTCATTCATGGAAACATTGACATTGCGAATGCCTCGCGACTGATGAACGAAGAAGAATACGCCGTGGCCGAGGAACACGGTATCTCACCAGTCCAGGCCATCATTGCAATGGATGCCGTGGCCATCATCACCCATCCGCGACTTGGTGTCGACAGTCTGTCACTTGACCACCTCAGTGCCATTTTTTCAGGGAAGATCCTGAACTGGAAAGAAGTGGGAGGACCCGACCTTCCCATCAAGATCTATGGTCGGGATGATCATTCCGGGACACATACTTTCATCAAGCGCAAATTGCTCGGAGAACAACCTATCACGGAATACTTTTCATTGCCCGATCCCCTGACCGTACTGGAGGCTGTGAAAAACGAACCGGCAGGTATCGGTTATGTGGACATCGGCAGTATCATTGACGAAAACCGAAAACCCAATGGTCGTATTTGGGCTATGAACCTGTACATCGACGGACAAAAAGCGCATTCACCGTATGAATACCTGGCCGTTGTCTCGGGTGAATATCCGCTCACACGCCCGTTAGTTCAATATTTTAAGGAATTTCCTGAGGGAGCAACACTTGATCTGCTGAAGTTCGAGTTGTCGCAGGAAGGACAGCAAATTGTTCGCAATTTCGGCTACTTTCCTATTACCGAAACGCACAAACAAATTAACCGGATCCAGGGAATTCTCTTCGAATAAGTTCACGTCAGGATCTCCCTGATCCTTTTCTGATAGACTTCGTAGCGGGCAAGATTGCCGTGCCCTCCTCCTGAAACCGTGATGAATTGTGAAGATTCCTTCAGGTGGGGTTTCAGTGCTTTTGCACAACGGTATGGAATGACGTAATCCCGGGTGCCGTGAAAGACGTATACCGGACAGGAAGTTTCATCCAACCAGGCGTACACTGGAAAACGGTATTTAAATACGAACAAAAAGGTGGGCAGAAAGGGATAATAGGTGGCAAACAGTTTCCGGATCGAATGATACGGTGTTTCAAGGATGAGCATACGTGCCTTGCTTTCTGCTGCGAGACGACTGGCTACTCCACTTCCCATCGAACGACCATAAAGCACAATGTCTTCTTCCTTGTAATACTCCCGTGCAAAATCGAGCAGTACTTCTCCATCACTGTAAAACAAGGCTTCACTTCGTCTTCCTCTGCTCTTACCGAACCCTCTGTAATCGTAGATCAGCAGATCATAACCCAACACATCAAAATAATCGGACAACTTACCCCATCGCTCAAGGTTGCCACTATTTCCGTGGTGATAGAACACGAGTGGGCGCTGCTCTTCTTCCCGTCGGAACCAAAGTGCATTGATCCTTCCATCACCGGGCGTTGATAATGTCATTTCCGTGAAGGGAACATTGAACGAAAACCGATACTCGGACCGAAGGCGTGACGGACGAAGAATGAAATAATCCTGTAGCGAATACGTAAACAGGTTGCCCACTCCGTACACGACCAATAACCCGATGACTATCAATGTAACTGCTTCCATTCTGCTGTTTTACCTCCCAATACTTCTCCAAGGATGCGGTGGTACTCTTCAAATTTAGGAAGATTGTTGTGCCGGGCGCCTTTGATCGTGTGCAGAACGATCCGGTCAGGGTCAAGATTGCAGATTTGCAGACTGTAACGATAGGGAATCAACCGATCACGGTCGCCATGAATAATGTGTACGGGACAGTGCGTATCTCTGATGTAATCACATACAGGCATTTTGTATTTGAGAAACCATGACGTGACCAAAATGCGGGTGTAATAGGCGACCAATTGATGGAACGTGAAAAAAGGCGAATCCAGAATGATCAGGGCGGGATAGTTCCTCGAAGCAATATAGGCGGCAAAACCAGCACCAAGAGATCGTCCGTAAATGACAATTTCGTTTTCCGGTCGTCGGGATTTCAGCCAGTCATACGCAACCTGGGCATTATTGTAGATCGTCTGTTCATTACGCTTTCCCGTGCTCTTGCCAAAACCAGGATAATCGATCAGGAAAAAGTCGTACCCTTTGGAAGTAAAATCACGTGCAAACTTTGCCCACCCCCTGATACTCCGTGTATTTCCTTTAAAGTAAAAAACCACCTTCCGCGAATCCGGAACCGGAAAATAGAGCGCATCAATCACACTCCCATTCACACCATCCAGCAAGATTTCCTCGAATGGGATATCATACCTGAACCGGAAACCCTTGCCCAGCTTTTCCGGATGAAAGAAAAAATAATCCTGAATCAGGTAAGCTACAAGATGTAAGAGTGCATATCCGGCAAAGACAATCAGTACGATGAGCCATACTCCCATAAACTAAAGATAGTCAGTCGATAGCAGTTTTCCCAGTTTATCAGGCTTTTTCGGGATCTCCCGTACTCACGCGATTTGAGGTTTCGGATTGGTTTCTTACAATTCCTGATAGTCAAGGTGTTTCCAAATGCGCAGAATGCGTAATTTACCACCCGATAAACTGAAGTGATGAAACGACCACTTTCCATATCCATTCTCCTGTTATTAACAGGATATTCCTTTTCACAGAGCACTATGAATGAAGCACCTGTTGCCAAAAAAATCCAGGAGCGACTCACCATCCACGGTGATACACGGATTGATAATTATTTCTGGATGCGCCTGACTGACGAGCAGAAAGAAGCTGAACACCCGGACGCACAAACAAAGGATGTACTCGACTATCTGAACGCGGAAAACGCATACCTGGGGGCACAAATGAAATCCACGGAAGCCCTTCAGAAAAAGCTGTTCGACGAAATGGTGGGTCGGATCAAACAGGATGATGCGTCGGTTCCCTATTCACATAACGGGTACAGCTATTACACACGCTTTGAAACCGGGGCGGATTATGCCCTTTATTGTCGCAAAAAGCTGACCCCTGAAGGTACGGAGGATGTCATGCTGAACGGACCGAAAATGGCTGAGGGACAATCTTTCTTAGCGGTTGGGAGTTATGCCGTAAGTCCGGATAACCAATTACTGGCATACAGCGTGGATCTGGTTTCCCGCAGGCAATACACAATTCACGTCAGGAACCTGATTTCCGGACAAACCCTTTCAGATAAAATTGAGAATACCACCGGTGAGATCGTCTGGGCCAATGACAACCAAACGATCTTTTATGCGAAGAAAGATCCTGTTACCCTGCGTTCCAATCGTATCTTTAAACATACGTTAGGCCAACCTCAGGAGCAGGACATCCTTGTGTATGAAGAAGCAGACGAAGCCTTTGATTGCAGTGTGTACAAATCCAAATCGGAAGAATACCTGATCATCACTGCCTGGTCAACACTTTCCACCGAGTATCGTTTTCTGAATGCAAATACTCCGGAAGACAAATGGACCGTAGTTCAACCACGTGAAAAGGATTTGGAATACTCGATCAGCCATTTCGGCGACAATTTCTACATCATAACCAACGAAGGTGGCGACAAGAACTTTAAGCTGATGAAAGCGCCGGTGAAAAATCCTGGCAAAAAAAACTGGACAGAGGTGATTCCGCATCGTAAGGATGTATTACTGGAAGAGATCGAGATCTTTAAAACACATTATGTGTTGGTGGAACGAAAGGACGGACTGACTCAATTGCGCGTCATCAATTGGTCGGACAACAGTGAATACTATGTGGAGTTCGACGACCCGGCCTACATGGCCTACACTAGCACGAATCTCGATTTCGATTCACCGAATCTGCGCTTCGGATATACTTCACTCACGACCCCGAACAGTATTTACGACTACAACCTGAAGACACGGGAGCGTGTACTTCTCAAACGAACCGAGGTGACCGATCCTGGATTTTCACCGGACAACTATACCTCAGAACGCATTTTTGTAACTGCCCGTGATGGTGTAAAAGTACCTCTGTCCATTGTTTACCGAAAAGGGACTGCGCTGAACGGTTCGGCGCCGCTTCTGCTCTATGGCTATGGATCGTACGGTGCAAGCATGGATGCCTATTTCAGTTCTTCCCGCCTCAGCTTGCTGGATCGGGGCTTTGTTTTCGTCATCGCGCACGTTCGTGGTGGACAGGAAATGGGGCGCACCTGGTATGAGGATGGGAAACTGCTGAAAAAGAAAAACACTTTTACCGATTTCATTGATTGTGCCGAATCCCTGATCACACAGAAGTACACTTCAAAAGAACACCTTTATGCTATGGGAGGAAGTGCCGGAGGGTTACTCATGGGAGCCATCATCAACATGCGACCCGACCTGTGGAATGGCGTTGTCGCCCAGGTGCCTTTCGTGGATGCGGTATCCACCATGCTGGATGAATCCATTCCACTGACAACCGGAGAATTTGATGAATGGGGAAATCCGAAAGACAAGAAATACTACGATTACATCAAGAGCTATTCGCCGTACGACAATATTGAAAAGAAGGAATACCCGAACCTGTTGATCACCACGGGGTACTGGGATAGCCAGGTTCAATATTGGGAGCCGGCAAAATGGATTGCCAAACTTCGCGACTATAAAACGGATCATCATCTGTTAATGATGCATTGCAATATGGATGTCGGACACGGTGGTGCTTCCGGGCGCTTCGAACAGCTGAAAGAGGTCGCCCTGGAATACGCTTTCCTCTTATTTCTGGAAGGAATTTCCGAATAGTTTTAAACCATTCGGAAAACCAGCTGTCCAACCCCTGTTCCTATAAAATACGAACTATGAAAAAGATTCTTTTAGCAGCCTGCGTTCTGACTCTTGCTATGGGTGTGAGAGCCGAAAATGATGAACCGGAACAGACCGGAGACAACCTTGATTTGAATGGTGTTCTCGATCTCTTCGAACAATCCGGAACAGTTGAAGAATTCGAAAATAAACTCAATTCTGAGAAAAATGACGTCAACAACCTGGACCTGAACGATGACGGTTTTGTGGATTATATCCGTGTGATCGATTATGCCGATGGAAATACACATTCATTGACGCTTCAGGTGCCTTACAGTGATAAGGAGGCTCAGGATGTGGCCGTAATTATGCTTGAAGATCAGGGGAATGAATCCGCGGTGGTGCAGATCGTTGGTGATGAAGATCTTTACGGACCGGATTACATCGTTGAGCCTGGTGAAGACAGCAACGATGCCGTTACCAATGTTCACCAATGGAAAGTCGTTCGGCATATTTACGCTCCTTCTTACGTTGTATGGGTTTCTCCATGGCGTTTCGGGCTGTATCCGAACTGGTATCGCCCCTGGAAACCCGTTCCATGGCCAACATACCGTGCTCGGATACGTCACTATCACTTCCCATATCGTAGGGTAACCACATACCGATGTCCGGCAGCACATCGCCATTATCACGGGCATCGCGTTTACTCACCTGCTTTCCACGTGCATCATCCGTACCCAACGGCAAAAAGTTCTGGCACAAAAGCACCGGGAGGAAATAAGCAGAAAGTTGGCCCTTCCAATAAAAAAGTGAGCAAGAGTGCCAATCCTGCTCCGGCGCCCGTTCAAAAAACGACACCCGCTCCGCAGAAGACCAGTGCTCCGTCTACAACTCGTCAATCAACCGGTAAGCCCACGAAGCGTCCTGGTGGAAACACCAAAAGTTCAGGAAGAAAGTCCGGAGGCGGTAAAAAGCATTGATCACACTGCCAGTCTGGTGCTTATTCGTTTAAATTTCCGTTTCTTTGCACCGCGGAATTAAAAGCACATGGCACACAAGTCTGGTTTTGTCAATATCGTCGGGAGCCCGAACGTAGGAAAGTCCACCCTCATGAACCGTTTGGTGGGGGAAAAGCTTTCTATCGTTACTTCGAAGGCACAAACGACACGTCACCGAATTCTCGGGATCGTCAATGACGAGGATTACCAGATCGTATTTTCAGATACCCCCGGTGTGGTCAATTCGGCGTACAAGTTGCACGAAAACATGATGGAATACGTGAACGCGTCCATCAAAGATGCAGATGTACTCCTGTTCGTGACCGATCCGAAGGAAACCGAAATGAACCATGTAGAGACCCTGGCCCGCATCCAGAAACTGGAAGTTCCGGTACTTTGTCTCATTAACAAAATGGACCTTTCCGATCAGGAAAGTGTTCGTGAACGACTGGAATACTGGCAACAGCGACTTCCCAACGCGGTGGTATTCCCAATCTCAGCACTGCACGGCTTTGGAATTGACGGCGTATGGGAAGAGATCCGGAAGCACATTCCGGAAAGCCCGCCCTATTTTGACAAGGACGCTATCACCGATCGCCCGATGCGCTTTTTCGTCTCGGAGATCATCCGCGAAAAGATCTTCATTCATTGTCAGAAGGAAATTCCGTATGCCTGTCAGGTGGAAGTCGAAGAGTATCTCGAAGAACCCGACATTACACGCATCAGGGCATTGATCATTGTGGAACGAAATTCACAAAAAGGCATTGTGATCGGAAAAGGCGGCGAAATGTTGAAACGTATCGGCCGTGAAGCCCGTCAGGAAATCGAGAAGTTCATCGAAGGCAAAGTGTTCCTGGAAACCTTTGTAAAAGTGGATAAGGACTGGCGTGCTTCTGATCAGAAATTAAAGAAGTACGGGTATTGAAGAATTCGGGAATTCAACCATTCAAGGATTCAATAATTAGTAAAGTATGGGCAATATCATCGCCATTGTAGGAAGACCAAACGTAGGTAAGTCAACGCTGTTTAACCGGCTGACTGAATCACGCACGGCTATTGTGAAGGAAGTAAGTGGTGTAACCCGCGACCGTATTTACGGCCGCGGCGAATGGAATGGTATTGATTTCTCAGTGATCGATACCGGCGGATATGCACGCGGAACGGACGATATTTTTGAAAGTGAGATCCGTAAGCAAGTGGAAATCGCGATCGAAGAAGCGAACGTGATCATTTTTATGGTGGACGTAACCACCGGGATTGTGGATCTTGACGAAATGGTGGCAAAGTTGCTTCGGAAATCGAAGAAAAAAGTATTTGTGGCCGCCAACAAAGTCGATAATACCGAGCGCGTTGGAATGTCGGCCGAGTTCTGGTCTTTCGGCCTCGGAGATGTCTACGATCTTTCGGCGACCAATGGTGGAGGAACAGGAGAATTGCTCGACGACATCGTCAAAGAATTTGACAAAGACACCGGTCCCGACAGAGAGATGGATGACCTTCCGCACATTGCTGTGGTTGGAAAACCGAACGTTGGAAAATCTTCCCTGATCAATGCACTGACCGGGCAGGAACGCAACATCGTGACAAACATTTCCGGAACCACGCGCGATTCCATCAACACACGTTACAACGCCTTCGGTTTTGATTTCATGCTGATCGATACGGCAGGGATCCGGAAAAAGGCGAAAGTGACCGAAGACATTGAATACTATTCGGTTCTTCGTTCGGTTCGTGCAATTGAGAATTCAGATGTCTGCATTTTCATGATCGATGCCGAAGAAGGTTTGCAGAAGCAAGATCTCAACATTTTCTACATCATCCAAAAGAACTCGAAGGGGGTGGTTGTGCTGGTGAACAAATGGGATCTCATCGAAAAGGACCACAAAACCATGCTGGCCTACGAGGACAAGATCCGCGAAGAACTGGCTCCTTTCCGCGATGTACCGATCATCTTTACATCGACCATTTCCAAGCAGCGAATCCACAAAGCACTGGAAACGGCTATGGAAGTCTACAAGAACCGAACACAAAAAATCCCTACTTCGGAGTTGAACGAGCTCATGCTTGAGATCATTCAGGCGACTCCGCCACCATCGGTAAAAGGGAAATACGTGAAGATCAAATATGTACAGCAATTGCCGACGCATTCGCCTGCATTTGCATTCTTCTGCAACCTTCCGCAGTACATCCCGGACAGCTACAAGCGCTTTTTGGAAAACAGACTCCGCGAAGCCTACAATTTCACAGGAGTTCCGATCAAGATCTTTTTCCGGAAGAAATAAGCAATCAGAAAAATGCCCGGACTTCCATTCCACCGGAGTGGATCGCCTTGTTGTCTTCTGATTTTCGCCCGTTGTACTGGAAGGACAGCTGCAGGTTTTTAGAGATCGAACGCTGATATCCAAGGTTCCATGTGTAGTTCACGCCCGGTTTGAGTCCTTCGAGCATTTCAAAGCCCAGGGCCGAATTCTGAATTCCGTCGTACACAATTCGCAACACTTTAAACGATCCCTGTAAACTTCCTTTTTGAACCTGGTTATACTTTGCAGTGGTTCCGATCTCATACACCTGTGAACGTTCTCCGCCAAAATCCGGATGGTTGCGCTTTTCGGAAACCCGACCGTCCAACGACACGCGAAATTGCGTATTGGGCTGATAAATCAGACTTGGCTCAATAAAATAGAACTCCAGGGAATAATCACGTCCTGCTGTATAATCCGCCTTGGATGATTTCTCCCCGATCTTACCGGAAGTTTCAATCGTGAACTTGCGACGGATGTTCCAACGAAATGACAATTCATGGTACAATTCGGCCCGGGAATCAAAACCGCTGGCAAGCAAGGTCTTGCTACGCACATCCTGGTAGACGTAGTCCGCAGCAAAAACACTGGAGGTCCGGTTGAAGAAGAGGGTGTTCCGCAAGTTCGATCCGGTAGAGATGAGGTTGGTGTCGTTGATGTTACTCACGAAAGGATTGAAAGCCTCAGCCCCATTGAAATAATTGGTCTTACGCTGGATTCGCCCGCGTGCCTGATCCGAAAAGCGTGACAGAAATTTCAGAATGCCTTTTTTACTTGCCCAGATACGTTCCGGACGCCAGTAGATCGACTGGTTGTATTCGTTCGAATATGTCTTTACGTACTCGTTACTCGGCGTAAAAACACGGATGTAACTCGCCTGGTCGGTGAACTGGGCAATCTCGAACTCATTAAGGTCCTTCACACCATCACCGTTGTAATCGATCCAGGTATAAATTCCCTGACCATCGTTGACCTGAATGTAGAGGAACTCACGCTTGAGCTCCAACCCGGAACCAACCTCATAAAATGTGTTCAGGGTCAATGCGCCGTTAAAAGCACGGATCTCATGTTCCACACGGCCCAGCAAGGTATTCTCCGGTGCCTGGGTGGTAAGCGTGGTATCACGGATCTTCAATTCACGATAGCTGGAAATGAGGGTCAGCTTCTGGTTTGTCCATTGGGTAATGGAAACCTCGCCTCCCACCGACCTCGCCTTGGCCATCGGTGCAAGTGAAGTACTGTCTGAACGCTGGTCGTATCGTTCCCGGTAAAACAGCTTGTAGGAATTCTTCAGTGAATCATTGTTGGCAAGGTAAAACTGATAATCGAAAAACTGGTAGCTCGAAGGCTTGAGGATGTCCGTACGAAACTTGTTCAATTCATGATCATCCTTGTATCCGATTCTGAACCATTTGATGTTTTGTGAGAACTCCGAGCGGTGACGTACATATTCGTTTTGTTCCCCGGCCGCTTTGCTGGAAAGGTAGCTTGCTTCCCAAACACCATTGAAGCCTTTCTGTCTCCATTTCCCGTCAAATGCACCCCGAAATCCTTCGTAGTCACCGCCGATGATGTAACTCTGTCCTTCTAAGTTGAGGTTACCGTACTTCTTGTTCATGAAATTCGTTCCGACCACCGAGAACACCTGGTTTCCCTCATACCCTTTGTACCGGGTATTCCAGTCCCGATCAAATTCAACAGCGCGGTACTGCTGAATCGGATTGAAGAACTTATCCCTTGCTTCAACTTCTGCTTTCGTGCGCAGCTTCCAATTGGAAAGTGAGTCTTTTGATAAGCGCACATCTCCGGTAAGTCTTGTCCGGCCGGCAAAACTCCTGTCATCAAAGGAATCATACCGCGAAAATGTATTCTTATCATTTTTGGAATAGGCCAGTTCCGTCTCCAGATGGAGTCCCTTCATCAATCGAACGTTCGTTCCCGCCGTGATCATCTGCCGCTGCTTCGGTGTAATGATCAGACGTGAAGGCGCGTAATCACCTTGTGAAACACCAGCTACCGGTTGCACCCATTTGTACACTTTTCCCAGTGCATTGAAATTCTGGAGAATGTAATCTCCCTTGCCGGTCCCTACATAATCGAAAGTGGCACGGTACAGGGCCGAATCGGGATTGACCGAATAGACCAGAACCGAATCATAGCCGAGGGAATCCACAAGCTTGTAGAGGTTCTGATTCTCAAAATAACCGATTGAGTCGATGCTGGAAGTACGCGCCAGGGTAAGGCTGTCTCCGATGTCGGTCAGCAACTGTTTCTGGCTGTTCGACAACTCCTGTTGCAACGTTTGGTTTTTGGCATCCTGTTCCGAATAGACATTGAACCAGAACTTTAGTTTTTCGGAAGAATACGTGGTAGACGTTTGCAAAAGAGAGCGGGCATAATTCTGATCCGAATACTGGAATTCGGCAACAATCCTTGAATCCTTGGTGATTTGATTGCGTGAGGTAAAAATAATCTCCGCGGTATTATAGTTGATCACGTAATCGTATTCCTGTCCACGCTCCAGCAGACGACCATCGATGTAGATATTTTCCGTTCCGGAAAGAACGATGATGAAAGGTTCGTTTTCCGCACCATAAAGACGATACGGTCCCTGATTCCCTTCTGTCCCCTGAATAATTTGCCGGTTGAACTTTCCCCGTGATAGCGCCCCACTGACCTGCGTTTTCCAGATCCGGGAAGTATCGGCATTCCATTGATAATCGATCGTCAGACCCTGCGCCCGTTTTCGATAGGTCAAAAAGTAACCGGCCGGCTTGTACAGCCAGAAATCCCCGGCGATCATATTGAAGCGATCATTGTAGATCTTGATAAACACCTGATCGAATTCCTGCAACTTGTTGGTGTTTCCGTCCGGTTGGATCGGGAGGTTATCATCGGAAACCGAGGCCAGCAACTTGAGATTCGGCGCAATTTGCCCGGAAAGTTCGAGGTTCAGGCTGGAGTTAACTCCGAGATCCTGATTATTTCCGAAAGTGATCCCACGCGAAATACTTCCGGATTTATTGAGACTGTTCCCTCCGAAAATATCTTGCGAGGAAGTAAATGAACTGATCAGAAAACGCTCCCGAAATCCCTTTTTCTTGTCATAGATAGCACTTGTATCCCGCTTCGCATAGACCATAGAAAGGTTCATGGGCAGCACGCGGTATTCCACATTCAATTCACTGCCACAACGTTCGTGTAAAACCAGGGTGGCTTCGGCATAATTCAGGGTATAACTCTCTCTGGACAATCGCGTCTCACCACAACGGATATCAAAAGAATTAGGATAAATACTGAGTGAGTCCAGACGAATGGTATCCGTCTCTGCGGCGATGGTCCGGTGACGGTAATTCGATTGCTGTGCAAATCCTGCAGAAGGAAGTACAACAAGTAGCAGAAAAAGCCGGATTGCTCTGTCAAACATCGCCATAGGGTACGAATGTACAACGTTGAAGGGATAAATATCGTGTTTAAGACGTATTAAACTTGCCATAAACGGGCCTTCCATGAACAAAGCCCCCCTGTGCTTGAACCATCCCCCGGAAAGCCTTATCTTTGTAGTCCATGCCGCAGTTAATCAATAAAATAGCCGTTTTTCTTCTTGTACTGCTCCCCGGCCTGCTTCGGGCACAGACAGATACCGTGTCGCAGAACTCTATAGCTGACAGCCTTTTGAATACGGCCCTTGAGCAATTGGGCGTTCCCTACAAATATGCCACCAGCAACCCCGGGAATAGCTTTGATTGCTCGGGATTTACTTCCTATGTATACGGTAGTCTGGGACTCCCCTGCTCCAGAAGTTCACGCGATTATGCCTCCCTTGGAACTCCCGTACCGCTCGAATCCTGCCGGAAAGGAGATTGCATGGTGTTTAGTGGTACTGCTCCCGGAAGTACCACCCCGGGACACGTTGGCATTGTCGTTTCCAACGAAGACGGGCAAATCCGGTTCATTCACTGTTCCAGTTCTTCGAAACACTTCGGTGTGGTGATCACCGATTACAATACATCTCATTATCCAAAGCGCTTTTTGGAAGTGCGTCGTATGTTTTGAATATGGTCTCGTAAACCGGAGATAAATTCACATCAATTGCCTGTTATTCCCGTGTTAAAAAAAGTTAAGCAAACTCCGGCTGGCGGGGGATTCTTTTACATTCGTCAAAAGCACGGCTGAATGAAAAAAATTCGTGTCAACTTCATATTGGTACTTGTTGTGGCAGCATTGCTCGCATTGCTTGTCATTCAGGTAGTCCAGACCGTGCAAATCTACAAGCGTGAAGTGACCGAGTTCACCGATCGTTTTTCCACCACCCTTGATCGTATCGCCTTACATCATGAAAAAGCAGAAGACATCCGGCGTTACATGTTGCTGGCTAACAACGATTTTAGCGGTCAGTACCGTGACATCCTGAAAGAAGAGTTTCAAAATCTCTTGGCGACGGAAGAATCCATTTCCATTCAGGACACGTCGATCTTTGAAAATGGGAAGCTCGAACAATACCTCATCATCAAAGGAAAAACTTACGATTCTATTTCGGGGTTGACGGCCGAACAACGTGTTCTTGCGCGCGATGTACGCCAATTGAAGGATCTCTTCCATCAGGGTGGAACCCGCCTGAACAGCGACTCGATGAAGGTGGCCATCCAACTCGACCAGCGCGTGATCCAGCAGATCTTCAAAAAGGCACGTTTCGTGAACCAAATGATGATCGATGCCTTTCGGAATAATATCTATGAAGAACCGTCTGACCGTCTGGACGTAGCTTTTCTGGATTCGATCCTGAAGCACGAGATCGGGCAGGAGCACCTCCCGGATGCCTATGAATTTATGATAACCGATGAGTTCGGTGTTCCTATTAATTTCGAACATGCTCCCAAAGGATACCGGACAGATCTGGACACGACGCTTACCCATAAAACGTTGTTGTTCCCAAGCAATCCGCTGGACGACGACCTGTATCTTCACCTGTACTTCCCGAAACAGCATTCGTTCGTACTTGCCAGTATGGTCGGTTCACTGACCATCAATATTCTGTTGGTAGCGCTGATCATTGTTTCGATGATCTTCATGTTCCGGACGATCCTCACCCAAAAACGACTGTCGGAGCTCAAGAACGACTTCATCTCGAACATGACGCATGAATTCCGGACGCCGATATCGACCATATCGTTGGCCTGTGAAGCCATGAACGATCCTGACATGATGGAATCACCGGAAGCCGCACAACCTTTCATCAAAATGATCAATGATGAAAACCGCCGTCTGAGCGTCCTGGTCGAACGCATCCTGCAGAGCGCTACCCTCGAACGCGGTGACATCCACCTTCAACGGGAAGACATTCTGCTGAACGAGGTCATTCATGAGGTCGTTCAGAACGCCAAATTTCGCATTGCACATACCGGCGGAACCATTCATCTGGACATTCCGACAGAACTTTTGCATGTAACCGGTGACAAAATGCACGTTACAAATGCGATCTCGAACCTGATTGACAACGCAATCAAGTACAGTGGTGAAGCACCGGACATTCGCGTAAGCCTCGTGAAAACCCCGCAGGCACTGGAATTGACGATTGCAGATTCAGGCATCGGGATAAAAAAAGAGCACCTGAACAAAATATTTGACAAGTTGTATCGTGTTCCTACCGGAAACATTCACAATGTTAAGGGCTTCGGTTTAGGCCTGAGTTACGTGAAAGCAATTGTGGAATTACATGGATGGGACATCCAGGTAAAAAGTAAGCCTGAACAAGGCTCGGAGTTTAAAATCATTATGAAACACTAACAATGGAGAAGGAAATCAAGATCTTACTCGCAGAAGATGATCTGAACCTCGGTCAACTGCTACATTCGTTTCTTAAGACAAAAGGCTTCACCGTTTCGTTGGCACAAAACGGAAAGATTGCCTTTGAAAAATTCACTAAGAACAAATACAATTTCTGCATCTTCGACGTGATGATGCCGGAAATGGACGGCTTCACTCTCGCCCGTGAAGTACGTGAACTTGACAAACAGGTACCGATCCTCTTTCTGACTGCGAAATCAATGAAGAACGACAAACTGGAAGGGTTCTCGTCGGGTGCCGACGATTACCTCACCAAACCGTTCGCAATGGAGGAACTACTGGCAAGGATCACTGCGATCCTGCGGCGTACTGAAAATGCCACAGATGAAAAATCCGAAGAGGATGTATTCATCGGGACCATCAAGTACGAACCCGAATATCGCCTGCTCCACCTGGACGACGAAGTTAAGAAGCTTACAACCAAAGAAAATCAGCTATTGCAGTTGCTCGTAAAAAATAAGAATGAGATTCTCGATCGGAATGCCGCGCTCCGCGCCATTTGGGGAGATGACAACTATTTCAACGGAAGGAGCATGGACGTTTACATCGCCAAACTGCGCAAAGTTCTGAAAGCCGACGAGAACGTGGAAATCATGAACATCCACGGAAAAGGCTTCAAGCTGGTAGAGAAGTGATCCCCTAACTTTTAGTACTTTTGGCGCGTTTGTATGGATGGTGAACGCACGCATTTTTGTGCCGTTTCCGCTGACACGGAATGATGCAAAAGAAATTCTTCTCGAATCTGGCCCTGATGGTTCTTTTGAACCTGCTTGTCAAGCCTCTGGCCATTTTCGGAATTGATGCCACTGTTCAGAATCGTGTAGGAGCCGAAGCTTACGGAATTTACTTTTCCCTCCTGAATTTTTCTGTGCTGTTCAATATCCTCCTGGATTTCGGGATCAATAACTTCACCACAAAGAACATTGCGCAATCGCCGAACGTGGCGGCAAAGTACCTGGGAAAGCTATTTACTTTCCGCTTCGTACTTTTCATTTTTTACGCGATCTTCTCGTTTTCCATCGCTTTGGTCCTGCAATGGAACAGCTACGAATTGTACCTGCTCGGATTCCTGGTCCTGAACCAGTTTCTGATCACCCTCATCGCCTACATCCGGAGTTTTTTCGGTGGTTTCCTGATGTTCAAAACGGACGCTTTTATCGGCGTGCTCGACCGAATCCTTCTGATCATTCTCTGCGGAGCCGTGCTCTATTTTCCAATGACTTCCGAACCTTTCCGCATCGAATGGTTCATCTGGATCCAAACCATTTGCTACGCGCTTGCATTGATCGTTGCACTCGTGTTGCTGTTCCTTCGGCTGGGTGTTCCGAAGTTTAAATACCAACCCGTTTTTTCCTACGCGATCATCCGACAAAGCTTTCCCTATGCCCTGCTGATTCTCTTGATGATGATCTATACCCGCGTCGATTCGGTAATGATCGAACGAATGCATGAACAGGGAAAATTGCAGGCCGGATACTATGCCCAGGGATTTCGATTGCTAAGCGCGTTCTTCATGTTCGCCATGCTTTTCTCCAATCTTTTGTTCCCCCTGTTTTCACGAATGTTGAAAGAAAAAATGGAAGTGATCCCGCTGCTGAGCGCATCTGCTAAACTGCTGATTGGTGCCTCGGTCCTTGTGGCAGTGGTCTCCGTCTTCAACAGCACCTATATTCTGGGCCTGATCTACAGCGCCGACATTCAGGAAAGCGACCTGTCCTTCCAATTGCTAATGCTCAGTTTCATCGGGATGTGCTCGACCGTCATTTTTGGCACCTTGCTGACTGCGCGAGGGAACCTGCGCTTTCTCAATATCGTTTCGGCGATAGGTATTGTGGTGAATTTCGCCATCAACTTCATATTGATCCCGAAATACGGTGCTTCCGGTGCAGCGGTTGCCACACTGATCACACAATCGGGGGTCTCACTCATTCAATTTGTTTTTTGCATGCGCGAATTCCGGATCGAGTTTTCTCCGATTGTCACCGGACAATTCCTCCTGTATGTGGTCGTATTCACAACGTTTTGCTATTTCGTGCGCGCCGAATCCCTGGGTGTATTTCTGGGCATCCTCTGTATGGGTCTCGTACTCATGATTGCCTTCCGACTGGTCGACCTGAAAGCGATCACCGGTATGCTGAAGCGGGGCGTAAAAGAATAATTACCCGCGAATACAATAAATCGGTCAAAGCGTAGTTTTCAGAATCGGCCAGAAACCTTAACTTCGCGCTACTTAAAAAATCAGCTATGAGTGAACAAAACGATGCGTTTCAAGATGTGAGACGATCATTTATGCAGACCTTGTACGACCGACGACTACCGATTATCATTTTTACGGCTTCGGCGGCGGTTATTTCACTGGTTATTTCGCTTTTTCTGACACCAATGTTCAAATCTTCGGCAATTGTCTTCCCGGCAGCAACAAGCGCCGTGTCTTTCTCTGAAGCCAGCAATGCCAAAGCATCTTCTGTCGATTTCGGAGAAGAAGATCAGGCCGAACAATTGGTGCAGATCCTGCAGTCTTCACGCATCCGGAATGTAATTGTCGATCGGTTTGACCTCATGAACCACTACGAAATTGACCAGAACGATCCGAACAAATACTACAAGCTCGGAAAGGCATGGGACAATCATATTCAATTTGCACGGACCCGCTACGGATCCATCCAAATTGATGTTTGGGACAGCGACCGTGAACTGGCTGCGGTAATTGCCAATAAGATCGTAGACCTGATCGATACCGTGAAGAACGACATGGTGCGTGAGCGGGCACTGCCTGCGTTTGAAATTAACAAACGTAAACGCGACATGCTTCAACAAGAGATCAACGCGATCCTTGCAGAAATGGACAGCCTTTCTAAAATGGGTGTAGTTTCCATACAGGGACGTGCCGAACTCTTCAATGCCTATAACGGCTCCAAGAACGCTGAAGACCGTGCTTTTTTCAAGCAGCAGATTGATGTGAACCTCAAGTACGGGGCGACCTATGACGGATTGGAAATGCTCCGCGATGAGAAGATCGTGAAGATGACCAAATTCGAAGATCAATACGAACAGGCGGAATCGGATGCCAACACTGTTTTCAATCACAAATTCGTGGTAGAGCCTGCGGTGGTTGCGGATAAAAAAGACAAACCGAAACGAATGATCATTGTGATCCTCAGTACAATGGGTGCTTTCGTATTTATTGTCTTCCTGATCCTCCTTCGTGATCGACTGGCTGAGTTGAAGCAGAACAGTGTAACAGCCGGCTCCAAGAAAGCGTAGGATGAAATTCCTCCGGCAAAATGTCTTTCTCTTTGGCTTCGGGTTGCTTTACCTGTTGGTTTCGGCACTCCTGATCTATCGGAATCAGGAATACCTGACACTTTTTCCGGTAGGACTGCTGGCGATCTACTTTGCCATTTTCTATACCGAATATACTTTTCTTGCGCTTGGTTTTCTGACGCCCCTTTCCGTCAATATTGAAGAGTATGTGGAAGGGTTTGGTCTGTTCATCCCAACGGAACCTATCTTGTTCGGGTTGATGCTGATGCTGTTGCTACAACAACTGATCAAAAACCAACTGGATCGGGAAATATGGAAAAATCCAATTATCTGGGCGGTTGGTTTCTATCTTTTCTGGATTCTGGTCACCTGTATTACCAGCACAAATCCATCTGTTTCTTTCAAATTCCTGCTCGCAAAATTGTGGTTCATTGTCCCGATCCTTTTTTTCGGGCCGCGCGTTTTCAGGAATATCACCAATGTCCGGCTGTTTATTTGGTTGTTTTGTCTGGCAATGAGCATTACAATCCTGTATACGCTTGTTGTACATGCCAGCTATGGATTCGGTGAAAAGGAAGGTCACTGGGTGATGTGGCCCTTCTTCAAGGATCATACGATTTACGGAGCTGCCGTGGCGCTGGTCCTACCACTGATGGTCGGACTGTACACTTCCAGAAGACACGCGGGATATAGCCCGATTTTGCGCTTCCTGCTCATCCTGATGATCGTGATCACTCTGGTTGGCCTCTATTTCTCGTACACACGGGCGGCATGGCTAAGCATTGTCGCGGCGCTGGCTGTTTTGGCCGCCATTCGACTCAAGATCAGATTCAGTACTATTGCCGTTACGAGCCTGGTCTCGGGTGCACTGATCTTTCTTTCCTGGGATAACATCCAAATGGAAATGGAGCGAAACAAGTACGAACACACCACCGAAGAATTCGGAGAACGGATCCAAAGTGCGACCAATGTTACCACGGACGCGTCCAACCTTGAGCGTTTGAACCGCTGGTCCTGCGCTATAGAGATGTTCAAACAAAAACCGGTGTTCGGGTTTGGGCCAGGCACTTACGCCTTTGAATACGCTCGTTTCCAGGATCCGGAAAACCTAACGATCATCTCTACAAATTTCGGGGATATGGGAAATGCACACAGCGAATACCTTGGGCCATTGTCTGAAATGGGCTTGCCGGGATTGCTGGCAATTCTTGCGATCCTTTCAGCTATCTTCTACAAAGGTATCACGCTCTATCTTTCCTGGCCGAAGGAAGAACCTGAAACACGCATCCTGATCCTGGCAATGGTTTTATCGCTGGTGACCTATTTCGTGCATGGAACCTTGAACAACTACCTTGATACGGACAAAGCCGCTGTTCCGATCTGGTCGTTCTGCGCAGCCTTTATCGGTTTGGAAATTGCGTTGAAGCATCGTCAGCGTAAAACCGCCAACAACTAACGGGAAATCCAGAGCGTAGGGTTCAAACAGGTAACCGCACTTCCTTCCACCTTGTGGATTTCAAAATGCGCCACGGAGATATTCTGCTGATCGTCTGCCAACAGTGAACCAATAACCTTTTTAGTTGTGACCTTACTTCCGGCAGTCACGTAGGTGTCCTTTAGATTACTGTACACGGTCCGGTAATTTCCGTGCTTGATGATCACCACCTTTCCCGCACCAGGAATATTCAACACACTGGTCACCTCACCATCAAACACGGCCCGAACCTGGGCATTTTTAGGCGTACTGATGTCGACTCCCTTATTGTTTGTATAGACGTTCTTCAGTGTCGGGTGCTCGTTCTTTCCGAAATTCTCGGTGATCGTTCCTTTGTT
>JBNKYR010000036.1:0-20197 GCA_050300995.1 Crocinitomicaceae bacterium | reverse complement strand
ATTGTTTTGGAGGCGGTCCAGACTTCCATTTTTTCCTCGGAAGAATAAGTGCGTTTCTCGTTGGAGAATTTCCAGACACCTTCCGGCCCGAGGCATTTTTGAACCTCTTTTTGCCAGTATTCGGCCATGTTCCGTTGATCCTCCAGTGAGTTGGAAGCGGAATAATTGATCACATATTTCCAGGTATCCACAGTACCTTCGTAGTCGATGTTGACAATGCTAGCGGGTACACCGGGAATCAGGTCCTGCGTGGGGGTGTAGGTATTCGTTACCACTTTTTCGTCTCCCATGTAAGATACCTTTTGGTCGTTCAGGATTCCGCGGATGTTTTTAAAGCTCTCTGTGAAGCCGACTTCATCCAAAATCTTTGGAAGGTTGGAACAAAAATCCTGGGCAAGTGTTTTCTGACCGATCAGCAGGACAAACAATGAAAGTGTGGTAAGTAAATTGCGCATGGCATTGATTTCCAGCTAAAATAGAAAAATCATTTTGGATTGAAAATCACCGGAAAGCTCTCTCCCTCCAATTGCGGAAATAATGAATGAACTCAACAAAAAAGCGAAGCGGTCTAATATCTAAGTTCTAATTCCTAACTCCTAATCCCTGATCAGGAATTGGAATCGGTTGATATTTTTCAGCGCGATGCTGGTACCACGGGCTACGGCGCGCAGCGGATCTTCCGCAATGTGCACCGGCAGTTTGGTCTTCAATGAGATTCGCTTGTCAAGGCCACGCAGCATGGAACCTCCTCCGGCGAGGTAGATCCCTGTTTTGTAGATGTCCGCGGAAAGTTCCGGCGGTGTCATCTCCAGTGCGCTGAGGATCGCTTCTTCGATCTTGGAAATTGTTTTGTCGAGGGCGTGTGCTACTTCGGTATAGGAAATGATGATTTCTTTCGGAATCCCGGTCATGAGGTCACGTCCCTGAACCGCGTAATCGTCCGGTGCGTTTTCCAGTTCCGGCATGGCAGCTCCCACGTTGATCTTGATCTCTTCCGCCGTACGCTCACCCACGAGGATGTTGTGCTGACGACGCATATATTCTTCAATGTCTTTGGTGAAGTCGTCACCGGCCACACGAATGGACTTATCACAAACGATTCCGCCCAGGGCGATCACGGCAATTTCGGAGGTACCCCCGCCGATGTCGATGATCATGTTCCCCATTGGTTCTTCCACGTCGATACCGATACCGATCGCGGCAGCCATTGGTTCGTGGATGAGGTATACTTCCTTGGCTCCGGCATGTTCCGCCGAGTCACGTACCGCTCGTTTTTCCACTTCCGTAATCCCGGAAGGAATACAAATCACCATACGCAACGAAGGGGTGAACAAACGTTTTCCGGAACCGATCATTTTGATCATTCCGCGGATCATCTGCTCGGCTGCCTGGAAATCGGCAATCACACCGTCGCGCAACGGACGTACCGTTTCGATCAACTTGTGTGTTTTTCCATGCATCTGTTGGGCGCGCTTTCCGATTGCCACAACTTTTCCTGTCTGGATGTCCTTGGCAACGATCGAAGGTTCATCTACCACTACCTTATCGTTGAGGATGATCAGCGTGTTAGCTGTCCCCAGGTCGATGGCAATTTCCTGCGTTAAAAAGCTAAATACTCCCATGTTTCCCTGCGCTTCGTGTGTTTGGCGTAATAATACTTAAATTCTATTGAACTTTTGTGCGAAACTAACCAAAAAATCCGGTTAATGTTTAAAATGGCGGTTCCCTGTGAAAACCATAGCGATACCGTGTCCGTTGCAATAGTCGATCGACAATTGATCCTTGATTGATCCGCCAGGTTGGATCACCGCACGAATTCCCGCATTTCCTGCAATTTCCACACAATCAGGGAATGGGAAGAAAGCATCGGAAGCCATCACTGCTCCGTCGAGGTCGAATTCGAAGGATTGTGCCTTGTGAATGGCCTGACGAAGGGCATCTACACGGGAGGTTTGTCCGGTTCCGCTGGCAAGCAACTGACCGTTTTTCGCCAAAACGATGGTATTGGACTTGGTATGTTTCACGATCTTGTTTGCAAACAAAAGATCCTGGATCTCTTCGTGTGTCGGAACGAGGGTGGTCTTGCTTTCAAGGTCCGCAGCGCTTTCGGCTACAAGGTCTTTATCCTGCTCCAGCACGCCGTTCAGCAAGGTTCGGAACTGACGCGAAGGCAGTTCTACCGGCTTTTGTACGAGGATGATGCGGTTCTTTTTGCTTTGCAGGATCTCAAGTGCTGCCGGATCGTACGACGGAGCGATCACGACTTCGCAGAACAATTCATTGATCTCGTTGGCAGTGTCTTCGTCGATGGCTGTATTACTGATCAGAATCCCACCGAAGGCACTGACAGGGTCACCGGCGAGGGCATCGAGATAGGCCTGCTTCACTGTGTCGCGGGTAGCCAGACCACATGCGTTGTTGTGTTTCAGGATCGCGAAAGTCGGTTTGTCGTCTTTGAACTCTGCCATGAGTGAAACGGCTGCGTCCACATCCAGCAGGTTGTTGTATGAAAGTTCCTTTCCACCAAGCTTGTCGAACAGCGCATCCAGATCACCGTGGAAAATTCCTTTCTGGTGCGGGTTCTCTCCGTAGCGCAATACCTGATGATTCACAATACTTTGCTTGAGTGCTTCGGTTTCTCCCTGGTTAAAGTAGTGGAAGATCTGTGTATCGTAGTGAGAAGACACGTTGAAAGCGTCGCGGGCAAAAGCCTGGCGTTCTTCCAGAGAAGTGTTTCCGCCGTGGAACGTCAGAATTTCAAGAAAAGGAGCGTATTGCTCTTTGGACGGGATGATCACCACGTCCTTGTAATTCTTCGCAGCGGCGCGGATCAGGGAAATTCCTCCGATATCGATCTTTTCGATGATAGCATCGTGGTCAGCACCGGAAGCTACCGTATCTTCAAACGGATAGAGGTCTACGATCACCAGGTCGATCTCCGGAATTTCGTATTCGGCTACCTGTAGCTGGTCGCTTTCCAGGTCGCGGCGGTTCAGGATCCCACCGAATACTTTCGGGTGAAGGGTCTTGACACGCCCGCCAAGGATCGAAGGGTAAGAGGTGAGGTCTTCCACACGCTCTACCGGTATGCTCAATGCTTCAATGAAGGTCTGTGTCCCTCCGGTGGAGTAGATCACCACGCCGTTCTCGTGCAGTCTGCGTACAATCGGTTCCAGGCCATCTTTATCAAATACGGAAATCAGTGCTGATTGGATCTTCTTTCTGCTATCCATCGGTTATCGCTGTTTTGAAATGATTAGAAAGTGCAAAATTACTTCAAATTTTAGTAGTGAAAGCCCATGAAGTGTCCACAAAAAGGGGATAGTTTTCAACGAATGGCTAATTTTAACCGGAAAGTCAGTGAGCATGCAAAAAATTTGTGTTGTAGAAGACGAAAGCAGCCTGGCGGAGATGATCCGTCTGAACCTGGAAATGGAGGGCTACGAGGTCACACATTTTGATGACGGAACGAAGGCAGGTGCGCATTTTGCGGAACACCTTTCGTACGACCTGATCATCCTGGATGTGATGTTGCCGGGCGTGAACGGCGTGGACCTGTGCCGGCAGATCCGGAAACAATCTGCTGTGCCGGTGTTGTTCCTTTCTGCCCGGGGAACAACGTCCGATCGCATCGAAGGGCTGAAGGCGGGCGGAAACGATTACCTGCCGAAACCGTTTGACCTGGAAGAATTGCTGTTGCGCGTAGCCGTGCTCACCCATGCGAACCGGAAAGAACCTGTTGAAGTATTGCAGATCGGTCCGTGGGAAGTCAACTTCAAAACGTATGTGGTACACAACACCGAAACGGGTACGGAAGAAAGTCTGTCCAAGAAGGAAGTAGCCCTCATCCAACTCTTCGATGAAAAGGAGGGAGAGGTGATCTCCCGTTCGGAGATCCTGGATAAAGTATGGGGAAAGGATCAGTTTCCGACGACGCGCACCATCGACAATTACATCCTGAATTTCCGTAAGATTTTCGAACCGGACCCTAAGAATCCGAAGCACTTTCATTCTGTGCGTGGTGTCGGGTACAAATTCACAAAATAGCTTAACAGGCGGCAAAATTCACTTTCCGGTGGGCTTTAAATCCTTATTTTTGAATTCTTGAATTGTTTCCCGAGCATTGAGCGAAGTCGAGATACTCGGTGAACGTTGAATTCTTAGAATATTTGAATACCTGAATCGTTGAAAGAACTACCGGTGAGCAAGGAAAAACAACTGCGTTACGATAAAGCATACCTGCGCATGGCCAAAACATGGTCGGAACTCTCACATTGTACCCGAAAAAAGGTGGGAGCCATTATCGTGAAGGAGAGCATGATCATTTCCGACGGATACAATGGTACACCGAGTGGCTTCGACAATTGTTGCGAGGACGAGCACGGAGATACCCAATGGTACGTGCTGCACGCTGAAGCCAATGCGATCCTGAAAGTGGCCAAGTCGACACACAATTGCCAGGATGCTACCCTTTATCTGACACTTTCGCCCTGCAAGGATTGCAGCAAGTTGGTGGTGCAGTCCGGAATCCGGCGCATCGTATTCATGGATGCCTATAAAGACCAGAGCGGCGTCGACTTCCTGAAGGATGCCGGCGTTGAGATCGTACAAATTCAAAACCCATTTGATGGAGCCTAAAAGAAATGCCTTCTGGATTCCGATCGTGATGGCCACCTGCATGGCAGTGGGGCTTTATCTCGGCAATGCACTGACCCCACAAGGGCAGCCGACATTTACTGCCGGAGGGGAGCGTTACCAGAAGATTCAGGACATTATCAATATCCTTGACCAGCGTTATGTGGATACCGTAGACGGCAAGGATTTATTTGAAAGGGCGATCGGCGATATGCTGCACAGCCTCGATCCGCACAGCAATTACATTCCGGCAGAGCAACTGGCGGCCATGAACGAAGCCATCGAAGGAAAATTCGGAGGGGTAGGAATCCGCTTCTTCATTATCCGTGACACCGTTTGCGTCACGAACGTCATTTCCGGATCACCTTCCGAGGCAGCAGGATTGAAGGCCGGAGACAAGATCATCCGCATTGATGGGGAGAAAGTTGCCGGGATGAAGCTGAGCAACGAAGATTTGATGGGATTGCTGAAAGGTGTGGAAGGAACTTCGGTGGAAGTGACCTTGCAGCGTGGAAAGAAAAAACTCAAGAAGCAGATCGTTCGCGGTTCCATTCCGGTGCCGTCGATCAGTTGTGCATACATGATCAATAGTAATACCGGATTTGTTCGGATCGATCAATTCTCTGTCATGACGTCCGAAGAATTCAGAGCGGAGACAGACGACCTGCGCAAAAAGGGACTCAAAAAACTGATCATTGACCTGCGCGACAATGGCGGAGGAGTGCTGACCGGAGCCACGGAAATTGCAGATGAATTCCTGGGGGCCAACGTGCCGATCGTGGAAACACGTGGCGAACACTCACCGAAGTATGTTTATCGCGCCACTTCTTCCGGGTCACTGAAAGACGTGGACGTGGCCATCCTGGTAAATTCCAACAGTGCCTCGGCTTCCGAGATCCTGGCCGGAGCCATTCAGGACAATGACCGCGGAACCATCATCGGTCGTCGTTCATTCGGAAAAGGATTGGTGCAGGAAGATTTCATGCTGCGCGATGGCAGTAACCTCCGACTGACGGTGGCCCGCTATTACACGCCAACCGGTCGCTGTATTCAGAAGCCGTATTCCAAAGATTACGAACAGTACTTTGAAGACCATGCCGAGCGTTACGACAATGGTGAACTGTATAAGGTCGACTCAACCGTTTTCGTGGATTCTCTCAAGTACAGAACTCCTGGCGGAAAATTAGTATACGGCGGGGGCGGCATCATGCCGGACATTTTCGTGCCGTACGATTCTTCCGGAGCAAGTTGGTACCTGACCGAGTTACGTTATTCCAGTGCCTTCAACACTTTTGCGTTCGACTATGTCAGCGACAAGCGCAGCAAGTGGAAATCCATCGGTGACTTCGTGGCCCATTTCAATGTCTCAGACGACTTGTTGGATCAGTTCACACGGTATGCGTCAAGAGAGCACAAGGTCGAAAAGATCAAGGCGGATTTTGAGCACAGCAAGAAACTGATCGCGAAGTACCTCAAAGCCGAGATCGCCCGTCAGATCTGGTTGGAAGACGGGTATTTCCAGGTGCTCAATGTTTCGGACGCCGATGTACAGCGAGCGGTGAAGTCCTTGCGTTAACGTTTCAGGATGCGCTGATTCGACAGGGTGCCGTTCACATTGACAGACACGAAGTAAACGCCATTGCCGACTTTACTTCCCTGGTCGTTGGTTCCATCCCACACAATGTGCAGAGACTCCTCTTCCATCTTTGCGCTATTCAGCAACTGACGGATCGGTTTGCCCTGCATGTCGTAGATGATTACGCTGACAACATCCCCCGGAGCAACGCCCGTTGAAAACAGGTTCACATGGTCATCGAAGGGGTTCGGATACGCAGTGAAAAGTCCCTCACCGAAATGCTCATCGGTCAGGTCCTGGAATCCAAGCGACATCAGACTGTCGATGTTGTAGTTCTCATCGCCGGCCTGGTACAACATATAGTGTGCATACACGAGGCACATTTCATCCGTGGTATTCAATCCCGGGAAGACCCACTGAGGCGGGCTGTTCGGGTTGTGAATGTTTCCGCTGGTATTGTCATACACGGCATCTACCTTCAGGGTCATTCCTGTGGTGGCCTTCTGAATATTCTTGAAGAAATAGAAGTCCTGCCATTCAAAATCCCAGTGCGGAATATCGATCAGCTTCAGGGTATCCGGTCCGCCGTCCGTACCATAGACCTTCATGGACTGTCCGAGGAGGTGCATATGCGGGAAGACGCTCAGGATCGAGAAATTCGTGATGATTCCGTTCCCACTTGGTGGGTATTGCGCTGTGACAGGAGTTACCTGATCCGGAGGCAATGAGAAGCTCCAGTTGAAGAGCACATTGGCCGCAGACACCGCACGAACGTTTGGTTCACCGGGAGGGTAAAAGTGGAAGATCACTTTGGTGCTGTCGTACAGCCCGTAGCTCCCTTCCGGATAGTGCATGGTCAGCACTACCTGTGAATTGGCCGGGAATGGTATTCCCAGTTTCAACGGATTCTGAGCGGGCAGTGTCAACGGAGAGCTTCCGGGGGTGTAGCCCATGACCAGTTCAGCATTGTTTGAACTCGGTCCGCCACAGTCGCCGCCTACCGTATCCGTAACACAGGAACTTGTCGGATCAATGAAGACCAGACAATGGTGCACGATCTCCCGGTTTCCGGGAACCACTTCAATGGCTTTGATCTGTCTGTCTGTCGGCAGATTGGAAGGCATCGCGAAACAAACGTAATCGTCGCTGGCAGCTGTTGCCTTACTCATATACGTTGGAATCTGGATCTCAAGATCACCGTTCCCCAGAATGGATCCGGTCGGAAAAACAGGAGGCGGTGGTGTATTGGCAGCATTTCCTTCCGGATAGCTGTTGGTGAGCCAGTTCAGTACGGTCGACTTCTCAGTGTCAGTCAGTGAGCGGTCGTGTACATAGGTTTGGTAATCATTGTTCGGAGGCCACGGTGGCATCTCGTTCAGGTTCACCTTGTCGTAAATAAAAGGTGCCATGGATGCAACCTCGTTGTAGGTGACCAGGGGAAACGGAGCAATTCCACCGGTATGGTGGCATTTCGAACATTTGTTGTAGAAAATGTTCGCGACGTCGTCACTCCAGGTTTGGGCGTTTAGTGAAAGGTTGATTAAGACGAAAGAAGCTAGTAGCAAGTGTCTCATAGTGTACAGGTTCTGTTAATCACCCGCAAAATATGGAATTCTCACCAAAAAACACAATCTTTAGCCATTCTGGAGATAAGAATGACAAAATTCATCAGTTTATCCGTTTTCGGAAGTTTTTACAGAACACCTGCCGACCTGATGGATCCGGAGGGATTGGCGGCATTTCGCAAGCAACTGCATTCGGATGCGGTGGACGGAATTTGTACGCAATATGGGATAAGTCCTGCCGACCTCGCCGCCTTTGACGCATCGCTGGAGGTTCCCGAACACGTGTTGTTTTACAGCTGGATCATCCAAAGCCCGGCACTGGAAGAATTGTTGTCGAACGGAACCTTGAAAACCTTCGAAGACCGGGGCGGACATCTGGAGCACCGGTTGGCAAATGATTACCGGCGATTTGTTTCCCCATACCTGGCGGAACGTCTGTTGCATTATACGGGCAGTGAACTTCAGGAAAGGGTTCGGGCATTTAGTTACGCACCCTTGCTCGATTCGGATCACTCGGCGGTGGTAGAAACCCAATTGTTTGCCTCCATCAGGGCGGATGTAGCAGAAAGCCTGGCGAAGGCAAAAACACTGAAAGACGAAAACGAACTGATCGCGTTGATCCAGCCCCTTTGCTCCGATGAGATCATTGCCTGTGTAAATGGCCTTTCCCGTTCGATGTACGCAACCCGCCTGCAATACATTGATGATGTACTCAGCGTGATTCGGATGAAAGCCTGCACTGCGCGCTTTGCCAACTGGCTGCTGAAGCGTATGGAGCTGATCACCCTGAATAAAGAACACGCTCACAAATTGAGCGACCTTCGTGGTGATCTTAAACAGGGGTCCTTAACGGTACGCAACAACATGGAGAAGGGTACTGTTCCGATCCGCTGGAAGCGCATCCTGACCTACGTTCTGTTGGCAGCATTGGTGGGCTTTGCCGGTTGGGTGATCATTTACAAGCCATTCAATGAAGTGAAACCGAATGTGGTGGCCGATGACACATCCTTCCAGCAATTTACGCCGGACGAACGTGAACGCATTGACTCCCTGTTGAAAGAAATGAATGGCAACCGCCCTGAAGAAGTGTTTTACGATCCAGGTATTCCGATCTACGGTGGCGGAACGAACCTCGTATTGCGGAAGGCATTCAACAACCAGGAACTGGAACGTATTTATGATGATTTTTCCCGCGACGCCTACCTTCAGTCGGCCGGATATTCGGATACCTGCCTGCGGGCCATTTCGTTCAAGCCGCTGAAAGGGACGGAAGATCTCACCCAACACAGTGGAGCACTGGCGGCCATGTTCCGCAACGATTCCGATTACGATATTATCGTCCTGGTTGCCGACAACACTTCGGGAGGAAAAGTATACTCAGCCCTGATCAAGTCGGGCGATATTGAAGTATTGAAAATGGATGTCGGGAATATCCTGATGATCGTGGCCGGGAATACGTTCCAGCAATACAGTGCGCCGCAGGGTGTGGCACAGAATGAACTTCCGTCGTCTGATTTCACAAAGCACTTTTGCGATACGGATATGAATTACGGGCTGACCATTAATATGCCTTACGAGGTGACGAGCATCAACAAGGGGAAAACGAAGTTCCTGATCAACGGAGGTTACGGCAACTTTGTTGACCTTGTGGATATTTATGGTGTTCTGGAGCCGTGGTAATCCCGCGCACGAATTGTTACTTTTGCCTATGATCTTATACAATGTTACAGTAAGTATTGACGAGCAGGTTCATGAGGAATGGCTCGAATGGATGCGTGCGAAGCACATTCCGGATGTAATGGCCACCGGTTGTTTCATCGAAGGCCGCATTTCTCGGGTCCATGGAGAAGAAGACGGGGGCTTAACCTTCGCGATCGCCTATGTGGCACCTTCCCGTGAAAAGTTTGAGGAATACCAGGAGAAGCATGCACCGGCTTTGCAAAAGGAGCATACGGATCGCTATGAGGGTCGCTTTGCGGCCTTCCGTACCTTGCTGACCGTTCTCGACGAATTTCGCCCATGAGTGTACGCGCCAAAAAACACCTGGGTCAGCACTTTCTGACGGATCGCAATATTTGTGCGAAGATCGCCCGGCAGTACGGTGCCCATCAGGGGTGTCGCCGCGTTTTGGAGATCGGTCCCGGAATGGGAGCGCTGACTTCTTCATTGCTGGAGCAGGACCTTGAAGTATGGGTGATGGACGTGGACCCGGAAAGCATTGCCTGGTTGCAGGAGCATTTCCCCCAATTGGAAGGGCGTATTGTGGAAGCCGATTTTCTCCGCGTGGATCTCACCAAGGTGATGGGAGACGAACCTTTCGGGGTAGTCGGGAATTTCCCCTACAACATCTCTTCGCAGATCCTGTTTAAATGCCTGGAATATCGGAATCAGATTCCTGAGATCATGGGGATGTTCCAAAAGGAAGTGGCTCAGCGGGTTGCGGAAAAACCCGGGTCCAAACAGTACGGAATTCTCAGCGTCTTGTTGCAGGCCTTCTACGACATCACCTATTGCTTTACGGTTGATGAGCATGTGTTCAACCCTCCGCCGAAAGTAAAATCGGGGGTGATCCGTTGTGTGCGAAACGAGCGTGAGGCCCTGCCATGTAATGAGGAACTGTTTATCCGTGTGGTGAAAGCCTGTTTCAATCAGCGGCGAAAGACGATCCGGAATTCACTGCGTTCACTGGTTAAGGAACAGCTGCCTGATCACCCATACCTGGCATTGCGCCCGGAGGTGTTATCGGTAGACCAGTTCATTGAACTGACGCAATTGGTAGAAACACTGAGCGCATAGAATGATTTCAAATTGCAACAATTCCCGGCATTTTATGGAAATCTCTGAAAAAATGATTTTATTTGTGTCACTAAAGAATTTGCATTATGACATTGTCTAGCTTTTTTCACGGATTGGGTGATTTGTTTCAGTGGACATTTCAGATCTTCGAAATAATCGGAAATTCATTCAATTACCTGCTTTTGTTGCTCGGTTTCTTCGGATTCTTCTATTGGATGATGAAGCAGGCGAAGTTCAACAAGGAAGCGGAAAACAATCCGAACCAACTCAAGTAAGAACAAACTTCAGATAAATGAAAGGCTGCCTGCGGGTGGCCTTTTTTTATGCGTACATTTATCGCATGGATTCCATCAGTGTCATTATCACCGCAGGCGGAATCGGGAAGCGAATGAATGCCTCCCTGCCGAAGCAGTTTCTCCTGATCCGGGAAAAACCGATGCTTATGCGGACGATCGAACAATTTTACCACTTCAACCCGAAGATCCAGATCGTGCTGACCCTCCCGGAAGACTGGAAAAGTTATTGGGAATCCCTGCAAATGGAATACGATTTCACGATCCCACACCGTGTAGTAACCGGTGGCGAGGAGCGCTATCATTCGATCCGGAATGCCCTGTTTTTTTGCCATGGAGACATCATTGCAGTGCACGACGGTGTTCGCCCTCTGGTTTCTTCCGGGACTCTGGAGCGCTGTTTTGAAGCAGTGGTCGAAGAAGAAGCGGTGATCCCGGTTCTGCCAATCAAGGAATCCATCCGCAGAAAAGAAGGCGATCACACCATCAGCGTACCCCGCTCCGAATACCTTACCGTACAAACTCCTCAGTGCTTCAAAAAGCACGTATTGTTAAAAGCCTATGAGCAGACCTATCACGAAGGGATCACGGATGATGCCGGCCTGGTAGAAGAGGCGGGCTTTCGTATTACCACGGTGGAAGGCAATCCGGAAAATATCAAGATCACTTCCCCGGTAGATCTGCGCTATGCGGAGCTGTTTACGTGAAGGGGGAAATCGGAGGTCAGAAGTTGGATCGCTGCGCTTTTAGAGGTTAGAGGGTGACTTCCACTCTCTCGATTAAATTTGAGATTCACCCCTTTAATCCCCCCTCAAGGGGGGAGCAATCCATTTCGTATATCAATATGCTGTTGTCCGGAGCATATTTCCATTCTCCCCTTGAGGGGAGATACAGAGGGGTGACATAAACTCCTACTCCTAATAACTCAATTTAAGAGGGCGTCCTTTCCCAAAATTTCTCGTTAACTTAAATAGGTGCAAAACCACTATTACAACAAAAACCTGAAAGCATACGCTCGCGAATTACGTACGGAAAGTAAATCAAGGGCGGAGCGACTTATTTGGCAGGTCAATCTGAGAAGAAAACAAACAGGTTATCGTTTTCTGCGCCAACGTCCCATCAAAAACTATATCGTTGATTTTTTCTGCCCGGAGCTTGGGTTGATCATTGAAATTGATGGCAACTCTCATCTATTCAAGGGAGATTACGACAAAAGGAGACAAAATGAACTGGAAGATCTGGGATTCGTTGTTGTTCGTTTTGAAGAGGGAGAGGTGTTGAACAATTTAAATGATGTTGTTCGCGCACTTGATCACGTTATTTACTGTTTGACACTTGAGGACAGTGATGGATTGAAGAAGTGATTGCAGCCACCCTCAAATGGGAAGCAATACATTTCACATAACAATACGCTGTTGTCCAGGATAAATTTTCACTTTCCCTTCGATGAGAACTGGCGAAGACAAGCGGTAGCGCCGGTAAGATACCGAGGGGTGACCGGTAGTCATCAGTTGAACTTGAGATTCACCCCCCTTTATCCCCCCTCAAGGGGGGAAGCATTCTCGTTAAATAAAGCAAAATGAGGACGGAGGAAATCCAAAAGTCCTATCTTTGCCGCCTATTCGAATTGAAGAAATGAAAGTTACGGATCACCTGAAAAAGGCGAAAGGCACCCTGTTTTCTTTTGAAATATTGCCTCCACTGAAAGGAAAGAGTATTCAATCTATTTACGATGGTATTGATCCCCTGATGGAGTTCGACCCGAAATTTGTGAACGTAACGTATCACCGTGAAGAGTATATCTACAAAGAGCGTGAGAACGGGCTGCTGGAAAAGATAGAGATCCGTAAACGTCCGGGTACGGTGGGAATTTGTGCGGCGATTATGAACAAGTACAACGTGGATGCGGTGCCTCACCTGATCTGCGGAGGCTTCAGCCGCGAAGAAACAGAGAACGCACTCATCGATCTTCAGTTCCTTGGTATCGACAATGTATTGGCATTGCGTGGGGATTCGATCAAGACGGAGGCTTCATTCCGTCCGCACAAAGACGGACACGAACATGCGGTGGATCTTATCCGGCAGGTGTCTGAAATGAACCAGGGCAATTACCTCATGGACGATGTGAATCTGGAACCAACCGATTTTTGTATCGGGGCGGCCGGATATCCGGAGAAGCACTTTGAGGCAATGAATCTTGCTACCGATCTGAAATACCTGAAGGCAAAAGTAGATGCCGGTGCCGAGTACATCGTGACGCAAATGTTCTTCGACAATAAGAAGTACTTCGATTTTGTGGATGCCTGCCGTTCAATAGGGATTGATGTGCCGATCATTCCGGGGCTCAAGCCGATCAAAACGCTTCGTCACATTTCTTTCCTTCCGAAGTTCTTCCATATTGATTATCCGGAGGATCTGTCCAAGGAACTGCTGAAGTGCAAGACGAACGATGAAGTAGCGCAGGTTGGTATTGAGTGGGGAATTCACCAATCAAAAGAGTTGAAAGAAGCCGGCGTGCCGTGCATTCACTATTATACGATGTCTGATTCGAAATCGGTAAAATCGATCGCGAAAGAAATTTTCTAGCCATGAAACAATTGATCACCCTCTTGCTCCTGCTTGTAACGCTTTCACCGGTGTTTGCCCAGGAAACCGCTACAAAGGAAAAAAAGAAGAAAACGCAACTGCATCTGACGAATGCTCTGGTGATCGGTCAGATCGATAATTCGGAGGATCGCTACACGGTAGAGATCAACCTGACGGATATGCTTACCCGCAATGGAGTGAAGACGATTCCATCGTTAAATGTTCTGAAACTGGGAAGTGATGCCATTGTACTTGCCACGGATTCGATGCAGCAAAAAATGGCAGCGAAGGGAATTGACACGTACGTGCTTGTTTCGGTACGTGGATACGACCGTAAGTTCAAGGTATCCGAAAAGCAGGATGATTTCAAAACCGCATTGGAAGGTGCCAGTCTTTTCGATCTTTACCGGGATGACATTGTGTCCATCAGTTTTGAATTCAAGTTTTTCCGCAACGGACAATTCGTGTATGGCGAAATTGTGAAATGCGGAAATGTCGGCGACCGTGAATCCGTAATGAAGAAGTTCCGCAGCAAAGTGGAAAAGCGGATTGTCAAAAAATGGAAGAAGTAAGGCTTATTTGCGGTTAAAAACCCCGCGAATACTTACCCAGTTCAACGGAAATTCCAGGATCACGTGCAGAAAGCTGAAGAAGAGCGCTGCCAGGAATCCAATGCGGTAATCGTAATAGAACAGACTTAGTAAGATCAACCACAAGACCACGATGGCGACCGCGCGGCCTTTGGTAAGTTCCTTGTGCCAGCCGATCACAGTGGTTTTGGAGAACCAGTTGAGGTAGTGATACAGGTAGATGAATGAAATAAACATCATCAGCTTCAACTCCAGCGATTCATAAAAATAAAAGGAAGTCCCATCCGAAAGTCCAAGCAGACTGGCGACCCCTACCGGAGTGGAGTGAAAGTTATTTTCCAGGTAGATGCTTTTCATTTCATCGGAAAAGAAATAGTGATGTCCCTCCAGATCAATGAACGCAAAAACCACCGGCACCAGCAAGGCGACAAGAATTGTCAGATAACCCAATTCACTTCGGGCCTTTAGAGATCCGTACAACATGAATAACAGGGTAAAAATGTAGACGTGGACCACCGTTGGAATGAACAGGCCAACCAGCGTTCTGTACATGGAAGTGGTGTTGAGCAGGATGGCACCGATGAGTCCGGTCACCAGCAATGCGATCCAGTAACGGCGGTCTTTCAAAAAGGTAAATCCGAAGGAAAGTAAAAAGGTCAGAAAGATCAGGGAGTTGCTCCAGCGGTTGATGAAGAGCATCACTTCCGCCAGAAAGGAGCCGTTGTTTTCGGCCAGAAAAAAGTAGATCTTCGGCAACACGATCAGCAGTGACGCAGCGGCGGCGGCAATCAACCAGGTATTTCTCTGCACCGGTGAAAAGTAGTTTTTCTTGTCCAGCCAGTTGATCTCGGTCAGGTAGTGCAGTGGTCCGAGAATGGCAAAGGCGAGCACAAACAACTGCAAGGGAAACAACCATGCGAGTACGGCTGAAATGATGATCAACCCAAGGTTCAGCAGGTCAATTTGTTTGGTGCTCATTCGGGTTCTGTTTTTCGAAGGCGGCGGTTATTTCCGAAGTAATTTCGCCACATATTTTCCGATGATATCGAACTCGATGTTGACACGATCGCCTGGTTCCAGGGTGTGAAAGTTCGTGTGTTCATAGGTGTAAGGAATAATGCACACGGAAAATTCTCCTTCCTTCGAATCAACGACGGTCAGGCTGGTTCCGTTTACCGTTACCGATCCTTTTTCCACGGTTACATCATCGCTGTCGTAGCGAAAGGTGTATTTCCAGCTGCCATCCTGATCTTCAACCGCCACGCACGTAGCAGTGGTGTCGACGTGTCCCTGAACAATGTGACCGTCCAGTCGCCCGTTCATGACCATGCAGCGTTCAAGGTTTACTTTCGTGCCCTCTTTCCAGTCGCCGAGGTTGGTTTTTTGGAGGGTTTCCCGGATGGCCGTCACCACGTATTCATCACCGTTCAGTTCTACCACAGTCAGGCAGCATCCGTTGTGCGCCACACTCTGGTCGATCTTTAATTCGCTGGTAAATGGGGAGGACAGGGTAAAATGGATGTTTTCATCCTCTTTGCGGATAGCTTTTACCGTGCCCAGTGCTTCAATGATTCCTGTAAACATGTCTTCAATCTTCCTTTCAAAGATAGCCGAAAATTACCGGAAGCGAACACGGGACCGTCCGTCAAAAAAGTTACTCGGACGCTTTCATTTCATGGCAATCGCATGATGGTCATTACCGGAGCGGTGGTGTCTGCCATTTTTTGGAAGTCCATGCTGATACTTACTTTCAACGTAGAATCCGAGGGAATGCCAAAGATATAATTGGTCGCACCCACCAAAGGTCTGTCAAGTGCATAATGAATTGTGTCCTTATCAAGGTCGATCAATGCTAAAGAATAAAAACCATTTTCAGGGGTGTCATATACATAGTTATTTTTGGCAAGTGAATCCAGGGACATGCTGTAGAGTTGTTTAAGCACCGACCTGTCCGGAAGAGTGGTATTGATCATCAGGAGCAAGCGTTGTTTGGTTGCAGAGGCATCAGGAATGAGGGTCACTTTGGAGATGTCTGCAAAACCATTTGCATCAATTTGAACAATCTCGGAAGGGTCTTTTTTTACCTCCCAGTGCAAAGGCTTGCTATGAAAGTTATGAAGGGGGTCGCACCCAGAAAGCACCAGCGTGAGGCTGAATAAAACAAGCAATTTAAATTTAAAACTCTCCACGGTTCATATCATCAATAAAGGGTTGATAATCTGCTTTTGGTACGACTGAGAATGAGCCAACCATGCCCCTGTAATAGTCCTGCACCAGTTGAGCCTGTGCTTCCCGGTTGAGATCTTTGAATTTTCTTCCGGCCGCTCTTTGAGATGCCAGAGGTCCGTCTTTTTCATAGTCATAGGCCGAACCGGAGCCACGTCCTCCGGAGCGTCCCATTGTTGCTTGAGCATGTACGGCCTCCGCCATGTACACAGCTCCTACTGCTTCGTATTGTGCCACGTGGGTAAGCTCATGAACCATTGTACTCATAAGTATTCCTCCTTTCGGTGAATGGATCACGTGCATGGTGGTTACGGGAACTCCTCCGCTGAACTTGGTTATAATGGAGTTATCATCCACTCTGATGAGGTTGTAGGGGATCAATCCGGGTCCGTGAACCATTTTGGAAGCTGCAATTTCCGCAGGGGTCAGTTTTCGCATTCTGAAAATTAATCCCCAGATGATTTGCAAGCGTTCGCCGACCCCCAGAAGTTCGAGTACGAGAAGGAGGTCTTTTGCCAACCATTTGCCGGCACCAACGAGTCCGTCCCAGACCCAGCCGGCCAATCCCTGAATTCCTTCCCATGCCCAGACCGCAGCACCCTGAATACCACGCCAGCCCCAGCGGGCAAATCCCTTGACACCATCTCCGAGCCAACTGAGACCGCCCAACAGTCCGTCCCACAATTTGGAGAAGGAAGGATCTTTGGCAAAATCGACCGCCCAGGCCCAGCCTTTGCTCAATCCGTTCCCCAACCAACGAAATGCTCCCATGACGCCATCTTTCAACCAACTGAAGGTGCCTTTAACGGCCTTCCAGATGTGTTTTGCTCCTCCTTTGAGGCCTGTCCAGATCCATTTAACAGTGCCCTTGATGGCTTCCCAGCGATGGACAATGAGACGCCAGAACCGTTTGGGGAGGTTGGAAATGAAGGACCAGGCATTTACCCCCAGCCAAACCAGTTTTTCCCACAGAACAGTACCCAGTGTTTTTATCAGCGTCCATGCTTTGTTGCCGAACCATTTGATAGCTTGCCAGACCTTGGTTCCTGCATTCTTAAGCCATGTCCAGGCAGCACTACCAACTGATTTGATGCCGTTCCATGCCCATGAAGCAAATGATTTGGTACCCGACCAGACTTTTTTCCCGAAACTCTTGATGCCACCCCAGACTCTTCCCCAGAATCCGCCCTGCACGTTGTGTGTGGTTGAACTGATCCCTGAGCGTGCTGCCTTTTTTTGCACAGCTCCACCTTGCTGAACTGTATGGGTCAATTCGTGGGCGAGCAAATGTTTGCCGGCTTTCGAGCTTGGGTCGTATTGCCCCTGGTTGAAGTAAATATCATTTCCATGCGTGAAGGCATGCGCTCCCATTTCCTGGTTCATCTGGACAGCTTCCTCATCTGTATGAATGTTGACATTGCTGAAATCTGCACCGATGCCGGTTTCCATCTCGTTCCTGGTGTCACCGTCAAGCTTCTGGCCTTTTCCCTTTGAGCTGTTCAGTCTGTTTTCGATAGCTGTTGTACCGGGTGCAGCACCTCCGCCGTCTTCCGACTTTTGTACGGCTTGTTCTTCCGTCGGGGCCTCCGCTTGTTGCATGGATTCCTGCTGAATACCCGAGATCTGATTGGGAGATGTCGGGGCCTGTGCACTGTCAGCACTGTTCCTGTTGACTACCCTGTCGGCTACTGCGTCCGCCTCTTTTTCATATTTGTCGCCGGGTGTTCCAACCTTCAATTGTGCCTGCGTGGTATTCCGCGGACCAAAAAAGGCTGTCGGTGCCGAGGCACTTTTTTTAGCCTGAAGAGTTTCGGGTTCTTGTGTGTCTGCCTTTGCGGAGGAATCTTCCGCTCGTTGAACAGATTGTTTTGCCTTTGGTTGAAAGAACGCCGAATTTTGCTGTTCGCTGGGAACAGGTTTTATACCCCGGTGCATTTTGTTAGCGTTCATGGCAAACGAATCTTCTTCAGTGAGATAGCCGATCTCCGGATCGGAGATTTAAGGTAAGAAGTTCAGCGCAGAAATTCGTGTAAGCGCCCAAAATCAGGTATTTATACGCATCAACAAGGGTATTTTGTGCAAACCGGCAAAAATTCAAGGCTTACCGGAAGCGAATGTCGATGTCATCTACATACAGGGTGCGTCCGGAAATGTTATAGACGTAGATCTCGATCAACTCACCATCCGTATACTCACTACCAAGATCGAAGGTGTGTTCAATGCGCTGCCAATCGCCGGTAGCTTCCGAAAGTTCATTGATTGGTACAGCCTTCCAGGTGTGTTGCCCATTGGCTTTTGAAATGTCCATTACAAGGAGTGTGTTCTCGTCAAATCGGGTCGTTTTTACCATCAGGGAAATAAACACGCTGTTTCTGGCTTCTTCCGGGATGGACTGGTAAGGATACTGGAAATTGACGCTGTATTCCTGCTTTCCGCCGGTTTTGGAGGATTGTTTTCCTGACCATGCCTCTTCCCGTGTGAAGGTATACATGTTGGCCCACCAACTTTTGCCCTCACAGTCGTTGGTAAAATTGGTTTCCGTTTCGGATACTTTTTGTTCCGGATCGAATGCCGAACCGTGGTATTTTTTAAGTGCGCCGGCCAGTTTTTGGGCGATGCGCTTTCGTCCCCACATGTTGTAGTGTTCGGTGGGCCATTCACGGTCGAGGAATTCCTCATCATGAACGGTTTCCAGGTTGTCGACTACCGTTACACCTTTCTGCCGGAAATAGTGCACGAGTTTATCGCGGTTTTCCCGGATGAGGAACGTAAGGTCGGAACCCACAACAGCTTCGGCACCTTCCACATTTTCGGCCATCAGGTTAAATACAAGGTTCCAGTTTCGTTTCTTTGCCAGCGCAATGATCTCATTGAAGTCCTTGATCCGTGGGTTTTCATTGAGGTCGATCTGAAAGGCATAGGTGGTAATGAATTCCTGTGCGAGTTTTCTGCGTGCGTCATCCCAGTTGCCATAAGCATCCGTGAATCCCTTTTCACCGATGGCGTCTCTCCAGTCAAGCATGGTCTCGTATGGAAAGTCATACGGAAACTTCAAAGGATGATCGCTCCAGTAATCGTGAATAACGTCACTTCGTTCTTTCTCGGTCATCGCCGGATAATCCTGGAACGACAGCAAAAAGCGATTGAGCAGTGCAGGCCGGTCTTGCAGCAACACCATGCTTTTTCGAAGTGGAGTTTCCAGCCCTGAGTAGATCCACTCGGCATCAAAAGAGCGCAGGTTCAGGGTCACAACCACCGTACTGATCTTTGTGGAGGGGTCTACATTGGCCAACATGGTCTTGTAAATCCCGGCATGTCCGGCGGATTGTGTCAGGTGAGCGACCGTCAGGGAAGGATAGAAATCACCCAGGAAATCACTGATCGGTCGTTTGTCGGCATCGGTTTTGCCGGAGGTTACGTTGGAGGATTCGCCAATGTAAAGGATACTGGCATCCTTCGGGACCTCACGAATGTCATTAATGATCGAAGCGTGTTTCTGAAGATCACTTTCAAGGAAGAAAGCCGAATACACAAAATTCATCCCGATCACGATGGCAGTCAGTGCAAAAAGGCGGAGTACTATTTTTTTGAAGGCCATGCGCATCAGAATTGGAAATAAATGAACGGATGATCTTCGACCCCGGCAAACACAATAATCGAAAAGATAAGTGCGGAATAAATGATCCAGCGAATGAGCAGGGGGCGCTCATCCATCCAGTAATCAAAACGCGTATTGAACAGGGCAAAGTCGATGAGTACAAAGATCAACAGCAATGTCCATGAAAACGATGCCTGATATAACGGAACTGTGGCTGCAACATTGGTAAAGAGGAGGTCAAACATTTGGAAAGCATGTTCGATGGTTGGGCTCCGGAAGAAGACCCAGGCAAGCGTGACAATAAGAAAGGTGGACACCACCAGTACCACATG
>JBNKYR010000035.1:0-21202 GCA_050300995.1 Crocinitomicaceae bacterium | reverse complement strand
TTCGAACCAATATCCGAACAAGTGAATGACGTCTGGCTGGCGGAAAGTGAAACAGTGCTGCAATTGTCCGTAGATCCCCCATCAATATCCGAAGCAGAAATTGTCGCACTTCCTGTACCATCCAGGTACAATGTAATATTCTGACAAACAGCTGTCGGCGCCGTTGAATCAGCAACAGTTACCACTGCAAGGCAGGATGCCGAATTTCCGGCTGCATCATACGCAGTAAATGTCACCACATTGTTACCAATATTTGCACATGTAAATGAACTTACGCTCACCGTCATATTAGTGATTCCCACGTTATCCGTTGAACCACCGTCTATATCACTTGCAGAAATCGTCGCATTTCCAGAGCCATCGAGATATACAGTAGTGTTCTGACAAATTGCCGTAGGTGGAGTAACGTCCGCTGTGCTATACGCCTGATGATAGATTCCGTAATCATCACCATCCTGTGTGGTGGCCAAAAAACGATCTCCACTTTGCCATACCACAACAACAGTGTCCAAATTCGGATATGCTCCTACCGACGGAAACTGCTGGAAAAGATCCGTAGTGGTGTTGACCTGTACTTCCGAATCATATAGCGTTCCGTCCGAAAGTAAGGTCTGAGAATAAACCCCGGCCTTATCACCATCCTGACTGTAACTTGACCAGGAGACCAACCAACCATCTTTGGTAGCTGCCACGGATGGCGTATTCTGCACATCACTTGTGGTGGTATTGATCAAAATTTCTCCACTGGCAGGCGAACCGGTATTGTCGTACAATCGACCGTAAATACCGAAATGATCACCATCCTGACCGTATGAAGACCATACGATCAGTGCATTTCCATCGAAATCCATGGCAATGGCAGGTTCCTGCTGGTTTTCCGCTGTTGTTGTATTTACCTGAAACTCTGAAACCGTCACGACATAGCTGTTGTTATATCGTTGAGCAAAGATCCCCTGTCCGCTACCGTCCTGATCCTCTGCCTGCCAGACAATCATATAATTTCCAGCCGAATCCGCTGCTATATCCGGAATACCCTGAAAGCCGGTAGTTGTTGAGTTCACAAGTGTCTCGGACAGCATTGCAACACCCGCCGAAGTGTACGCCCGATAGGTGACCGACATCCCATCTCCATCGGTACCGGCATCCGTATAACAGATCACAAAATTGCCATTGTAATCCATCGCAACTTTTGGATCCACCTCGTCCTCAACACTATTTGCCACATAGGCAGCTCCAATGGCTGTCGCTGTATTATCGTAAAGTTGATAACGAATGGCATGCTTGTTTGTAGAAACGTCATCCGTTTGGTAAACAATAACGAAAGCTCCATCCGGAGCCATCGCCACATCCGGTTTGCGCTGGCTATGGGAGATCCCTGGCCCGGTATTATTCACAAGTGTCTCGGAACCAACCGGAGAACCTGTATTATCAAAACGTTGAAAATAAATTCCGTAATCGGAGCCATCTGTCATCAATGATGACCAAACAACCACATAGTTTCCGCTGGAATCCATGGCAACAGCCGGTTCGATCTGAGCATTTGCAGTGGTCGTATTGACAATCGTCTCTGATCCGATCACTGTCATTTGTGCATTGCTCCGGAAAGCCATGAAGGCCATCCCGGCAATCGCCGTTAACTGAAAAAAGAAAGAAGTTTTCATCATTCGCATAACGTTGCTTTTACAGGGTTATGCGGCTACTACTTCTCAGCGGCTGCTTCAAATTTTGATTCAGATTCAACCTTGGCATCAAGGGTTTCCATCTTCTTCTGCAGCTTCGCCATTTCCTCTTCATAAGAGCCCAAAGCCTTTTGATATCTTTCAATCAGTTCCTGCTGCGTTGCCATGATCTTCTGTTGCTCGTCGATTTGTTTCTGCTGTTCCGCAACTTTTTTGTCAAGCTCCTGCGTGGCTTTCACCAAAGGAACTACGAATTCAGCGTAACGTAGACCATACATTTCATTGTCTTCATCTCCCGGAACTTTTACTCCTGAGAAATCATATCCGAGTTCCTTCGCCGTGTTATACACGTCTTGTGCGATGAAACCGGAATAGCGAATGTCTGATTTATGATCAACCTCTAATCCATTGGATTGAGTAAACGAATTCATTTTGTCCAGGTCGAAATTATAGGTCACCGGTTTCAGGCGCCTGATGAACTCAAGACCCGGTACATTTTCTTCGATATTTGTTTTGAAGCGTCCGTCCGAAGTTGCCGTCCAGTTTACAGGACCTCCGATGGAGGTAGTAGATGAGTTTCCGATGAATACTTCATTATCTGCCGCTACAGTTGTTCCGTAACCCAGCGCAATCGAGTTGTTTCCACTTGCGTTCGACTGATAACCAACGGAGATTGAGTAGGCACTATCTGCTGCCGCACTTGCTCCCAAAGCTACCCCATAACTGGAACTCACACTGGAAGCATCCCCGATACCCACCGAATAAGTTCCGGTAATTGATGTGAGATACCCCATTCCTATTGAATTGGCCACTGACGTACTACATGAGGCACCATAAGCCAAGGAATAGTTTCCTCCTGTGTATGCATTCGGTCCCATCGCAATGGCCCGCTGAAATCTTGAATCAGCATCATAACCAAAGGCGATTGCATAGTTGTTGTCAGCATAAGAGTATGCCCCGAAGGCCATCGTTCCGTTCGCCTGTGACCATGCATAATATCCAAAGGCACAAGCATCATTATCTTCGATGCCGATATCTGCTCCGACAAACGTATTTCGGTAAGCCGTATTATCTCCGGAGAAATCTGCAAAGGACCCGACTCCTGTGTTATGATCCCCTTCCCTGTTCGTATATCCGCACCTTGCTCCTACATAGGTGTTGTGCGATGCCTGCGTGGAATTGTTCGTTCTGTTATTATCCCATCCGGCATAGGCTCCCACAAAGGTTGAATAACTGGCATATTCACTTCCTGCGCCTGTAGCGGCCCCGAGGAAGGTGTTATAATCACCGGTTGAGTTATCGATACCGGCGGAATCCCCCAAGGCCGTATTGTGGTGACCATCCCGGTTATCATATCCGGCTTCTGATCCTACAAAACAATTTCGGTAACCTGTCGTGTTTGTACGACCTGCTGTGCTACCTATAAAAGTGTTGTCACTTGCCGTCGTGTTATTGTAACCGGCATCCTCTCCTATGAAGGTAAGGTCATCACCAGTGGTGTTATAAAGCCCTGCTTCTTCACCAACGAACGTAACGTCGGAACCTGTTGTGTTGTTGTAACCCGCCAGCGTACCGATAATCGTGTTATCCGTATCTGTGTTATAATACCCGGCTCCCTGACCAATGATCGTATTATCCTGACCTGTTGTCAACGACCAGCCGGCATCCTGTCCTATAAAGGTGTTCTGAATACCGGACCTGTTACTGTATCCCGCCTGTTCACCAACAAAGGTGTTCTGGGAACCGGTAGAAGTACTGTAACCCGCAGAGTCACCAATGAAGGTGTTATAATCACCGGATGAAATACTTGCTCCAGCTCCTGATCCAAGAGTTTCGTTCAGGGTTTGTCCATAGACAAAGGAAAAAGACAGAAATAATACAGCAATGCTGTACAAAGTGCACTTAAGTTTTTTCATATGAATCGGTTTTCAGATTCTAAATGTTTGTCGCTAGCTAAATAGAATACTTGCGAAAGTATGCAAAAAAAGTTAAACTTCTAAACCTTCGGCTATAGGCGACCAGGTGATAATGACCAGATTTCTGCTGCTTTAAGACTGGTGAAAAAGTTCAAGGATGCTTCTCTTGTCCTCTACAGTCCTTAGTTGATGGTAAACCTCATTGATGAATTCATCTTCCGGCCATAGTTCCAGAAATTTCTCACAATAATTCTCCGCCTCACCGTATGCCTCCGCTTGAATAGCAGTATGAATTGCCACACGCAATGCTTTATCCGGATTGGGGTACTCCATTTTTACCAGCATAGGAACATATTCCATCGCCCTTTTGTAATCACCCTTCTTGTAATAGGTAAGTACGAGTTGATACGTTGTATTTCGCAATAACGGCGCATAATCATGGGCTTCCTCAAGAAGTTCAATGGCTTTGTTGAAGTCCAATTTTACTTCCCTGAAATAAATGGATAGTTGCACAATGATCTCTGCATATTCCGGGTCATTCCCTTTGCAGGCATATGGTCTTAAATCTTCAACGACCTGCTGATGAATCCTCGATTTTTCTTCGTTGGTTTCGAACTGGAAAACTCCGGACATGATATACGAACTGGTACCGATCCAATAGGTCTTGAACTGATATTTCCCCATACTTACAAAACGCTCAGCCTGCATGTTCCGATTCGAATTGACCATCACAAAAGTCAGAGCAATTATGGTGAATCCAAGAAGTGGCGCCAGCATCCTTGCCATGATCGGTTGTTTGCCAGCTTCTTCCTCAAATGCTCCCAGGGCATGCATCGCAAACACAAGCAATGTTATTCCCGGGATACCAATCAGGTCCCAGTCCGCAGGCATGGAATAAAGCGGATTCAGCACAAAGAAAAAGGGTAAATAAAGCAGCAAAAGGGTACCCGAAAGTATGAGTATCGGATGGCTCCAGTTGATTTTTTTCCGGTACGCGATCAACAACACAAGCAAAATGAAAATAGCCGACGCGGACCACATGAACCAACTGCTGAAATAATCAAAAAAATGGGACGGGCTGAACAAATTGTATCTGTCGAGTGGAGCAGGATCACTGCCAGACACCGGGAGAAAAAGCACGTCATAAATGGTGTCGGATGTATATTGACGCTTTCCGAAAACGCTTTTCGTGACAAAGACGTACACCAGGATCCCTATCAAATAAAGTGGCAACAACACATACTTCACGACGGTTCCCCATTTCAGCCCCGGGTTTCCCTTCGACACCCGGAAATGATTAAACAACACCAGCAGTGCCACCGGCAAGAGTATCCAACCGGTGATGTGGAACTTGATATTGATCAGCACCATCAGGAATACCAACAACAAACGAGCTCTTCCCGGTTTTTCATAAAAGCGGGCTACAAAGAACCAGAAACCCGCAATCAGAGCATAAACAGGGGCATACACCTCGAAATGTCCGCAAAACACCTGGATCAAAGGTGTGCCAATGACCAGCAATACCATCAGCAAACGCCGAAGTCGAACCGTCGAAGCCCGCATGATCAGTCCAAGCATGAAAAACACATACAATCCACCGCAGACGGCGTCAAAAAAACGAAAACTTTCCCCGATCGTCATGACCAGGCCGTAAGACATGGTGGCAATCAGTCCGGTTATCGTAGCAGAGCCAATTTTCGGGTCCAGAAGATCAAAAGACAGCAATTTGTCCGTGTATTTCGGATCAAGAACTTCCATATACGAATTGGGATCCGGCACAAGAAAATGTGCGTCGCCATAGATATCCGCATACATCGGAAACTGATAAAAGAAAATGACGGCCAGTATTGGTAATCCATACCGTAAAAGACTGTCCTTTTCCTTTTTTACCTCCACATTCCAGGAATTCAGCAAGCCCTTTTTGTGGGCATAAACGGTCAGGATAACACAAGCAATGAGTAGAATCTCTCCGGTAGCATCCGGCAAAAAAGCAGGGAAATGAAAGGCCCAGAACTGATCCGGGAAAAAGAGGCCGAGCGCGTACAACCCAAAAATAAAAAGGGCTGAAATCAGGACGACCTGAGTATCGGAACCGGACTTTTCTTTCATGAGCTTTTTGCCTGGCATCGAAGGTAGCGAATTCTTTTTCAACGGATACCTGCGCCCCAAAAAATCAGATTAAAAACGTTCGGTAAGCCATTTGCGACGTTGGGAAAATTCATCCTTGAAAATATGGTGCTCCGCGCCACCTTTAGAGAGCCTTTTGGCACAAAACTATATACCGATCACAAAGTAATTAGGCCATGAAAAACTCTTTAGAACCTAAAGTTAAGCCGCAGTTGCGTCTTAGAAAGATACTCATCTATACAGCAATTGCTTCGGCACTGACCGCTCTCCTCTGGAAATTATTCCTGGGAACGGCTGCCACTGTCGTCAATCCCGGCAATGTACTGGGAATGTTCACCCCATCCAATGGACCCCAGATAAACAACTATTCCTGGGAAAAAGTCATTACCATTGACAACACCCGCGTCATGGACACAGTGGACCTCATCGATTTTCCTCTGCTGGTATCCATTACAGACCCGGCTCTCCGTTCGGTTGCGAACGGCGGAAGCGTACAAAGCGACCAGGGATATGATATTCTCTTTTGTGGCGCCAACTATGCACAGCTGGATCATGAAATCGAATCATACGACCCTGTTACCGGAGCTTATGTTGCCTGGGTGCGGTTACCTGTCCTCTATCATGACGTAGATACCGAATTGGGAATCACCTGTGGAAACAGTTCGATCACTTCGGATCCATCCACAGAAAACACCTGGAACGCCTTCCATGAAGGTGTATGGCACATGAGTGACAGTCCAAGTGGCCTGATCGATGATGCTGCCGGCAACTTCGAAGGACAGCCATACAACATGAACAATGCGGATCTTGTTAACGGTAAGATCAGCAAGGCACTGGACTTTGACGGAGTGAATGATTACATCGCCATCAAGAACAAGAAATTCAACTCTCCGGGAGCTATTCAGCAGATGACCGTTTCCGGATGGGTAAAAACCTCTGAGAATAATGGTAGCTGGACTTCCAACTGGTCATTGCTTGATTTTGACCGCTCAGAGTACTTCAATTTTTTCGTGCACGGGCAAGGAAAAGCTTCTTTCTGTACGCGTGGTCAAAATAGCGGGATCAATGACTTCCATGCCGGACAAAACGGGCAGGTCAATGACGGCGAATGGCATCACCTGGTAGGTGTATTTGACGGAAGCAAAAAATACATCTACATTGACGGTGTTCTTTCTGCCACTGAAAACAATCCGCACAACGGAAACATGATTGGATCAGGATTTACCCGTTACGGAATCATCGGAGACGGGTCTGAAGCTTCTACCTTCAACGGATCCCGGAATCAGAACTATTACAAAGGTAAAATTGACGAATTGCGTCTGTTGAACATCGGACTGTCCTCAGGATGGATTGCTACCGAATACAACAACCAATCTTCTCCGGAGACTTTTTACTCGCTGGGGGAACCGTTCAACCTGCCGATCGAGCTACTGACCTTCAGTGCAGATCTTCAGGAGAATGAGGTGCTGGTAAAGTGGGAAACTGCATCACAACGCAACAACGATTACTTTACGATTGAACGTTCAACAGACGGAAAAGAATTCGAAAATGTTGGAGAAGTAGATGGTGCAGGGAATTCAAATGAAGTGCTCAGTTACTCTTTTACAGATGAAGATCCTGCTCAGGGACTCTCCTATTACCGACTTCGTCAGACCGATTACGATGGTGCCACAGAAGCTTTCTTTCCGGTCGCCATTAATTATATCGTTCCCGTGGATGAAGTACTGATCGACCGTGTTTATCCGAACCCGTTCACCAACAGCTTTACGCTGGAGTATTCCATGAGCGCCGAATCAGAAATTGAGCTGATCCTGGTTAATTCAGGCGGAACACAGGTATTCAGCGATCTGATTTACTCAAATGAAGGTAAAAACACTTATGTCTACACATCTGACGGCGACCTGATGCCTGGCATGTACATCATGAGCCTTCTGCAGGACGGCCGTGTAATGGGTACATCCAAGCTGATGAAACGTTAAGCAGAGTTCACCACCTAAATCAAATCACATGCTTGATACACACAGCAAACAATTAAAGGGTTGGGAGGCCAAGATGGAACTCAAGAAAATGAAGCACAACATCGCGGCCTGCTGGACGGCAGCTATCCTCAATCCGATCTGGTTGATTGTCGATTACTTTTCGGCACCGGAGTATATCATTATGGATACTATCATCGATATCCCTGTGACATTGATGATCCTTGGGATGATTTACTTTCACAAACAACTACGCATGAATGCCAGTATGATTGGCTTCACTACAATCCTCCTGCTTTCTTTTTCAGCAGCATTTATTTGTTCGCATATGGAAGTAGCCGACTTTGAAATAGCGATGCTTTCCTATTCCGTCATCTTTATCGGCGCCGGAATGCTGGTCATTTTTGAAATGGTCTATTCGGTCATCGTAGTTGTTCTTTCTGTACTGATGAACATCCTGTTCTATCAGCTATATAGTCCGTTGACCGTTTATGAATTCCTGTACAACGGGGGCTTGATCGTCTTCATTGTAAGCGTATTTATGATCATTTCGATCCAGATCAAATACCGTCTGACCTCGCGGAGTATTGTTTCCAAACTCATTCTGAGAAACAACCAGGATGAACTTGTGGCTGCAAAACTGGAGGCCGAGAGGTCCAAACAGCTGCAAAGCCAGTTTCTGTCGAAAATGAGCCATGAGATCCGTACCCCAATGAATGGTATCATGGGCATCACCAGGATCCTGCGCAAATCATCGTTGAACGACGAGCAACGACGCTACCTCGATGCGATCTACCGGTCTTCAGAGAACCTGATGGTCATCATCAATGACATTCTCGATTTTTCCAAGATCGAAGCAGGGAAAGTCATCCTTGAAAAAACACGTTTCAATCTTGATCATTTGCTCTCTGACCTCCAGGAAATTTTTATCCTCCGGGCAGAAGAAAAGGGCATCTACCTTACAATTGACAAAGACGCTGATGTTCCGTCAATCGTTATTGGCGATCCGGTTCGATTGAACCAAATCCTTTCCAACCTCGTTGGTAATGCGATCAAGTTTACCGAATACGGCGGAATCACCATCAGTGTATCCACCGAAAAACGCGACGACTCACACGCCACCCTCCATTTCAGAGTGAGGGATACCGGTATCGGAATTCCGGAGAACAAACTGGAGAGCGTTTTTCAAAGTTTCACCCAGGCAAGTTCCAGTACCACGCGAACACACGGTGGAACCGGTCTCGGACTGACCATCACAAAAGAGCTTATCCAGTTGCACGAAGGAGACATTTGGGTGGAAAGCATCCTTGATCAAGGAACCACTTTCCATTTTAAGCTCCGTTACGAAATTGTAGAGCAAACCCCCGAGGAAGAACAAAACATTCAAATCCTCAAACAGCTCAACAACGAACGGATCATCGAGAATTTGCAGGGCCGACGTGTCTTGCTTGCCGAAGATCACCCGATCAATCAAATGCTGGCCATGAAAGTGTTGAAAGACTGGGGGATTTCAGTCGACCTGGCAGAAAACGGTAAAATAGCGGTAGAACGCCTCGGTCAAACCGACTACGACCTCGTCCTCATGGACATTAGCATGCCCGAAATGGATGGCTACCAGGCTACACAGGAAATCAGAAAAGGGGGAAATGTCCTCCGCCAGGACGTTCCGATCATTGCCATGACAGCCTCTGCATTTCTCGGCGAGAATCAGAAGTGCTTCAAATTCGGTATGAACGATTACATCTCCAAACCTTTTGATCCTCAGGATCTACTGGAGAAAATGTACAAACACATCTACACACAGAAAAGAGCATAAACTAACCATAACACTACTGACATGCCCATCCAAAAAGAACTTTCGAGCCAAATCAGAAGACAGCATATACTGGGATGCAAGATCGCTATTGCAATCAATCTGCTGTCTGCCATACTCGATGTTTTTATCATCGAAGAAAACACGTTGATTGATGCTGCCCTTAAAATGACGGCAGCGGTAATCATTACAATCGGACTCTTTTGCCGAAAACGAATCAGCAGGGAAGCATTGGGTATGATACCGATGCTCGCCACCCTGACGGCATTTGCATATACCTATAATTCTGTTGAACTGGAGACCTTCCGAAAAATGACATACCTGCATATAGCCGTTTTCATCGGTGCCGGCATGTTCCTCCTCTGGAATATTCGCTATTCGATCATGGCCGCAGCATATGCCTTGATAATCAATACCATTTTCTACCTTCTTTTCAGCAACATACCTTTTAGCGAATACATGATCTACGGCGGCTTTCTGTTAATCACCGTAGCAGTCTTCATGGTCCTTTCGATTGAAATGCGCTACAAGCTCGTGGAAAATGAGTTAATGGCCCGTCTTGCCCTTCAGAAAAGTGAAGAGGAGCTCAGACTTTCGGAAGAGCAGCACCGCTTACTCTTTGATCAGAACCCCATACCAATGATGATCGTCTCACCCCACTCGATTAAAATACTTGCGGTGAACGGCCTGATGATCTCCAAATACGGTTATTCCCGTGAAGAATTCATGCAAATGTCACTGCTGGATCTTCATCGCGATACCGACATAGAGGATGTTATGCTTTGTGCGGAAGACGCCCTGGATGAATACCACATTTCCGAGTGGATCCATGTATTGAAAGACAAAACAGAAATCAACGTAGAGGTTGTCTCCAAATTCATTGAATTCGACAATGAATCGGCACGCCTGATCTCCATTCATGACATCACCGAGGTAAAACGATACCAGGAAGAACTGATCGCAGCGCGAAGCGAAGCGGAAAAATCAAAAGAACTGCAAAGTCAGTTCCTCTCCAACATGAGTCACGAGATTCGCACCCCAATGAACGGAATTGTGGGAATCACCCGAATCCTTCAGAATACGGAAATGGATGACGAACAACGACGGTACCTGAACGCCATACAGCGATCATCGGAAAACCTGATGGTCATCATCAATGACATTCTTGATTTTTCCAAAATCGAAGCCGGAAAGATCATCATCGAGCACAGTCGTTTCGATCTCAGAGATCTGTTAAACAGCGTACAGGAAATTCTTGCCGTAAAGGCGGTTGAACAGGATATTTATCTGGACGTAAACGTGAGCGATGCGATTCCGCAATTTGTTGTCGGTGATCCTGTACGCCTCAACCAGATTCTGATCAATCTTGCCGGAAATGCCATCAAATTCACCAACGAAGGTGGCGTGACCATTCGGGTGAGCGAAACACAACACAGTGAGAACAAAGTGGGAATCTGTTTTGAGATCAGGGATACCGGGATCGGTATTGCGCCTGAACAGCAGGAACACATTTTCCAAAGCTTTGCACAGGCCAGTGCCAGCACTACAAGAACGCATGGTGGAACAGGACTTGGTCTGACGATTTCAAGGCAACTGATCGAGTTACAGGACGGACAGCTCTGGATCGAAAGCGAAGTGGGTAAAGGCAGTACTTTTTACGTTGAACTGGAATACGAAATCGCCCGGGAAGATCGAAGCCTTGAACCAGAACCCGAAGCCAGTTGTGCATCAAACACCCGAATCCTTGAAGAACTCAATGGAATCAACGTACTACTTGTTGAAGATCACCCCATTAACCAGATGCTGGCATTGAAAGTGCTTGGCGACTGGGATTTCCAGGTTGATGTTGCCGAAAACGGACGCATTGCGCTGGATATGGTCGGCAGCAAGGCATACGACCTCATTCTCATGGATATTAGTATGCCGGAAATGGATGGCTATGATGCCACCCGTGCCATCCGAAGCGGACGTTTTTGTCACAATCCTGATGTACCCATTATCGCCATGACAGCATCAGCATTGATCGGAGAAAATCAGAAATGTTTCAGGGCCGGAATGAACGACTACATCACGAAGCCATTCGATCCGCAGCACCTGCTTGAAAAAATATTCCATCAATTAATTCACTATCGTAAATCAGCATAGTCATGAATGAAAACACTCTCTCTATGGTAAACCTTGGCTACCTCAAGGAAACCTGCGGTGGATCGCAGGACATGGTTGACCAGATCATCCGCATGTTTCTGGACACGACACCCGGATTGATCGCAGAAATGAAGCAAAACCTGCATAACGATCAGCGCGATGACCTCAAACGCAATGCACACAAAGCAAAATCGTCGTTCCTGATCCTGGGCGCCAAAATTACCGGTGAAAAACTACAACAAATCGAGCACGGGGCAGGAAGTTCGCTACACCAGGAACTGGGCCAGCTTCTTTCGGAAGTGGAGGACGAGAGCAATGCGATTCTCCACCTGCTCAGCAAAACCTAAAATCCCAAACCTAAAAATCTATCGGTATGAACTCAAACCATGTTCTAAAAATCTTTGTTGTCGACGATGATGAATTCTTCGGCAATGTTGTCAAGACCAAACTGGAAAGTCAGGAAGACGCTGATGTCTCACTATTTTTCTCGGCCAACGAATTCCTCAGTGCCCTGCACCAATATCCCGATATTGTTATCATTGACTATGATCTGCCGGGCATGAACGGCTTGCAGCTATTGAAAGAAGTCCGACATCGCAATCCGGAAGCCCTCTCGATCATCCTGTCAGGACAAAAAGACCTGAATGTGGTGGTGGATGCCTATAAAAGAGGCGCCGATCGTTACCTCATCAAAGATGAAAATGCCCTGGTGGAGCTCGGTCAGAACATTGAGAATTTCCGGAAGACGATTCTGGCACGACAGGAGTTGTTGTCACTCAAGGACATGATCATTGAAAATCATCGCTACGAGAACATTATCGGCGAAAGCATTGCTATGCAGAAGATGTTTCACCTCATGCACAAAATAGAAAACATCAACATTCCGGTATTGGTTACCGGATCGAACGGTACCGGAAAGGAACTTGTGGCCAATGCATTGCACTACAACTCCGCACGGAAACGTAAAGCATTTGTAGCCATCAACGTGGCAGCCATTCCGGAAGACCTGATCGAGAATGAACTGTTTGGTAGCGAAAAAGGTGCCTTTACCGGTGCCTCCCGCAGATCCGGAAAATTCGAAGAAGCCAATGGCGGCACAATCTTTCTGGACGAGATCGGAGAAATGCCGCTCGCACTGCAGCCTAAACTGCTACGCGTGTTGCAGGAAAATACCGTGACCCGCCTGGGAGGAAACAAGGAGATCCCCCTGGACATCAAAGTAATCTCTGCCACGAACCGTGATCTGTGGAAAGAAGTGCAGGCGGGACGTTTCCGGGAAGACCTTTATTTCCGGTTACAGGGGTTCATTATTCAGATTCCCGACCTTGCACACCGCGGAAACGACATCGTGCTGCTGGCCAAACACTTTGCAACGGCCTTTTGCAAGCGACAGCGCATAGAACCCAAGACCTTTGATGCCAATGCGGTCAAAGCAATGCTCACCTACAACTGGCCGGGAAATGTCCGTGAGCTCAAATCAATGGTCGAACGCGCCATTCTTGTCAGCGATACCAATGTGATTACGGATAAAGATCTGATCTTCCTGGAACGACGGGTAGCCTGACTAGCAACTATTTCGTGCCGAGTACCTGAATTTCCGTTCGGCGATTCTGCGCGCGCCCTTCGGGCGTGGAGTTGTCAGCAATGGGTTTCGATTCACCGAAACCTTGCGTCGTAATGTTCGCAGCAGGGACTCCCTTTTTTACCAGGTAATTGCGCACGGCCATTGCCCGTTGTTCGGACAATTCCAGATTGGCAAAATCCGCCCCCTGGTCATCCGTATGACCGTCAACGCGGATTTTCGTTTTCTTCTTTCGGATCAGGTAAGCCGCCAATTCATCCAGCATGGCAAAACTGGAAGGGTCTATCTCCGCATGATTGCTGTTGAAGTGCAGGTCTTCCAATACCACGGACATGGGCAATTCATACATGATCTCAAGCGTCACCGTATTGAATTCCGCACCCGGAGGTAAATTGGGCACCTCAAATGAGCTGTGATCAAGTTCCGAACCAATCACCTCTACGGTGATCCCATATTCGTCACCGGCCGGTAAATGAATTAAAAATTGTCCCCGAAGATCTGTGATCCCGACAAACTCCTTTCCGGACTTTCTTCCGGTGAAAGTGATCTTATCATTTGGGATTGCTGTTCGGCTCTTGTCCATCACAATTACACGAAGCGGTGCTTTGTCAACCTGAGAAACGGCCGTCAGACCAAGGAGAAAGAAAGAAATGAGAAGAATGGATTTCATTGCAGAGAATTAACGATATACCCTCATAAGTTCAAATTTTCAGGAGGTAACAAAAAAGCCCTCCGTTTCCGGAAGGCTTTTCAATTTTTCGATCATCAAAATACAAGGATCCTGAAGCTTAAACCACTACGTTTACAATCCTGCCCGGAACCACGATCACCTTCTTCGGTGCCTTGCCTTCGAGCCATTTTTCCGAATTCTCATTGGCAAGCACTTCCTTTTCGATCTCCTCCTTGCTAAGGCTGGTCGGCAGTTCAATTGTAAAACGGGTCTTTCCATTAAAAGAAACCGGATATGCATGATTGGCTTCCACCAGGTATTCTTCTTTGAATTCCGGGAATTTTGCCACACCAACCGTTCCGGCCTGGTTTCCGAGTTTCACCCACAATTCCTCGCAAATGTGGGGCGCGTATGGCGACAACAGGATCACTACCTGCTCCAGAATCTGTTTGTTGTTGCACTTCTGTTCCGTGAGTTCGTTCACACAGATCATAAAATTGGAAACCCCCGTGTTGAAGGAAAAACGCTCGAGGTCGTCTCCAATCTTTTTGATTGTCTTGTGCAGGGTCTTCAGTGCATCTTTGGAAGGTTGCCCTTCGTCGAGCACCATGTTTCCATCCTTATCGTGGAACAAACGCCAGAGCTTACGAAGGAAGTTGTGCACCCCGTTGATGCCTTTGGTATCCCACGGCTTGCTCTGCTCCAACGGTCCGAGGAACATCTCGTACATGCGCAGGGTATCCGCTCCGAATTTATCGCACAGTTCATCCGGTGTCTGAACATTGTACTTTGACTTGGACATTTTTTCAACCTCGCGTCTGGCAATGAACATCCCTTCAGCCTCCTCTGCAAACATTGCTTGTCTGAAGTCTTCACGCCATTCCTGAATCGCATCAATATCTACTTCATTCTGTGTTCCCACCAGATTGATGTCCACGTGTATCAACCGTTTACTCCAGTTATTGATAACCACATCACCGCCTTTACATTCTTCAATATCATGGCGTACGCAGTAGGCATCAAACAAAATATCCTTGAGCTCTTCTCCCATATCCTCCGGATCGATCTCCGAAATACCATCGGACAGGTAAACCATCTGTTCGCAATCGTGGTCCTCTACCTTTTCATCTGTTCCATTTACCCCATCAACAATACAGTTGTACACCACCTTTACTTCGGTGATGAATGCACTATTCCCCAAAATCATCCCCTGGTTGATCATTTTCCGGAACGGCTCCTCAAACGGGATATAGCCCATATCGTACAGGAACTTGGTCCAGAAACGTGCATACAACAGGTGGCCTGTTGCGTGTTCGGAACCACCGATGTAGAGATCGACATTTTTCCAGTAATCGACCTTTTCACGGGAAACGAATTCCTGCTCATTGTGTGGGTCCATGTAACGCAGGAAATACCAGGAACTTCCTGCCCAACCCGGCATGGTATTGTATTCCATACGGTCGCCTTCAAAGTGGTTCCAGGCGTCCTTCTTCGCACGGGCCAGTGGCGGCTCACCATCTTCCGTCGGAAGGTACTTGTCCACTTCCGGCAGTGTGACCGGCAGGTCTTTGTCGTCCACGAGATACGGCGTTTCGCCCTTGTAATACACCGGAAACGGTTCGCCCCAGTATCGCTGGCGGGAGAACACGGCATCACGAAGACGGTATTGTGTTTTTCCGTGACCAATGCCTTTCTTTTCAATTTCTTCGATTGCTCTTTTGATAGCCTCTTTGGCCGGCAGATCGTTCAGGAATTCCGAGTTGGCGATCACCGCGTCCTTTTCCGCGTACGCCGCTTCGGAAATATCAATGTCTTTGAAAATATTGCGGATCTCAATACCGAAATGCGTTGCAAAATCCCAGTCGCGCTGGTCACCACAAGGCACAGCCATTACCGCACCCGTTCCGTAGGAAGCAAGCACATAATCTCCGATCCACACCGGTACTTTTTCCCCGGAAAACGGGTGAATGGCAAAAGCCCCAGTATTCTGACCGGTAATGTTCTTCACATCTGCCTGACGATCACGCTCTGATTTCAGCGAAGCTTCCTTTTTATAAGCTGCCACTGCATCCGCAAATTCGGTAGTGGTGATCTCATCCACATACGGATGTTCCGGCGCAAGCACCATGAATGATACACCGAAAATAGTGTCAGGGCGTGTCGTGAACACTTCAATTTCTTTCTCCGAACCATCAATTGCAAAACGCACGGAAGCACCCTGCGATTTTCCGATCCAGTTGCGCTGTTGATCCTTGATCGAATCGGTCCAATCCACTGTATCCAATCCGGTCAGCAGACGTTCCGCATACGCTTTGATTCGCATCGACCACTGGCGCATGAGTTTTTGTTCCACCGGATGACTACCTCGCTCGGACAAACCATTCACCACTTCGTCGTTGGCCAGCACTGTTCCCAGGGCCGGACACCAGTTCACCCATGAATCCGCCAGATAAGTCAGCCGGTATTCCTGAAGTCGTTTTTCTTTATCCGTATCCGAAAGCGCGTTCCATTCCTCTGCAGAGAATGCCCCTTCGTAATCCGTTGCTGCGTCAATACCCGCATTTCCGTTTTGCTCAAATGCAGCAATCAGTTCATCAATGTGCACCGCCTTCCCACGCTTGTTATCGTACCAGGCATTGTACAATTGTTTAAAGATCCATTGAGTCCATTTGTAGTACTCCGGTGAGGAGGTTCGGACCTCACGATCCCAGTCAAAGGAGAACCCGATCTTGTCCATCTGCTCACGGTAACGGGCGATGTTTTCACGCGTCGTAATCGCCGGATGCTGTCCGGTCTGGATCGCATACTGCTCCGCCGGCAAACCGAATGAGTCATAGCCCATCGGATGAAGTACGTTGTATCCCTGCAGGCGCTTGTAGCGGGCATAAATATCCGAAGCGATATATCCCAGCGGGTGTCCAACATGCAGTCCTGCTCCCGATGGATAAGGAAACATGTCCAACACATAATACTTCGGCTTATCGCTGTTGTCCTCCGCTTTGAAGGTTTTGTGTTCGGCCCAGAACTTTCGCCAGTTTTGTTCAATATTCCGGAAATCGTACTCCATATTTCTACGCGTAAAATAAAGGTGCAAAGATAGACAAATTTGGCAGATCAACCCGCGACGACATGCGTGTGAAGCCCTTAAATAATGCGGCGAAGCTGTCGGAAAGCTACGCGAAAATGCTATTTTTACTTTTAACAATGAGAACTGTTCTCCTTTCGATCTGCTCCTTCTTTGTGCTCCTGATGGTGGCAGGTTATTCTTATGGACAAAATGAGAGGGAAGCTCAACTCATCCGACAGTACAACGCTGAAACAAATCCGAAGAAGAAATTCAGTCGCCTGATGGTGCTGGGTGAATATTACAAAGTCAACAACATCCACCGGGCAGATTCCCTGCGGCGTATTATCCTTGAACGCAGCCGGAATTTCGATGACACTATTCGGTTTAACGCGCTTTTTTACAATGCAGAAATTGCCGAATTGATTGGTGATCAGGACGAGTATTCACGAACAATTCTTGCCTGTCAGCCCTTTCTCAACAAACTGAATTCGGACGACGTCCGCGTAAAACTTTTCCGGCATCTGGGAAATTACCACAGCAGTCTGCAGGAATACGAAACAGCCGATTTCTACTTCAGGCAGGCTATTAAGCTGGCTACCAACAACCGGAATCAGATCATGCAGTCGGAGAGCTACTCCAACCTGGCCATCAACTTCATGTACATGAACCAGAAGGATTCCTCGCTCTTTTATGCCGACAAGGCTATCGATGCCGCGCGTAAAGCCAAGGATAAATCGGTACTGTCCAAAGCGTTTAACACCCAAGCCAGGATCTACGACTTCTTCGGGCAGGTAGAATTGAGTGTCTCCAAAAACCTCATCTGTCTCCGAATGGCGGAAGAGGCGCGCAACATCTGGCTCCTTGCAAAATACTGCCGGGAAATCGGGCAGGACCAAAAGCTCATTCTGAATTTCAAGGATGCCGAACGCTATTTCAGGCGCTCACTCAGTTATGCGGAACAGATCCACGACGAGCGACAGATGGGGCTGGCTTTGACCAACATTGCCGGACTTCAACTCGACAAGAAAAATTACAAAGCTGCCATTGAAAACGCCAACCAGTCGATTCGATACTTGTCGAAACTCAACGACTTCAACGGTCTCGGAGAAACGCACAACATCCTTGGAATGGTTTACAAGGAGCAAAAGAACTACAGCATGGCGTCCAGCAACTTCAACCAGGCGCTTGTTTATTATGAATCGACCAGTAACAAGGAAAAGATTGCCGGCGTCTACCACAACGTAGGTACTGTCTTCAAAGAGCAGGGGAAATACGCCAATGCACTGAACTACCTGAACCGTTCAATCGAGATTCGCGAGCAATACGGAGCCCAGAACCAGATTTATCACACTTACCGTACGATCGCTGATGTGTACAAAGACCTGCACGACGAGCACAATGCATTGAAGTACATGGAACTGTACCTTAATTACCTGGACAGCAATACCACCCTGCAGGCCGCTACGAAAATTGCCGAATTGAGTGAATCGTATCGTTCCGAGCAGCGTGAACGTCTGATCAATTCGCAGGCAGATTCCATTCAGCGTCAGCGAAGGGAGCGGGACCTTGCAGCCACCAGACTGGAGAACAGTCAGCTGCGAAACAATTTTCAGATGTACATCATCATCGCCTTTATTATCATCATTGTGATGGGTGGGATCATCGTCTTCTTCCGCTGGAACCAAACCAAGATCAAACAACAACAACGGGAAGCGGAAATGTCGCAGACACTACTACGAACGCAGATGAATCCTCATTTTGTCTTCAACGCGATGTCGGTGATCCAAAGCTACATTTATGAAAATGATACGGTCAACTCATCCCGCTTCCTGGTGAATTTCTCACGTCTGATGCGTCTGATCCTGGAAAACTCTCCCAAAGAACACATCCCGATCTCCACGGAAATCGAGATACTTGAGAAATACCTCGAAATGCAGAAACTGCGTTTCCAGGATCGTTTCGAATTTGAAGTGGACGCTGACGAACAGCTTTTTGATGATTCGGCCATTATTCCACCGATGATCACCCAGCCCTTTATCGAAAACGCCATCGAGCACGGACAGCTGCATACCATCGAAGGAGGCTTCATTCATGTATCCTTCCGGAAGGAAAATGAAATGTTACTGATCTCCATTATTGACAACGGGGTCGGACGAAAGCATTCGAAAGCCAACAAGAAGAGTTCAGCACACAAGAGTATGGCCATGGACATCACCAGCCAGCGAATTGACAACCTGAATAAGAAATATAAAACAGGTGGAACGCTGGTTGTTGAAGATTACAACAAAGAATTGGAAACCGGAACAAAAGTATTAATTTCGTTACCATACACTGTGGAAACGAACCCAATTAGCTAAGCATGAAAAAGGTACTGATTATTGACGATGAGAACAGAACAAGAGAACTGATTGCACGCATGATCGATTCGTTTGGCTTTGATGTGGAGACGATCCCTGAAGGCGAAAATGTTCAATCCGGAATTGCTGCTATTGAGCGCCATCAACCGGACATCGTATTTCTGGACATCCAGATGCCTGACGGTACCGGGTTCGATGTGATCCGTTCCATTGAAGACAAAAACTTCGAAGTTGTTTTCATTACAGCTCACGAAGAGTTTGCCATCAAAGCGATCAAGTTCAGTGCCCTGGATTACCTGCTCAAGCCAGTAGACACGGCAGAATTGAAAGCAGCTATGGAGAAGGCGCTTGCCGCAGTGGACGAAAAAACGGAAAACTCGCAGTTCGAAGCACTCCAGAAGAACATTCAACCCAACGAGAAACGTCGCCTTGTTCTCAAAACACAGGAAAGCGTGCACGTGGTTGAACTGGATCACATCATTCGTTGTGAGGCCGACAGAAACTACACTTCTTTCTTTTTGGTTGACAACAAGAAGATCCTTGTTTCAAAAACACTCAAGGAATACGAAACACTGCTGTCAGCGCACAACTTCCTACGCGTGCAGCAATCACACCTGATCAACCTTGATTTTGTGGACCGTTATGACAAAAAGAACGGTGGTGCGGTAGTCATGAAAGACGGCTCCGAAGTGCCTTTGTCTCCTGCAAAGCGAGAGATCTTTTTCCGCAGATTGGAAAACCTCTAAAACAAAAAATAAGCGAAAAGGGGGTAATATTCAATCATTTTGGGTCAATATTCATTTGGCCACATCTAATTAAAATTAAGTTCCTATCATTGATTTAAGAAATAAGGAGAAAATATCAGGAGTTTTTCTTTTTGTTTTTCTTTGACATACGAGAACGCACTGCTTGGAGAGGCAGTTTCATTTTCTAGTTTGATTAAAGAGTATAACAGTTCTTATTGTTCTCTTGTCAAAGTCGTGTCAACGGACACAAGACTTAAAGAGAATTCCTGATTTTTTTTGTTTTTTATGAGGTTTAATTCTTCAGTCTATTGAAGAGTTTGTTGTTACAACACTACTACAAAAGATTAACTTACTACTACCAAAAAAGGAGTTGAATATCAGTTCAGCTCCTTTTTTATTTTGTACAATACCGGGCGGCTTGGGGAAGCATCGTTCTCAAATGGTGCCACCTGGAAATTCAAAAGGTAGTTTCCATCTTCAATCGCATCATCCACAAAAATCAACTCAGTAATCGTTCGGGTATAGTTCGGATTTTCAGGCACTTCCCAGAAAGCATGATGAAAGGCCAGCTTTCCCTCGTCATTTTCACGATCCACTGATGGCAGATCAATCAGCAAATGTTCAATCCCGGCATCCAGCAAGTGCTTCACGCAAGCCCTGTCAAAATAGGCCGGATTCGTCGACGAATAGTTCATCGTCTGTTTGGATTCGTCATTGGGCAAGGTACGAACCACCAATGCACTTCCGCAGGATTCCGGCAGTTGCAACAATTCAGGCGTGATCACGTGATCCTTGTTACCATCTGCATGCTCACGCACCATGGGTTCCACAGAGATCACCGTTGCCGGAAACCAATATTCCTTCAGAGCCTTATTGACCGAAAACACCTGTTCGGTAATGTGACCAAGGCACTCTGTATGCGTACCATGTCCGTGCGGATTAAAAAAGATGTTTCTGAAGTTCACACTTCCTCCTTCAGCTACTGACCCGGTATAATGTTCGGTTCGCACCGGTTCGAATACCGGCGGATCCACATACCATGCACGCGGATTGTGTTCGTCATTCGTTAAGGGCAACGAAATATCCAGGGGTTCGGACGTTTCGATGTATCGGCTGGAATCCAG
>JBNKYR010000034.1:0-21322 GCA_050300995.1 Crocinitomicaceae bacterium | reverse complement strand
GGTTGCAGATCCGAATCAGAATTACGGATACATGGTGACTTATACCGATGAAAACGGGTGTACGGCGAGTGACAGCGTATACATTTATTATGATCCGATCATTTGGGTGCCGAACACATTTACTCCGAACGATGATTCGATGAATCCGCTTTTCCTTGCCGAAGGAGGAAATATCAAGACCTTTGAGATGAATGTCTACGACCGGTGGGGTGAGTTGATCTTTACAAGCAATGATATGCTGATCGGATGGGATGGTACCTATATGGGACATATTTGCCAGGACGGCACCTACATCTGGAAAATAACGATCACCGATTTTGAGGACAACGAACAGAAATTTGTCGGACACGTGAACCTGTTGCGATAGTCAGGTCAATTCGTCCGGAGGGCTTTCATTCGTTGCGAATATGTGTGTTGTGAATTCTTCAATTTAAGAATCCTTCCTATCTTTCCTGACAATATGCGTTCGTTCTATTTTTTGTTTTGCGTTACGGTTTCGCTTCTGTTTGTGCATGAAAATGTCCTGGTGGCGCAAGTAGATCAGCATAAGGTGGATAGCCTGAACACGGTCATTCGCTCAAAGAAGGACCCGCTTACGAGGGCGCAGGCATACAAGAGCCTGGGAAAGATCTATCTCAGCGCTTACGATTTGAATCATACGGATCACTATACACGAAAGGCACTGGCGATCTCGCAACGCAAGCATATTGATTCTCTCTCGTTGCAGTGCTATAAGATGTTGGGCGTTTCGGCCATTTACCAGGGAAAGACGGACTCTTCCCTGCACTTTATGCATTTGTCGAATCAATTGGCGCACAAACTAAAGGATTCATCGGCACTGGCGAAGAATTACGGAATTATTTCGAACATATACAATCAGTTTTTGAATCAGCCGGACATGGCCTTTGTGTACATCGATTCAGCTGAATTGTATTATCGCGAAGACCAGATTCAGGAGCGGGTATTCGGGAAAATTGTCAAGGGGAGCATATTTGTGAATGTTTCCTCCTATTTGCAGGCCCTGAACGAATTTTATGCAGGCCTCGACCTGGTGGAAGATGACTCTTCTCAAATAAACAGTTTGTATACCAACATTGGAACGGTATTTAAAGCAACTGGTGATTATCCGCGAGCGCTGAAAAGCTTTGAGGAGGCCATTAAATTCTCCAAGGGAGATCCACGGAGCCTGGGGATTATATACCATGATATGGCGCTTGCCTACCGTCTGCAGCGCAAAGAGGACAAAGCCATTGAGGCGGAGAAAAAGGCAATTGAATACCTCAGTCAATTGGGGATCAACAACTACCTGTTTCAGGCGCAACTAAATGCCGGACAACTTTATCATGATTTGGGTCAAAAGGAAAAGGCCTTTGCCATGTTTGAGTCGATTGATAATTCTGGTTTGCAAGCCCAGGAAGAGTTACTATGGTACACATTGGGTGCGGTAATTGGTTATCCCGGGTTTTCGTTTGATGTCCTGGACAAATCATTTCGGGAAAAGCAAAGTCTTTCTTCCGCTGATGTATTGATGGACATTTCCGATCACATGTATAAGCATTACAAGAAGGTAGGGAATATTCAGAAAGCACTGTATTACAAGGAGGTTCATTCTGATTTTAAAGACTCACTTCTGGCTCAGCACAAAATTGTCGAGGTACAGCGTATTAATCTCAATCGCATTGTAGACAAGAAAAATGAGGAGTTGCATCAGCAGGAGCAGGAAGCAATAAGTGCTCAGTACAATCTTGCACTGGAGGAGGAACGTTCCAAGCGCTGGAAATATTCACTCGTTTTACTCATTGCATTGGGATGCCTGGGTGCATTTGTTTTTTATCAGCGTGCAAGCCGCAGGAAGGAGCAGCTTCGGAAGAAGGAGGAGGAGTTGGCAAAGGAGCAACGGCAACGTCGTTTGTTGCTTGATCACCTGGATGAAGCCAGGGCCCAATTGAAGGCGAACCGGGATCAATTGGATGAGCTTAGTTCGAAAACGGATTCTTCAGAAGTATTGATGGAAACACTGGATGATCGAAACTGGCCCAATTTCCTTTCTGAGTTTGAACTGGTCTATCCGGAATTTTTCAAAAAGCTCGACGATCTCACAGTGACCAAACTCACCAAAAATGAACGCCGCCTGTGCTGCCTGATCAAGCTGAACTTATCCAATAAAGAGATTGCTGAATATGTCTTTGTTTCACCGGAAAGCGTGAAAAAGGCCAAAAACCGGCTGTTCAAGAAATTTGACACAAGGCATTCTGAATCAATGATATCTGATATTATTCGGAGCTTGTAACCGGAATTGTCAACCTTTTGTCAACCGGCCCCGCAATTTACTAAACTGTCATTTGATTTACCTTTACCGGATAATCGTTTTCAGTCGACAAGCTTCTCGAGTAGTATGACCACAAGGGCATTATTGTATCTTCGATGAATTGCTGAAAACCAGTGATATCATATCGTAATAAATTCAAACAACGAATCAATGAAAAAAGCAAACCTGGTATTAACGATGTGTTGGATAATCCTGGGACTGTTTGGCTGTTCCGGAACTGTTTTCGCGCAAAGTGACGTGTACATCACTCCGCCGGATCATTTCTCGGAGGACATCCGCATCCATGTTGACGACATCGTTTCAACTAAGAATGAATACAAGTTTAAACTGGTGCTGGAGAACAAATCGAAGAACAAGTACCTTTCATTTGACCTTGACAAAACAGGACTGAATCTTCCGGAAATCGGTAAATACTATCCGAATACGCGCAAGAAACCGTACATCATTGAACCGGACAAAACAAAAACACTCATTGTAACGATTGTTGGAGGTCCTGAAGTTCCTGCCGGCGCGTTTGATCTGGAGTTTGAAGGGCTTTCAATGGGGGCCATCCCGGACCAAAACATGCCGATATCACCGGTAATCGTCAAGGACGACGGCACGGGGACAGCACAGGAGTTCGAAACTGTGGACATCGACGTTGAAAAGGCATCTTTCAAAAAAGGAAAATACTCGGTTGTTCTGGATATTGAGCTTGATCAAACGCAGAATTACGTGAATGAATTGCTCATTTTCGATGGAACCGCTGTGAAGGCAAGTTCCGAATCCAACCCTTCTCTTGAGATTGAGGCGTCTTTGACCACAGGCCGAAAAGTAGAGGTTTTTCCAGGGGAATCGGCAAAATTCAAATTTGATACCGAATGCGGGGATCCTTCCATTTCAGTAGACTTTTCTACAGCGTTTTATAAAATTCCAATGGAGCAACTCGACATTCCGACATTCGCCATTTCAAATGGAAGAACGCAACACGTTGTCAGAACCTGCCCATCGCATACCGCAAACGTTGACGGAAGCATCAAGATCAATGTAAGCAGTGAAGTCGGATGTTTCAAATTTTACATGATGGGTGAGGAATATACACCGGACTATACAAGCAGTCTCACTTTCATGATGAATCCAAGTGCTAAAAAGGTGAAAATCATCATGGAAGATGGAGCCGTTGCGGAGAAAACCATTTATGCGAAGGACGATTATAAAGCACTTTATTATACGATCAAGCAAAAGAATGGCGAGTATGACCTGCGCTATATGCCAGGGGCATCAGAGTTGGCCGATGGTACGCCTAGTGAGGTAAGCTCCGGAGGTGTTTCAACCGAGGGAAGCGGACGCATCTGCCCTGCCCAGAACGCCAATACAAGCGGGAAGGTAGCGGTTCAATTGTATAGCGAAGTAGGATGCTTCAAAGTTTATATGCAGGGGGCGTTAATGACCAATGGCTTTACCAGCAATTTCACATTCAATACGAGTGAAAACGTTTCCAAAAAAGTAAGACTGGTAATGGAAGACGGAGGAACCGTTGAAAAGACACTTTTTGTCGGAGAGGGTTACGACAAGCTGTATTATGAGGTACAGTTGAAAAAGGGAGAGTATTCCCTTAAAAACAAGGTGTTTGCCGCTGAACAGGCTGAAGAAAGCTATCAGGGGGAAAGTAATAGTGGTGGAAGTGGTGGTGACTACACTTACTGTAGAATGAGTAGCTCTTCCTTCGCACGATTAAAAAGCACCATTCAGGAGGAATCATTTGACAAAGACAAGTTGCGCATTGCGATGCATGCAGCAACCAACAGCTGTCTGTCTGTTTATCAGATTAAGGAAATCACTCAATTGTTCAAGTTTTCGGCGCAGCAGTTGGATTTTGCCAAAGCGGCCTACGGTAATTGCCTCAATCGGGGAGAATATTATGAAGTGATAAGCGTGTTCACCTTCGAAAAGGACAAAAAGGAACTGGAAGACTACATCCGAAGTCATTAAAAACCAACTCTGGTAAGACCGATAGAAATTCTATCGGTTTTTTTTATGTCAATAGCTGTGCTTAAACGAAGCGCTCATCCACTTCCATTACGTGTCCGCATTTGTCACACGTACGGAGTTCTTCAGAACCGTAAAATTCCCGAAAGCGGGAAAGGAAGTCATGCTCAATATTTTTAAGTGGAAAACGGAATTCATGCAGTTTGTTGTTGCATTTGTCGCAGAACCACATTAATCCATCCATCATATCCGTTCCTATACGAACACGTTCGATGACAAGTCCGACAGTATTCTCTCCACGCATGGGAGAGTGAGGGATGTTTCCCGGTAAGAGGAAAATGTCGCCTTCCTTGATATGAACGTCTTTTGCCTGCCCGTTTTCCTGGATACGTACGGTGATATCGCCTTCCAGCTGGTAGAATAACTCTTCACTTTCATTGAAGTGATAATCTTTACGGGCATTTGGCCCACCGACAATCATTACAATAAAATCACCGGCTTCGACATACAAGTTCTTGTTTCCCACCGGTGGCTTCAAAAGGTCCCGGTTGTTATCGATCCATTCCTGAAGATTAAAAGGCGCAAGCATATTGAGGTATTTTCTATAAAAATAGACATTCTGCAAAGATTTTGGGGCGATTTCGGGTATAAATGCGGGACTTTAATCAAATAAAAAAGGGAGGCCAAAGCCTCCCTTTTCCATTCGCATTGCGAAATGATTATTCTTTTACCACACGGTAAGTTTTATCGGCGTTTTCATTGAACACACGGATCAGGTACATACCTGGATCCAGTTTTCCAAGATTCACCTCAGTTGTTTCAGTTGCACTGATTGCATCCTTACCGATGTAGATCACTTTTCCGTTCAGGTCAGTTACTTCGTAATCGAAGACTTCAGCTGAACCGATGTTTGTGATAAACAATACACCAGTTGTTGGGTTCGGATACATTTCGATATTACCGAATGTCAACTCCTCAATAGCGAGGTAATCACAAGTGTTCAGAACGTTTACAATCACGTTGGATGTATCATCCGGACAAATACCGTTTCCGGTAATGTAATCGAAGTTGTACTGTCCTGAGAATGAGCTTGCGATGATAGAAGACGATGTTGGGTTGTTCTGAGGGTCGTACCATGTACCACCGAGATCAACGTTTCCGCTCAATCCTGCAAGCAGGTTGATAGGCTGGTTCTTACACACATCCAGAACTCCGTCGATACCTGCACTTGAAGGTCCGTAAATCTGAACCTGAGTCAGTACGGAATCCATAGCACAAGATTGTGTTACAGTGTACTGGAAGTCAAATACCTGATATGCAAGTCCGTCAGAATCAAAAGTAGAACCTGAAAGTCCTGCAGATGTAGTCAATCCTGTCCATGTACCACCTGCATCAGCACCAGTGATCTGGTTGTCAAGGTTGATTGTATCTCCAACACAAACCGTTGTCATACCAGCATCTGTACCTGCTTCAACTGAAACTTCAGTCAATGCGAGGGAGTAAATACCAGTAGAAGATGTTGACCATGGATCGTGCATCAGGTAGTAAGTGTTACCTGGAGTCAGACCACAAAGTGTCACATTTGGAGCAAGGCTCAGACCTGTGTCAAAGTCATCATCATTCGCACCGATCAGGGTGAATGTAGTGAAGTTGCCACAATCCGTTACTTCATACACAGCAACCTGTCCGTCAAATCCTACATCCAGACCGGAAATATTTACATTTCCTGAAGCAGGAGCATCAAATGTAAACCATGTTGATGCAGAGACTGTAGAGTTACACCATCCGTCGTTTGTAGAACATCCTGTTGCAGGAGGAGCAATTGCAGCTTCACCTGCATCTGCAGTTGCACCGGCACCATTGAATGTGTAAACTGTTCCGTCAACAGTCAACTGCGCAGCACCACAAACAGTGTCGTTTGTCAATGCGGTAGTGATTGGAAGCGGACCAACAAGTGCTGAAGAATCAGTACCACAGATCGCCTGCAGATATACATCGTACATCGCTCCCGGAAGGAAGGTTGCATCGTAAGTTGTATCTGAGTAGTTTGCGTCTGCATTCACCATCGTTCCTGTTCCGTAAGCATATCCTGAAGGGCCATACTCAATATCAAATCCAGTTACAGCCAACGCTCCTGGGTAGTAAGACCATGTTGAAAGAAGTGAATCCACAGGAGTGGTTGCACTGTACGCGTATGGAGCAGTACATGGCGGAGCTTCAGTGATAGAGATATCGTCAATAGACATGTCCGAGTAGAAGTTACTACCACGTGTACCTACAAAACGTACCTGAGATATCGTACCGACAAGTGATGGAAGATATACGGTGCGCTCAATCCATGGATCAGCACCTGATGTTTGCTGCTGTCCACCGATGCTGTCCGCTTGCACCCACATTGCGCCATCCCAGTATTCAACTTCAAGGCTACCCATTGATGAACCATACATGTGGTACCAGAACTTCAGCATTGGAAGTGTCATAGAAGTGAAATCAATCATTGGAGTAACCAATGTTGCTTGCGCCCCTGTAGTTCCTCCCGAAGCTTCAGTGTAGAAGTACTTCGAGCCAGAGTGTGCCGCGTTCGGTCCTGTTGAACTTGAAGAGGTAGGCCCGGACTGTACGTTCCAGTCATAAGAACCAGTAAATGTACCTGTCCAGCAGTTAGAAGATACTACCTGAGTATTCAAAGCGTGCCCTTCTACGTTATCCAACCATGAAGGAGTAAGCGTCGCACAATCCGTAAAGATGCTAATTGGTCCCGACCAGAAGCTCAGGTCACCACCACCACAATCAGATTGCACGTAGATGTCATAGCTTGTCGCAGGAGAAAGTCCTGTAATAGTAAATGGATTGCTGGTTACACCCGCAAAGGTTGGAGGACCCGTTGGGCCGGTTCCTGCAGGTACTACAAGGATGTTCCATGTCGTTGCACCTCCTGTTTCAGTCCAGCTGAAATCAACATCCGTAGTCGTTACGTTCGCTGTGTCCAGCGTGCTTGGTTGCGGACATGTAATGTTGACGATGTAAATGTCGTCAAATGCAACTCCTTCATCCTGAACAGATCCGTCAGATCCAAAAGCAAAACGCAGGTAAACACTAGGCTGTCCTGCAAGGCTCATCATGTCGTGCTGTGCAGGTACCCAACCTCCGGAACCGTTTCCGGAAGAGTTACGTCCTGTCCAACCTTCCTGTGATCCACCTGGAGCACCATTGATAGAGTTGTCAGTGTACCAGTTGTTCGGATCCCCGAAAGTTCCGACATTCTGCCAGGAAACTTTGTTGTCAATAGAAGACTGGAGAACCATTCCATCCCAGCTGAATTCGGCATTCCACCAAACCTGAGCCTGAATGTAAGGGGCTGTAACCGCAGTAAAGTCGAATTCAGGGCTTTCTACCCATCCGGCTTCGTTTGAGTTGTAAGTTCCTGTTAGGTTTGTAACCCAAGCGTTAGTTCCCGAAGCAGCACTGTTGATAATGGTGTTTGCTGGAGTACCAAGTGCCCAGGAACCTGTCCCGGCAGCAGCCCATCCTCCGGCACCACTTTCAAAGTCTTCGCTGTATGGAAAAGTTGAAATCTGAGCTGTAGAATAAAGGCAGATACCAACCGACCATACGAGTAAAAGAGTAAATTTTCTCATAGACCGATATTTAATGTAAAAAATAAAGTTAATTCGGCAAAGTTACGATATATGGACTTCCCAATCCTAGTAACTTCGGGGCAATTGAAGATTTGATAGCATTTATTTACTTAATTACGACTTCTCGTTAAAATTTAAACTAAAAATTCGTTTTTGTCGAGTAATAAAAGGGTTTAGTCGAAGGGTTGAGCGATTCATAATTATCAACAACGGACCCTCCCTCTCAATGGTCCGATTTGCGTTTATCGATGTTTGAAGTAATTTAGTCAAAAAGTTATTCAATGGAATTGTCCGGAATGCACGCGGTTGTTTGCGGAAGTACGCAGGGAATCGGTTATGAAACAGCTAAATTGCTTGCCTCACGGGGGGCAAATGTTACTTTGGTCGCAAGAAACGAAGATGCACTCAGAGAGGCTTGTGCAAGTCTTGAGTGTACAGGTGACCAACACCACGATTACATCGTCGCTGATTTTTCGCAACCAATGGAGCTGAAGGGGGTGATTGGAGATTACATTGAAGCCGGTGCTTCTCCGCACATCCTGGTCAATAATACCGGAGGGCCTAAGGGCGGTCCGATTCGTGAGGCAGCCATTGAAGAGTTTACTGCTGCATTCAATCAGCACCTGATTTGTAATCACATTCTTGTTCAGGCCATTTATCCCAAAATGAAGGAAAACGGTTATGGCAGGATCATTAATGTGATCAGTACCAGTGTTAAGCAACCGTTGGCTAACCTCGGTGTTTCGAATACCATTCGTGGAGCAGTGGCGAACTGGAGCAAAACACTGGCGAATGAGCTCGGACAATTCAATATTACGGTAAACAATGTGTTGCCGGGTGCTACCAATACGGTTCGTCTCAAAAGTATCGCTGAAAACAAGGCGGGAAAGACAGGTCAGTCTGTGGAGAATGTTTTTGAAGGAATGGCCGAGGAATCTCCGATGAAACGGATTGCTGAACCACAGGAGGTAGCCGAAGCTATTGCCTTTTTAGCCTCGCCCAGGGCTTCTTACATCAACGGGATCAACCTTCCCGTGGATGGAGGTCGAACCAAATCTCTCTGATGTTCCGGGTGCCTTTTGGCATGGCATTTTTCCTGATTTTAGTGGCTTGTTCTACGAAACCGGGATCCAAATCTCCCTATACGGTTCAATACGGTATTTTACCTGCTTCAACGAAACTGCAAATGCAGGGTGTGCAGTTGGATTCGATTCAGTTCGCGGATGCGAAATACCGTTACGTGCTGACCGGTACTTTTCTGGTCGGGAGAGAGGAAAGAAGGTTTTCATTGATGTTGAAATCACGCCCTGCCCGCTTTGAACGGTGCGAGGTTCTCTTCCATACTTTTCCGTTAAAGGACATCGACAGCAGCGCCTATACGTGCAGTGTGTATCCGGCTGCACAAAACATGGTAATTGATTGGGAAAATGGTGTGCGGCGACTGAAGCTGGTCTTTGATCAGGAACTTATTTCAGCACATTGACGTGTCCCACAATGTCTTTTTCCCTGCCTGAATTGGTGTGGAACTGGATCTTGTAGGTGTAGGTTCCGTCATTCACATAAGCCCCCCCGTATGTGCCATCCCAGATAAAGTTAGGATCATGGGCTTCGAAGATCATCTGCCCCCATCGGTTGTAGATCTGAATATCCAACTGGTCGATGCCAATGGTTGATACTCTGAAATCGTTGTTACTTCGGTCGCCGTCAGGGGTGAACGTATTTGGGACATAGATCCACCATTCCTCCTCAATATTGATCGGTTTGACAATGGTGTCGGTACAACCCTTTTCGTCAATGGCAACCAGCGTCACGTAATACAGCCCCGGTTCAATGTATGTGTTGCTTGGATGCACAAAGGTGTCCGTATTTCCGTCACCAAAATCCCATTCATAATTCACAGCGTTTTGCGATTGATTGGTAAAGGTAACCGGCATTCCATTGAAGAAGGTCGTGCTGTACGCCGTGAAATCTGCGGTGGGTTTGATCACGGCCACCTGTGTACTTCCCTGAACAGTAAACGTCTGGCATTCGTCTGAAACGATTACGGTGTATGTTGTTGTCTGACCAGGGTGTACCCATACGCCCGGAGTGGTTTCTCCACTGTGCGGCCACAGGTAATAATGCTGCCCGTAACCGCCTGTTGAAGTCACGTAAATGAAGGCAGAATCTCCCGGACAGATTTCAATGTCCGGACTCATTTCGAGTACCAACGGAGGACTTGTAATCGTGTAGACAATGTCTGCCGAGGTTACTGTGCCGCAGTTGTCCGTGACGGTTACCGTATAAACCGTGGTAGCCGATGGAATGGCTGTGATCGCGTTTCCTGTTCCCAGGTTAGGATCAAAGTTCGATGACCATTGATAAGTGTAGGGTGGTGAACCGCCACTTGCATTCGCTTCAAGTAATGCCGGAATGTATGGGCAGATCTCCGTGATGTCGGCAGTTTCATTAAGTACAAGCGGAGGATACACGGGAACTTCCACTTCATAGCTATCAGTGGCGCTTTGATTCAGGCAGTCATCCGTAACCGTAACAGAGTACGTTTGCGTTGAACTTGGGGAGACAAAAATGGACGATGTTGTTTCACCGGTACTCCACAAGTAGGTGTATGGTGGTGCACCGCCACTGGCATTTGCAACAAGTTCGATTTCCTCGCCCGGACAATAAATTTGTCCACCTGCAATTTCTACGGAAACAGGTAGAATGTCTTCAATTTCAATTTCCAGTTCCAGAGGGACAATGTTTCCGCAGGGGTCTTCAATCGGGATGGTGATAATGACGTTTTCCGTACCTTCCGTTAAACCATCTTCAAAGGCCTGAAAGGAAAAAGTAACTGTTTGTACTCCGGCAGGAAATGTGATCGAGTTCGGAATGTTTGAATAATCCACACCTTCGATAGCCGACCCCGACGTATTGATAGGAACAGTCAGCGGTGAAGCAAGATCATTGATCCCTCGTTCAAGCGTTACGGTAGTCGTTACACAACCTTCCGCCATAATGTTTTGGTTATTGAATACATCCGGTGAGATCACGTGTGTCATTTCTACCGGAGTATTGGAAGAGAGGCTGTTCGCTTCCAGAAAGATTCCGGAATCGTACACGCCATCACCGGCGTCCGCGAGCGCAATGATCAGGTGATAGGTTTGGCCGCATTGTACCTTGGACTCTGCTGTCAGCACTTTGGTAAAGCCGTCGTACTGAATGGTACCACCATTATTGTTGTTCACATAATACTGAGCATTTGCGGGCCCAAAACTTCCGTAAGAGTTGTTAGTGGCCGAATGCACATTATTGATGGCAACAGTTTGTCCGTTCGGAAGTTTGGCAATATTTTGAAGGCCCGAAATTCCCGGCCCTGAGATGAAAAAGGCAAAGACATCGTTAAAGGTGGAGCCGACAAATTCGAGGTATTCCTCAGACCCGAAAACATAATTGAAGCGTACCGAATCCGAATAAGGAACAAAGTCAAATTCAAGAATTGCAGCATTGAACGTTTGGGTACCCCCGATGAGGTTGGAGAGCGGACCGTATCCGCCGACATTATTGTCGAGACCAGAATTTTCCTGGTTGTTCGGGCCTTGTGGCCCGGAGCCGTTATTGGCAATTGTTCCGGTGGTCATTACCACTCCGGAAGCCAATCCCAGGTTGGTTCCGTTTGCCGTGAAGCTTCCGATGGCAGCAGGAGAACCATTGTATGTAATATTGGAAACCGTAACTCCTGACCCTAACAGTACATTTTGCACCAGAGAATTTGGGGTCGAAGCACTCGTAATCAGCTGTCCGAACGAAAAGATCGGAGCAATAACAAGTGCTATGACAGTTAAAATTTTCATTTACATAATAATAGACGTAAAGTTAGTCAAAACGTTTGCTGCAAATTCAAAAGTCGTACCAATCTTTCTTTTTTAAACATTGTTAACGTTGAAGATTGCGAATTATTTGTCTGAACGCGGGAAATTGATCAGTTTTGTCTCACTGTGAAACGATTCCGAAGATTCATTCAGGCACTCCGCAAACAACGCAAGTTTTCCATTTCCAATCCGGAAAGCTTCGAAGAAATATGGAGTGTGAACAGCAACGGCATTCGAATGCTGAGTTTGATCGTGCTCGTTATCCTTCTTTTCAGTGTGCCGATTGCATTGATTTTCAGATCCGGAGGAAACTATTTTAACGACACTTCCATCGAGCGGGAGCAGTTGGAAACGCAGAACGAAGAGATCATCCGATTGACGGAAAAGATCGAAGCGCAGGAGAGTTATCTGTCGAATATCCGCAAAATTCTAAGTGGCGAAGTTCCGGTAGATACACCTCTGGATAGTTTGATGGCCATGAACGAAATCGATCTGGATTCTCTGAAGATCGAGGAAACAAAATCAGAACGCAAGCTTGCTGAAAAATTACGACATGATATGTCAACGCCTGTAGAAAAGGACACTAAACTGATCTTGTTCGGGACACCGGTAAGTGGGGTGATCAGTCAGAAATTTGACCGCGACAGGCATCCGGGGATCGATATTGTTACGGAACCGGATAAAGCGGTGAAGGCATGTCTGGCCGGGACGGTCATTTACACCGGATACACACGGAAGGACGGTCATATTCTGATCATTGATCATGGAAATGGCTACCTGTCGGTATACAAGCACAACAAGCGTTCGCTTAAAAATGTGGGGTCCAGGGTACGGATCGGAGATCCGATTGCCATTGTGGGGAATACCGGAGAAAATTCAAGCGGCCCGCACCTTCACTTTGAACTTTGGTTGGACCAGAATCCGGTGAACCCGGAGGATTATATTTCGTTTCGTTAGCCAGTGAACTTCAAGACAAAAGACGTTAAGAACAGTCTATTGTTTAATGTCTTTTGTCTCAGGAAATAATTCCCTGGAGGGTGCACAATTTGTAATACGTGCCTTGTTGAAGCATGAGTTCGTCGTGTGAACCTTGTTCAATGATCTCTCCTTTCGAAAGTACAATGATGAGATCCGCTTTTTTGATGGTGCTTAAACGATGGGCAATCACAAGACTCGTACGGTTTTCCATCAACTTTTCCAATGCTTCCTGTACCAGTTTTTCGGATTCCGTGTCCAATGCAGAAGTAGCTTCGTCAAGAATGAGGATCGGTGGATTTTTCAATACGGCTCGGGCGATACTCACGCGTTGTTTCTGCCCACCTGACAATTTGTTTCCGCGTTCACCGATATTGGTATCGTAGCCATTTTCCAGTTGCATAATGAAGTCGTGCGCATTGGCAATTTTCGCTGCACGCACAACTGCTTCATCGGAAGCATCGGACATTCCGAAGGCGATATTTTCACGCACGCTTGCATTGAAGAGGATCGACTCCTGTGAAACGATCCCGATGTGCTGACGCAGGTCGAACATCGAAGCGTCCTTTACGTTGATTCCGTCAATTTTCACAGCTCCTTTCTGAACGTCATAGAAGCGCGGCAGAAGGTCGGCAAGTGTCGATTTTCCACTGCCGGATTCTCCGACGAGCGCAATCATTTTTCCTGCCGGAATATTGAAGGATACATCATGAAGAACATACTCTTCCCCATATTTGAAAGAAACATGTTCATAGGAAATACCTTCCCTGATGGATCCGATCGGAACGGGATTATCACTTTCGTAAATTCTTTCGTCCGCATTCAGAATGACATTAATGCGATCCAGAGAAGCATACGCCTGATTCAAATTCGACATGGATTGAGAAACTCCTTGAATTGGCCGCATCAATTGTGAGAATACGATCACAAAACCCATAAATACCTGCCCGCTGATACTTGATTCCCCGCCATCCAGAACGAGAAGACCTCCGTACCACACGATCGTGATCATCACGAAGGCTCCGATCGTTTCATTCAGCGGAGAGGTTAATTCCCTTTTTCTGAATGCCTTGGTGATCAGTTTTTGATGTTTAAGATTTTCTTTTCTGAAAGCGTTAACCACTTGTGTAATTGCATTAAAAGCCTTAATGATTCGTATGCCTCCCAGGGCTTCATCAATGGAGGATACAAGGACTCCCATTTGTTCCTGTCCCTGCTTGGCGGTACGCTTCAGACTTTTTCCGATGATCACAATAATGATGGCGACGATCGGAAGCAGTAAGAGTGCAAATAAGGTAAGACTTGTACTCCAGTAGAGGAGTACGGAAATGGTGATCAAAATTGCGAAAGGCTCCCGGAAAATCAATTCGAGCATTGATATTACGGCATTTTCAATAATTCCAACATCGCTTTGCATCCGGGACATCAGATCTCCTCTGCGCTCGTCCGTGTAATAGGAGATTGGAAGTCGCATGGCTTTTTCAAACAATTCATCGCGGATGTCGCGTACGACAGCCATACGGATCTGAGATTGAAACCAGATTGCACCGTAACGGAACAGGTTTTTCAGAAAGAATGCAATGGCTACGGTAATACAGACGAAAATAAGTGCTCCGCGTGGGTCGGCCTGGGTCATGGTGTACATTTCATAGTTGTACCAATCTCCGAGGTATTCAAAAAAACCAGTGAATGAACCGTCGTATACCGGTCGCGCAACTGATGTGGTATTTTCGGTGCCTTCAAACAACAATTTCAGAAAAGGAATGAACAGTGCCATCGAAACGAGATTGAACAAGACGAATCCCAGATTGCAAAGAATTACCGTGATCGCTGTCCATCGATACTTGAATGTGTATCGGTATATTTGAAGGAAATCTTTCATTGATCTCACAAAGATATGGTTTAGTTTTCCTTGTGCACCGAAAAAGCGCGTGAACAATTCTTACTTTTGCAGCATGAGTTCTATCAGACAAAACAGGATCGAAGGGGTCATTCAACAGGAACTGTCCGTTTTTTTTCAGCGACATGCACGCGACATTTGTTTGGGTGCCATGGTATCTGTGACTGTGGTTCGGGTGACTTCCGATCTTTCGCTGGCGCGTTGTTATCTGAGCGTTTTTGCCGGGCCTTCAAAAGAGGAGGTGTTGGCGAACATTGAGATGAACGCAGGTAAGATCCGTGGGGAAGTGGGGCGCCGTCTAAGTAATATGAAGAAGATCCCGACCCTGGCATTTTTTATTGATGATTCGATTGACTATGCCAACGAGATTGATGCATTGCTAAAAAAATAAGGCGATTAACGTACCCTTTTTCATAGCGCGACGATACCTTTCGGTTAAAAGGAAGAAAAATGTGATCAACCTGATCACGCGGATTTCAGTGATCGGTATCGCGGTGATTACTGCAGCACTGATCATTTTGTTGTCGGCCTTTAATGGTATCGAGACTATGATCGATCGCCTGTACTCCGAATACGATGCAGACATCACGATCCGTGCGGCAGAAGGAAAAACCTTCAATGAAAAGCGGGTCGACCTTGAAACCCTGGGGAAGATGGAAGGCGTTGTGCGGTACAGCCGCGCCGTGGAAGAAGTAGTGATCCTCAAGCACGAGAAAAAATGGGTCAATGCGAACATGGTGGGAGTTGATCCTTCCTTTATTGAAATGACCGACATGCGACACCACATGATCGATGGTTCTCCGGTACTTCTGAAGGGAAATGATCAGTTCGGGATTGTGGGAGCTACACTCCTGGATAAACTGGATGGATTCATTCCGCAAAATGTCGGTTATGAGAGTCTGGTGTGCTATGTTCCCCGTCGTAAACTGAAGATCGGTGTAGGAAAGAATCCGTTCAAAACACAGGTGATCAAACTTTCAGGCAGGATCAATTACAACCGGGAGGTCAATTCGCAAAGTTTTATCGTGCCACTCGAACTGAGCAGGGATCTGATGGATTACAGCGGTCAGATTTCGGCAGTGTACGTACAATGTGCAGAGGATGCGGATCGGAATGAAGTAAAGGAACAACTACAGGCACATCTCGGTGAAGACTTTGTGGTAAAGACCAACTATGAGAAAAACGAGCTGATTTATAAGACAAGTAAATCCGAGAAACTAATCGTTTTGATCATTCTCCTTTTCATTTTTGTGCTGGCCGCCTTCAATCTGGTGGCATCGCTAACAATGCTTTTCGTTGAAAAACTCGATAATCTCCATACAATGGTAAGTTATGGAGCAAACCGTCCGTTGATTTTCAGGATCTTCTTTTTTGAGGGGTTGCTGATCTCCGGGAAAGGAATTGTGATCGGTGCTTTGCTGGGATATGCCGTGTGCTTTGCGCAAATTCAGTTTTCACTCATTACAATGCCGAATTCGGCCGGAGAGGCCTTTCCGATGAATGTGTCCTTTTCCGATGGCGTGCTGATCCTGTCATTGGTTTGTTTGTTAAGCATCATGTTCTCGTATTTTCCGGTGAAATACCTCATTCGAAAGAATATTACGGTGTAAAACCCGTATGTGTTCTCAGTTTTTCACTGATGATCGTATCGGATGAATCCAATGATGCCCTTCGACCAACGGAAAGAATCGTCCGACGAATATCACTCTCGGTAAAACCCCTTCAAATTGACATTGTTATCAAAAAGAAAAACTGTGAAAAGATATTTTGATCTCACGGATGTCAAATCGGGAGAAAAGCCATATATTTGCCCCCGAAATTGAGCAGTTGATCATTAAAAAGACACCAAAATGTCGGACATTAAAGGTAAAATATCACAGGTAATCGGTCCTGTAATTGATGTAAGTTTTGATAAGGAAGTAGCACTTCCGCAGATTTACGATGCATTGGAAGTAACCAGGGCAGACGGATCAAAAGTTGTACTTGAGGTACAGTCTCACGTAGGAGAAAACGCGATTCGTGCCATTTCAATGGATTCAACAGACGGATTTACCCGTGGAATGGAAGTCGTTGCGACTGGAGCGGCGATCAAAATGCCAATCGGTGATGCGATTCGCGGGCGCTTGTTTAACGTAGTTGGTGAAGCGATTGACGGAATCAACGCAATCGACAACTCAAACGGACTGCCAATTCACCGCGAGGCACCGAGATTTGAAGATCTTTCTACTGCAACAGAAGTACTCTTTACAGGAATTAAGGTAATCGATTTGATCGAGCCTTATGCGAAGGGAGGTAAGATTGGTCTGTTCGGTGGAGCCGGTGTAGGAAAAACAGTATTGATTCAGGAATTGATCAACAACATCGCGAAAGGACACGGTGGTTTGTCAGTATTTGCCGGTGTAGGGGAGCGTACCCGTGAAGGGAATGACCTTCTCCGTGAAATGTTGGAATCAGGAATTATTAAATATGGTGAAGAATTCATGCACTCCATGGAAGAAGGAGGATGGGATCTTTCAAAAGTTGACCTGAACGAGATGAAGGAATCCAAAGCGACCTTCGTATTCGGTCAGATGAACGAGCCTCCGGGAGCACGTGCACGTGTGGCACTTTCCGGTTTGACTGTGGCGGAATACTTCCGTGACGGTGAAGGAGACGGACAAGGTAAGGACATCCTGTTCTTCGTGGATAACATCTTCCGATTTACACAGGCAGGTTCTGAGGTGTCCGCACTTCTCGGACGTATGCCATCAGCGGTAGGTTACCAGCCAACACTGGCAACAGAGATGGGAGCGATGCAGGAACGGATTACTTCAACCAAGAGCGGTTCAATTACTTCCGTACAGGCGGTATACGTACCTGCGGATGACTTGACTGACCCGGCTCCGGCGAACACGTTTGCCCACCTGGATGCAACAACGGTATTGTCGCGTAAGATTTCCGAGCTCGGCATCTACCCTGCGGTAGATCCACTGGATTCCACATCACGAATCCTTACACCGGAAATCGTTGGTGAAGAGCACTACAACTGCGCACAGCGAGTGAAAGTAACACTTCAGCGATACAAAGAATTGCAGGACATCATCGCCATCCTTGGTATGGACGAATTGTCTGAAGAAGATAAATTGATTGTACACCGTGCACGACGTGTTCAGCGTTTCCTTTCTCAGCCATTCCACGTGGCGGAGCAGTTTACCGGAATCCCAGGGGTGCTGGTAGATATTCAGGATACAATCAAGGCATTCAACGCGATTCTGGACGGAGAATACGATCAGTATCCGGAAGCAGCCTTCAACCTGAAAGGAGGAATTGAAGACGTAATTGAGGCCGGAGAAAAAATGTTGGCTGAAAACGCATAATTCGCGAACACAGAAAACATTCAGATATGCAAGTAGAAATCATCACACCGGAAACAAAGATCTTTAAAGGCGAAGCTGATGCAGTTCAGTTTCCCGGCCTGGATGGTTCGTTTCAGGTGCTTGATAACCACGCTGCGATTATTTCGGCTTTGTCGGAGGGAACAGTGAAAATTAATCTGACCAGTTCTCATAAAACGTTTGATAGCTTGTCGGGCCATATTCAGCACGATCCTTCCAACGACAAGGTGATTCGCGTCAATATTAAAGGTGGCGTGATGGAAATGCAGAATAACAAAGTCATTGTTCTGGCCGAGTGATCGGGACAGATTTATATTCCGGAAGGGGCGCAAACCGCGCCCCTTCTTTGTTAAAGTACGTTAAGCTTCAACAACCTTATGCGGCACAAATACGATAGTTTCACTATTTTCGTTCTTTATTCCTGACAACCATGAATGTGCTGGATAAAATAGACTTAAACAATACTCCCGATCATGTCGCGATCATTATGGATGGCAACGGCCGCTGGGCACAGCAGCAGGGGCAGGATCGTTTGTTTGGCCACAACTTTGGTGTGGAGTCTGTCAGGGAATCATTAAGAGCGGCTCAGAAAACAAATGTCAAATACCTGACATTGTATGCGTTTTCCACAGAAAACTGGAATCGTCCGAAGGAAGAAGTGGACGGACTCATGGATCTGCTGGTACGCACGTTGGCAAAGGAAGTGGAGGAACTGCATGGAAACAATGTGGTGATCCGGACGATCGGAGATACCGAAGGTTTGCCGGATGGCTGTCGCAACGAATTGCAGGCCGCAATTGATAAAACACGAAACAACACGGGAGTTCACCTCATACTGGCATTGAATTACAGCGCACGCTGGGAATTGAAAAATGCAATGCGCAATCTTGGGCGTAAAGTGAAGGAAGACGGGCTTGACCCGGAAAGCATCGACGAGCAATTGATCGCAAGTGAGCTTACGACATACAATATTCCTGATCCCGAACTGTTAATAAGAACGAGCGGGGAACACCGCGTGAGTAATTTTTTGCTGTGGCAGATCGCCTATGCCGAATTTTACTTTACGGATATTTTGTGGCCGGATTTCAAAGAAGAAGATTTCTTTAAGGCCATTTTGGATTACCAATCGAGAGAACGTCGTTTCGGTATGGTTTCCGCCCAAATTGAGAAGAACGCATGAGATCGATCCTACAAATACTACTTTTTCTGATGCTCGGCTGTCATCTGCACGCGCAGACGCTCAACCCTTTGGATTTCGATTATAAGAATCCAAAGACCTATGAGATCGGTCCGATCAGAGTTGAAGGAGCAGATAACTACGATCACAATGCGATTCGCCTGTTGGCTGGTTTACGTCCCGGACAGTCTATTACCATTCCGGGTGAAAAGATCACTACAGCTCTCAAAAACCTTTGGAAGGAAGAGTTGTTTTCCGATGTGGAGATCTATGCAGAGAAGGAAGTAGCCGGTGTGATTTACCTGGTGATCAAATTGCAGCCGCGTCCGAAGCTTTCCCGATTCCGTTTTACCGGGATCAATAAACGGGAAGCGGATAAAATTCGTGAGGAAATCTCACTTTTTTCGGGAAAAACGATCACTGAAAACCTTGTATTTGCCACCGAAAGCAGGATTCGTGGATACTTCCGTGAAAAAGGCCATTACCGCGTACATGTAGATATCCGCAGGCAGATCGATACCCTGATGAACAACTCCGAGATCTTCGTGATCAACGTGGAGAAGAACAAGAAGGTGAAGATCGGAAAGCTAAATATTTCCGGAAATACAACGGTTCCGACCTGGAAGCTGCGTTTGGCAATGAAGGATACCAAGCAAAAAGCGTTCTGGAGAGTTTGGAAACGATCGAAGTTCTCACAGTCGGCTTATAAGCGCGATAAGGCAGCATTGCTGGCAAAATTCGGATCGAAAGGATTGCGTGATGCGGAGATCAAATTCGATACGGTTTACCTGGCAAACGAGAAAAACCTGCAGATCAACATTGAGATCGACGAAGGCGAGAAGTACTATTTCGGTGACATCGAATGGATCGGGAATGCGAAGTTCCGTTCATCCCTGCTGGATACGATCCTCGGAATCAAGCACGGCGATATTTACAACAAGGACCTGTTGGATCAGCGCTTGTTCATGAGTCCTGACGGGCGCGATATCTCTTCACTGTACATGGACCGCGGATACCTCTTTTTCCAGGTGATTCCGGTAGAAACAGGAGTGGAAGGTAATTTTATCAATTACCAGATGCGCATCATCGAAGGAAAGGAAGCCCGGGTGAGAAAAGTGATCATTACCGGAAATACCAAGACCAATGAAGATGTGATCCGACGTGAGATCAGAACACGTCCGGGTGATTTATTCAGTCGTAACGATATTATCCGTACGCAACGGGAATTGGCGCAATTGGGTTATTTCAATGAGCAGGCCTTCCAGGTAAACCCGATTCCGAATCCTCAGGATGGAACAGTGGACATTGAGTATGTGGTGGAGGAAAAATCATCGGATCAGATTGAATTGTCCGGTGGATATGGAGGAACAGGAGTCAATGGAAAGGGACGGATTATTGGTACGCTGGGATTGACCTTCAATAACTTCAGCTTGAAAAATATGTTCAAGGAAGGAGCGTGGACGCCACTTCCTGGTGGTGATGGTCAGCGTCTTTCACTTCGTGCACAGACCAACGGACGTTATTACCAGGGATACAATTTCTCGTTTACCGAACCTTGGTTGGGCGGACGTAAGCCAAACTCACTTTCGATATGGGTGAATCATACGATGCTGGGGAATGGACACTTGCGTAAAAACCCTGATTATGCAGGACTTTCCATCACCGGGGTAGGTGTTGGTCTCGGACGACGTAAAAAATGGCCGGATGACTACTTCCAGGCTTACTACGAATTGAGTTACCAGTATTACGATGTGGTGGATGACGTTCGATTCGGTGTCTTTACCAACGGATATGCCAACGACATCGCGTTGAAGTATGTTCTTCAGCGTAGTTCGGTGAGTTCTCCGATCTATCCGCAGGAAGGATCGAATATCAAGTTGACAGCCAAAGCGACCCTGCCGTATTCCTATTTTGACGGAATTGAGGATTACTCAAGCCTCACCAATCAGGAGCGTTACAAGTACCTCGAGTACTATAAGATCAAGTTGACCGGTGAATGGTACTTCCCGTTGACAAAGGATAAGAAACTGGTGTTGATGCCGCGTGTCGGTTTCGGGGTGATGGGAGCTTATACAGCAGCCAAGGGATTGACGCCGTTTGAGCGCTTTAC
>JBNKYR010000033.1:0-22572 GCA_050300995.1 Crocinitomicaceae bacterium | reverse complement strand
TGGATGAAGAACAGTTAAAAGAAATCGGAAAGAAAGTCCAGGAGGTTCAAGCGCGCCGGATGGGTCGAAAAATATTTTGCTATCAATGCAAAGGTGAAACTAAGCAAAAAATGCTCTTCGAAGAGGTTGAATTGATTCCCCCGAAGGAACTTATCTCCTATGACGAGCATGGCAATAGGAAAAGCAGTGTATGGACTATTGAGGTTCAGGTTTGGAATTTAACTCGATGTTTAGGATGTGAGAGGATCAATCTTAATGTATATTCAAGACGCAGTCCGGCGGATGATGACATCTCAATTCACCACTTTCCGACGAAGGATGTACGAGAGTTCCCAATGTGGGTGACTCATTTGAATCGGAAATATGTTGAGTTATTCTGCGAAGTCTATATATCGTTAAACTATGGAAATATTAGACTTCCCCTTATGGGAGCTAGAACCTTGTTGGATATTTATATCGTTGAGAAAATAGGGGATGAAGGTACATTTAAACAGAAGCTTCAGAAGCTGGTTGATGAGAAGCATATCTCAGAATCATCAAAGGAACTTCTTGAAATTGCGCTGGAATATGGAAACGCTACTATCCACCGAGGATATGTTCCAACGAAACGAGATTTAAACGATGTATTAGATATAATTGAAAATGTGCTACATTCTGAAATGTTGACAATTACTAGTGCAACTCTCAAGGAAGCAGCACCTAAGAGAAAGAAGTAGGGATATTCAATCTTAAAAGATATGGAAATAAAGGATGTCTTGCTAATCACATTGCCTCTGGTTACGGCAGTTATGGGTAGTTACTTGACCTATTACCTAACAGCCAAGTCTAAAAGGGATGAAGCGATTGCTAAGTTCAAAGAGGAAAAGTATGCAAATCTTATTATTTTGCTTCAGGGGTTCGTTGGTAATACCGTTTCTTCAGATACAAAAAGAAAATTTTTTGCAGAGCAGTATAAATCTTGGTTATATAGTTCAGATGAGGTGGTATTGTCAATAAATGAACTGGTTAATCTTCTTATCAATGAACAGGGGCACAATCCAGATCCGAAGCTAGGTAAGAAGGTGGTTGGAAATATAATTCTGGAAATGAGAAAGGATTTATTAGGGAAAACAAAGTTGAATTACGAGGATTTCCGTTACACAGATGTCGTTGATCGAACCAAGCATTAATCAGTTCACTAATTAGCTAGGGCAGCCGTTCAGGAGGTCAAAACGGTCTCGAAATCACCGAATCGCTACTCGCAAACGCTACTCGGAACAAAAAAAGGCCTCCTTTTCAGGAAGCCTTTTTCTTTAGAAACTTAGTGTTTCCGGTAGTAGCGGGGGCCAGACTCGAACTGACGACCTTCGGGTTATGAGCCCGACGAGCTACCAACTGCTCCACCCCGCGATGTTCCCGATAACTATCGGTGACTCTTTTGAAGAGCGACTGCAAATATAAGGGAACTTCCGGGATTTGCAAAGGGATTACCCAAATTTTGGGGATAAAACTTGTTACTTTTGTGCCGGAAAGATTTATCCGGTAAACAATTGTCTATGGAAAAATTACGAAGAACGGCCTTTCTTTTTGCGGGGATGCTTCTGATTGTCAGTGCATGCGGTGAGCAGGATCCAAACGCTGAGGACCCGAATGAAGGAACCGTACAGGAATATGTGCCGAACGAAAAAGAAGTGGCGTACGAAGAATATATCTCGTGGGTCGACAATAACGACAGTCTCGGAGTGGGGAACAGCCTGTTTTATTCCAAAGGAGATGACAAGTTTACGGAGGTGGAGTTCACCGTAAATGACAAACAGGAAATGGTGAAGATGGTGGAATACTACACCCAGGAAAGTCAAACCATTGCCAAGAACATCTTTTACCTCAAGGACGGAAGAAAATTCGCGACCAAGGAACTCTTCGAACAATACGATAACGGCAACCTGAGCTTTGTGGAACGTGTTTCCTACTACGATGAAAAGGAAAAACCGATCATTACCAAACAGCGCGTGGCACCTTTTGAACAGGATCTGGAGTTCGAGTCGTTCACCACAGCGAAAAAACAGGATTGCAGCATGGCGCGTGCGTTGAGTATTCTGAATCAGGAAGGTGAGTTCAATACAACGTTCCAGGGCTTTGTGAAAGAAAGTGGTTTTATCTACCTGATCGTCGGTGGGGTGGGAGATGATGCCTATACATCTTCGCTTATTGTGCAGTATGAAGACCCTACGATCAAGAAGCTCATGATCGATGAGAAGGAGATGATCGGTACACCATTGATTGTGGATTTCCAGGTCGTGGAAGACGCTGGTGAAGGCTTCGAATACCAGATTCTGCGCTCCGTGGCATTCCGTTAATTAATCGGTCTTACACATGTACCACCCCTCATCACGGGAATATCACCTTTAAACACTTTGCACATGAGGCAGGGTGGCTTACCTTTTATACTTGTAATTGTCTAAATCTGACTGAACAACATGAATAATTTGATCAAACTGGTTCTTTTCTCCCTGTTTATTCTCTACGGGACCCTGGCCCACGGACAGGAAATGAAAGTAACCGGAAACGTGTACGATTCCACCGGGGTTAAGCCCGTTAAAAATGCGATGGTAATGGGGGTTCGCCTGAAAGATTCCCTTTTGCTTGGATTTACGCGTACCAACGCCGAAGGATGGTTTGAACTGAAAGGATTCCGTATAGATACCTTTGCGCTTGTGATCGATCATCCGGAACTGGATGACAAAACGTATTACATGTTCGGCCACAAAGACAATTACGAGATCAACATTCCAAGTGTCCGAATGCTTTCGAAGGCACAGGAGATGGAGGAAGTAGTTATTTATGCCAACCGGGAACCGATCTTTTATCGTGGCGACACACTCGTTTATGTGGCGGATTCCTTCAAAGTACATGAGGGCGCCGTCGTAGAAGACCTTTTGAAAAAGCTACCCGGGATCACGGTAGACAAGGATGGAAAGATCACTTCGCAAGGTCAGGAGATCAGTCAGGTATTGGTGGATGGCGACGAGTTCTTCGGGACGGATCCGACCATTGCTACCAAGAACCTTGCGGCTGACGGGATCGAGCAGGTGCAGGTGTACGAGAAGGAAAATGAAGATGGGATCGGAGGCGATGACGAGAAGATCCAGGTACTCGATCTGAAGCTCAAGGATGATGCGAAGAAAGGTTATTTCGGAAGGGTGTCCGCGGCCAGTGACATGTCGCTTACGCCGAAGAACGGTCAGATCGGGAACAGCGCATTTTACGAAGGAGAATTGTTGTTGAACCGTTTCAACGGACCTCAGAAGATCTCGGTTTTCGCGCTTGGGTCGAATACACCACGTTCCAGTTTCGGTTGGGGCGATATGAATAAGTTCGGACTGGAGAACGAACAATCCGCCGGAAACCGATGGAATCCGGGAGCGCAAAGCAATACGAGCGGGATTCCTCAGACCTTGAAAGCCGGAATTTACTTCAGCGATAAATGGGGAAAGAAGAAACGTACTGAATTCGGATTCAATTACTCGTATTACAACGATCAGCTGGATGCACGATCGGCCACGTACGCACAGAACTTCCTGACGGACACCACGTATTTTGTGGATGATTCAACGCGAAATTATACGAAGAACGAATCACATCGCCTGAACCTGAATTTTGAAACGAAGCTCGATTCACTCACCACATTGCAGATCAAGCCTTCTGCAACCTTCGATTTCGGGAAATCGGAAAACAGCAACATCTCCAAGTTCTTTGGGGAAGATACACTTCAGTCGCTCTATACCAATATCGGAAACGATAACGATTCCAAAGGCTTTACGACAAGCGGATTCACGCGGCTTAACCGGAAGTTCAAGAAGAAAAAGCGGGAATTTGAGGCGCGGTATGACTGGAGTTATATTGACAATGCGACGGATGGAATGTTGACCTCACAGTCCTTGTATGCACTGACTCCTTCACTGGACACCACATTTGAGCAAAAGAAGCAAAACAATAACTCCAACATCGACCATTTCGGAACATTGACGTATGTGGAGCCGCTAGGGAAGCACTTTAAGCTCGAACTCGAATACCTGTTCCAGTATGGGTTCAGTACACAGGACAAGCAGACCTTTGATTATGAGACAGCCACTTCGGCCTATACGCTGAGAAACGATTACCTGTCCAACGTATTCGACAACACCAAGATCCAGCATCGCGGAGGAACGAAACTTGTGTTTGAAAACAGTAAACATCAGGTTGACCTTGGCGTGAAGGTACGGAACATCGACATCGAGAACATTAACAAGATCACTGATTCAGTGGTTATGCAGAACATCACGAATGTGCTTCCGCAATTCCACTATATGTTCCGTCCGAGCATGAGCAAGCGCTTTGTGGTTAATTACCGTACAAGCTCTCAGCAACCTTCCATCAACGATCTCGCTCCGGTACCGGATAACACGAATCCGAACCGGATCCGAACGGGAAATCCTGATCTGAAGCCGAATTACATGCACTCGCTGAACCTGATGTTCAATACCTGGCAGGCACTTACCGGGCGCTATGTTTGGGCAGGATCGAATGTGACATATACCGACAATGCGTTTGCGACAGAAACCACATACGACAGTTACGGACGGACGCAAACACGTACGGTGAATTCAGACGGAAACGTGATGGCTTTCCTGTACAGCGGTGCCGGATTCCCGTTGCTTGGTCGTAAGATTGAGATCTCACCGAACTTCAACGCTTCGTACTTCCGTACGATCAGCTACATTTCAGGATATAAGAACACCACTGACAACTACGGGTTGACGCCTGCATTGGAAGTGAAGTTCAATCTTTTCGGAGATTCGGTGGAATTGTACATTGACGGAAGTTACTCATTCAACAATGCGATAAGCTCCCTGAATAATACGGCTACACCTTATTCGGTGGAAAACTACGGAGGTGGTGTGGAATGGACAATGCCACTTGGGTTCAAGATCGAAGTGGATGGAAACTACACGCATAATTCGCAGCCTTCTGCAGGGTTCTACAATACCGAGTATTTCATCCTGAATGCAGAGATCAGCAAGCGTTTCCTCAAAACGCAGAACCTTGAACTCGCCATTCGTGGAAATGACATTCTCAACCAGAACATCAATGCACGTAGGGAAGTAACTTCCAATGTGGTAACGGATTACAGGACTACGATCATTTCACGTTATTTCCTGATGAAACTAACGTACCGATTTAACAACCGAGGAACTAAAGAAGATGATTTCAATGGCTGGCATTAAGAATTGGGGAGTTGTACTCCTGTTGACATGTGTATCTTTTCTGGCGACCAGCCAGATTACTTCCGGTCGGATCGTGTTCGAACGCAAGGTTAACCTGAAGAAATTATTTGGGGATGATCCGCGGATGAAGAATTTCATTACGGACGAGAACAAAACCCGTATCGAGCATTTTGAGCTTCTTTTTGACGATTCACTTTCGGCGTTTCTACCGATCCCGGAAGAAGAAACCGGCGGTGGTTTTATGAAGTACCTGACTTCGCACAACAAGGTGTATTATAACCGTAACACGGAGATGAAGACCGCCGTGCTCGATCTTTGGGGAAATGAGACCTTCCTGCGTGACTCCATGCAATACAGGGCCTGGAAAGTCACTGAAAGCAAGCGGAAGATTGGCGGCTACCTGTGTCGCAAAGCGATCTGGGAAATGAACGATTCCACACGAATCTATGCATGGTTTTCGGTGGATGTGGTTCCTTCGATCGGTCCGGAAGGGTTTGGTGGATTGCCCGGTGGAATTCTTGGTCTGGCAACCGAAGACGGCGGGATCATCTATTTTGCCAAGGAAGTGTCAATCCTTCCTCCAAAGAAAGAACTCCTGACGGTAGATCCCGGAAAGAACGATGTCTATACCAAGGAAGAACTGAAAGCCATTCTCATGGAGAAAATGGGAAAATGGATGAAGAAGGGTGATCTTGACGGGATGTTCTCCTGGCTCTAGTGAATTTCGGTCACTTCAATGACGCCTACATGTGTATGTACGGTTTCGCAGGTAACCGGTTCGAGGAGTCCGAAACATTGTTCCAGTTTATCGTAGCTGATCTTTAATTTCGTGCCGGTGGTATAGCCTTCGAGCATTTCTTCATTGCATACGTAGCGATCCTGGCCATTTTCATCACGCAGGTAAACACCCGTGCAATCCTTGATGACTTCCATCCGGAAAATATCTTTGTTGCAGCCTGTGGCCAGCAATACTATTGAAAGGAGCAGAACGCTCACCCACCGTGTTTTCATGCAATTACTCGTTTTCAGCGATCACTTCCTGCACATCCGGCAGATGTTGTTTTAACAGGCGCTCAATTCCACCTTTGAGTGTGGCAGTGCTTGACGGACATCCTGCGCAGGAGCCACGCATGACAACTGTTACGACTCCATTTTCAAATCCGCGATAATCAATGGCTCCGCCATCACCTTCAACGGCCGGCCGGACATACTCATCGAGCAATTCACGGATGGCATCATCGTATTCGGATGGTGCATAAACACGTACAGGCTTTTCCGTAGACTCTTCACTTACCGGCTGTTTGGGTGGCATCTGGATAAGTACTTCTTTTCCTTCTGCAAGCCAGGTCCGAACAAATTCACGAAGCTCCATGGTGATGAAGTCCCAGGAAAGATTGTCCGTTTTGGTGACGGTCACGAAGTTGGAAGCAATGAACACCCCCTGAACAAATGGGAATTGAAACAGGGCCTCAGCCAGTGGAGAGTATCCGCGTGTTTCGCTAAGTGAGTGGAATTCGGCGGAATCCCCAGTGCCAAGCAGGTGCTTGTTTGCCACGAATTTCATGGTTGTGGGGTTGGGCGTCATTTCCGCATACACGGTAACAGGTACGTTCATCGTCATTGGATTTTAGACAAAATTAACGGAAACAATCCAAGAATTACCCGAATTCCCGGTTTATCTTTTCGTCGAAAAGGCGTAATTTTGGGTTATGCATACAATGCGAAATAGTGTTATTGTCTTCTTGCTTAGCTTGTTTTTTGCGAGCAATGTGGGGGTGAATGTGTTTCGGCACATTTGTTCTGAAGATGGTGTGACCGTTTCGTATGTTTTCAATCAGGGTGAGGAACATTGCAATCAGCATGAAGCGGAAAAGAAGATGGCTTCCTGCTGTCATGAAGATCCTTCGGAAAGCGACGACGACTGCTGTGACGATGAGGTTGAATACATTAAATTGCGTGTGGATGCCGAACAGCATCATCTCCCTGTGTTTTCATTCCCGGTTATCTGCATCACCCAGCCGGTGTTTGCTGTGCTGAATGAATTCCCTGTGCTAAGATCACAGGAAGTATTTCACATCAATCCGCCACCGCCCGGTGGAAAGGAGTTACTTATCCGTAAACAAGTCTGGATCATTTAAAGTCCCTTCGGTTGTTCTCAGTTTGAATAATTGAAAAAGGGATATTTATGAAAAAATACATAACAGCCTGTCTGCTGTGCTTTTGTTTCTTTGGCAAGCTACAGGCGCAGGTGAAAGGAGTGGTTTACGGCTCCGATAAAACAAACAAAGAAACACTCTACGGGGCGAAGGTAAAGTTACTCAGGGCAGGTCGAGGCGTTGTAACAACAGAAGAAGGGACTTTCGAACTAATCCTTCCCCGTGAACTTCCGGATACCATGGTGATCACCGCTATGGGATACTATCCTGACACAATTGTGGTCGATAAAAAGGACCGTTTCGTGGCCCTTGAAATCATTCTGTATTCGGATCAGTTGTTGCCGGAAGTGGTCGTTTCCTACAAGAAGGCAACACATTCTATTTCGCGACTGAAAACACTTCATGTGGAGGAATTAGGAGAGGGGGAACTGCGAAAGGCCGCCTGTTGCAACCTGTCCGAATCGTTTGAAACAAATGCCTCCGTTGATGTAAACATGACCGATGCGGTCTCCGGAGCGAAGAAGATCCAGATGATGGGGCTTGATGGTGTTTACACGCAGATCCAGATGGAGAATATTCCGTATTTGCGTGGCCTTGAATCTGCATTCGGTCTGAATTCAATGTCGGGCACATGGATTCAGTCCATTCAGATCACCAAGGGTACTGGTAATGTGGTCAACGGTTACGAATCCATGGCCGGATTGGTGAACCTGGAAGTCAAGAAGCCGCAGGATATGGAAGCACTGTACCTGAACGCCTATGTGAACGGGATGGGAAGATCAGAGTTGAACTTCAACACCGGTTTCAAACTCGGAAAGAAATGGTCTTCCGGCTGGCTCGGGCATGCTTCTACCCATCCGGTTGAGATGGATTACAACAACGATGGCTTCCGGGATATGCCGAACGGATATACGGGGTCATTGATGAACCGGTACAATTACCACGGAAAGAAGATGGAAGCGCAGTTCGGGGTAAACGCTTATGTGGATTCCAAAGACGGTGGGCAGATCTCGTCGTTGCGTGATAACCCGGCCGGTTTTTATCAGGTGACCATGGATTCAAAGCACGCAGATGTTTTTGCCAAAACCGGATTTTTCCTCAAGCGTCCTGAGCATTCGATCGGTGTGGTGTACAATGCGAAATATCAAACCGTTGATGCACTTTTAGGCTTGCGTCAGTTCTCGGGAGAAGAACGAAGAGCGTATATCAATGCTATTTACGACGGAATTATCAGAACAACCGATCACCGTTTCAAAGTTGGGGTCAGCGGGGTATACAATTACATGCGACAGCACCTGGACACCTTATCTTCGGACCGCGAGGCGCTTGTGCCCGGTGTGTTTTTCGAATACACGTATACCGGGAGCCGACTCTCAGCCGTACTGGGCGCCCGGGAAGATTACCATAGTATCTTCGGACAGCAGTTTTCGCCACGGGTACATTTGAAGTACATCCTGACGGAATGGACCGACTTACGTGTTACCGGTGGAAAGGGATGGCGCGTTCCGAATTACATGATCGACAATATTTCCCTGCTGGCGACATCGCGTGCATGGGTGGCTCCTGATACACTGCGCCCGGAGATCTCCTGGAACATGGGCGGAAGTGTGGTACAGCGTTTCAAACTTTTTGGGAACCAGGGTTCACTGACACTGGATTATTACCATACCCGTTTTGAGAACCAGTTGATCGTGGACCGTGATGCCGATCCGGGAAAGATCATTTTCCGCAATGTGCAGGCAAATTCCTTCTCCAATAGCTTTCAGGCAGAGTTGGCCGTTTCTCCGGCCAAAAACCTTGATGTACGACTGGCTTACAAGTACCTTGATGTCCGGGCACCTTACGGAACGAGCGTCCAGCAAAAAGCAATGATTCCCCTGCACAGAGGCTTCGCAAATGTTGCCTATACTACTCGTAATAAACGCTGGTTGTTCGACCTCACTTGTTCAGTGTTCGGAAGAGCACGTTTACCAGTCAGCATGTTGTCGGATACTACCTTCACCACTGACGGTCACAGCAAGGTATTCCCTATTTTGAATGCGCAAATTACGCACATATTCAAACGTTGGGAATTTTACCTTGGTGGAGAGAACATTCTGAACTACAGACAACCACATCCGATCATTGATGCCGAGAACCCCTTCAGTCCGTATTTCAATGCCACGCGCATTTGGGCGCCTGTTTACGGAGTAAATGTGTATGCAGGAGTGCGGTTTTCAATACGTCAAAAGGAGGAGGATGATCACGATCAGCATGATTGAAAAAAAGGAGATCGAATCGTACCGAAACCCCTTTGAACATTGAGGCTTCTGCATTTGGACAAGATTTCTTAACATTAAATTAGCATTTCAATAGTCGAATGTCTGAATCACAACTAACTGTTAATAAAGCAGATTGTTTTTCATAAATTCAGGCCACCAAAACTGTTGTACTATGAAGACTACTCTACGGTTTTTGCTTCTGGCAATCTCAACCATTTTCTCCGGATCCCTTGTCAATGCTCAGATCAATGTCACTGGCGGGCAGACAGCCCAGCAGCTTGCTGAATTGCTGGCGGGACCGAACATTACAGTAACCAACGCAGTATTGACGGGTGGTTCTGTAGCTTCCGGAAGCTTTTCCGGAACGAATACCTCTATCGGATTCGATTCGGGGGTGATCCTTTCCACCGGAAATATCAGCTCCAGTCCAGGACCGAACACTGTCGGGAACTCCGGGCAGAACCTCAATCAATCAGGAACTTCACAAATGACGGCACTGGCCGGAGCGACTACTTACGATGCGATAACACTTGAGTTCGATTTCGAAGTGCAGTCTTCGTTGATCCAGTTCAACTATGTCTTTGCATCAGAAGAATACCCTGAATATGCACCGCCGAACAACTCTTCATACAACGACGTTTTTGCATTCTACATCAGTGGTCCCGGTATCACTGGTGAGGAAAACATTGCACTCATTCCAAGTACGACAAATGCGGTTTCCATTAATAACATCAACCCTGTTACGAACAGCCAGTATTACGTGGATAACACCGGAGGACAGGATGTTCAGTTCGACGGCTACACCACCGTATTGGAGGCGCGCAGAGATAACCTGACAGCCTGTGCGGTTTACCACCTCAAACTGGTGATTGCTGATGCCGGTGATGGGATTTACAACTCCGCTGTATTCCTTCAGGAGAACTCATTGATACAGGGAACTGTTGATGTTCAGACACAAACTGTCAACGCTGACGATATTGCCCTGGAAGGTTGTATTCCGGCCAGCTTCACTTTCTCTTTTGACGATGTGAGCAATCAGGATCGGATCATCAACTTCATTGTAGGTGGTTCTGCAGTGAACGGAGTGGATTATCAGTATATCGACAGCACTATGACGATTGTTGCGGGAGATACCTCCGCGACGATCTACATCAACGCGTTTTCGGATGGTTTACCGGAAGGACAGGAATCTGTATGGATCATTTATCAGCCGGCAGCCTGTGCAGCTTACGATACGGCTTATCTCTATATTGATGACGCTCAGCCGATCGAATTTACGCTGGATGGCTTCAACCTCGATTGCTTCAACGATAACTCGGGAGAGATCCAGGTCAATGCCACCGGTGGATTCCCTCCGTATACCTTCTATGTTACAGATCCTGGCGGCGGGACTTCCCAAACGCAGGCCAATCCGATCACCGGCTTGGATGCAGGGACCTATTCCGTTCAGGTGTACGATTCATATGGTTGCCAGGCCGACGCGCTGGTGATCGGTGGAATTTACGACGCAGATACAACCTTCCTTCCGGATGTGCCGAACGGACAGGTGACGACGTATGACGCACCGCTCAATATTTCAGGGTTCAATACCGGTCAAACGATTACGGATGTGAACCAGATTCAGCAGATCTGCGCTACCATGGAACACTCGTACCTCGGTGATTTACAGATCACGGTGGAGGCGCCTTCCGGACAGATTGTCATTTTGAAGCAACAAAATGGTGGAGGTTCCTGTGACCTCGGTGAACCATTTGCTTCCGGGCCGGTGGACGGTTCCAACAGTAACCTGACAGATCCGGGAGTTGGTTTTGAGTATTGCTTCAATGCCTCTCCGATCTTCGGAACGATGGTTGCAGAATCCAATAACTATCAGCATACCATTCCGGCTTCAACGGGTGGAACATATACCGACAATTATTTGCCGGCAGGATCGTATACACCGTTCCAGAGTTTCAATAACCTGGTGGGTGCTGATATGAACGGTACCTGGATCATGCACGTGACAGACCAATTCGCGCTCGACAACGGATACATTTTTAACTGGTACATCAGCCTCGTGGGAGATTTGCCGGATACTCTGGTTACGCTGACGGAACCGGAAGAGATCGTTACAACGGGCTTCGTAACGAATTCAACGTGTGGTGGTAACGACGGGTCGATCAATATTGACATTCAGGGAGCCGTTGCACCGTATACCGTGTTGTGGAGCAGCGGTCAGACCACAGAGGATATCTCAGGCATTCCGGCAGGGACTTACACAGTGACTGTGACCGACGCCAACGGATGTCAATCCGTGGAGACCTTCCTGGTAAACAATATCGGATCGCTGAGCATTACTTCAACAACAGTTCCGGCTTCCTGCTACGGAGGAAGCAACGGATCGATCGACATTACTCCGGCCGGAGGACAGGCACCTTATACGTTCAGCTGGAATTCAGGCCAGACTTCGGAGGACATTTCGGGATTGACCGCAGGAAACTATACGGTAACGATGCAGGATCAGATGGGATGTATTCTCTCTGAAGTAGTTACCGTATCGCAGGCAGCGCAGATCGTGATCAGTGCGGTAAGCGTACAGAATGAAGAATGTAACACAGATAACGGATCCATCGACATCAACGTAGCCGGTGGTTCGGGATCCTACGGTTATCAATGGTCGAATGGTGCTACTTCACAGGATATCTCGAACCTGACATCCGGAACGTATACCGTGAACGTGGTCGACGGGAACGGCTGTACGGCGAGTACGAACTATACATTGACCAACGACGTATCGAACTGTTCGGCGTTCTGCTTCATTGAGGTTGTGGAAAACACCATCAACGATGAAAACTGCGGAAGTGGAAACGGAAGTATCAACATCGACGTGCTGAATGCAGTGGCACCGGTAAGTTATTCATGGAGTAACGGGGCAACCACGGAAGATCTTTCCAACCTTTCAGCAGGAACATACACAGTTGTTGTCACCGATGCGAACAATTGTTCTGATGTAATGAGTTTCACCGTGAACAATAACACCGGCAACCTGGCGATTGCGGGAGCATCTCTCGGTGATGAGAACTGTGGAAATGCCAACGGATCCATTGACATTACTGTGAGTGGAGGAGCAATGCCGTACACATATAGCTGGTCTAACGGAGCAACCACGGAGGATGTGAGTGGGCTGGCAGCAGGAACGTATGATGTTACCGTAACCGACGGAAACGGTTGTATGGCGAGTACTTCCTATACCATTAATAACAATGCAGGTTCGTTGAACAGCACGGCCACAATAGTTCCGGAGTTGTGTACTTCAGGAAACGGATCTATCAACCAAACGGTAACCGGTGGAAACGGTACGCTGACCTATGCATGGTCGAATGGAGCTACCACACAGGACATAAACAGCCTTACAGCGGGAACGTACACCTGTACGATTACCGATCAGACAGGATGTTCCATTACGGCAAGCTATACAGTTGGTCAGCAGAGCGGAGGTATTACCGTGACCGGCTCAAACATTACCAATGAGATCTGCAGCAACGGTCAGGGAGCGGTGAACATCTCCGTAACGGGCAATAGCCTTTCTTTCCTCTGGTCGAATGGTGCAACTACGGAAGACCTTATCGGAGTACCGGCAGGTAACTATTACTGTGTGATCTCGAATGCGCAGGGCTGTTCGTACACTACACCAACCTATTCGGTGATCAATTCTTCAGGATCGTTGAATGTTGCGACGCAAATGGTCACGGATGAAATCTGTGGAAATGCCAACGGATCAATCAATATTACAGTGAGTGGTGGAACACAACCTTATGGATTTGCATGGACGAACGGTTCAACTAACGAGGATATCACAAACCTCACGGCAGGAACATATACGGTAACGGTAACAGATGCCAATGGTTGTTCGGAAGCACATTCGGTAGTGGTAGATGCGAATTCCGGAACGCTTGCGATCCAGAATGCTGTGATCACCGACGAAGTATGCGGTGATGGAAGTGGTGCCATTGATGTGATTCTGACGGGCGGAACAGCACCAATGACCTATGCATGGTCGAACGGAGCAACCTTGCAGGACATCAGCAGCCTTTCGGCAGGTGTTTATACCATTGACGTAACGGATCAGAACGGATGTAGCGTGAGCGGAACATATACGGTGAACAACCAGGCTTCCGGAATGACATTCACATCTGCGGTTACCAATGAGATTTGTTCCAATGGTCAGGGAGAAATCACCCTGAACGTAAGTGGCGGAACAGCACCAATGACCTATGCATGGTCGAACGGAGGAACCACTGCTACGATCTCAGGTTTGTCGGCAGGGACTTATTCCTGTACGATTACCGATAACAACGGCTGTTCGATTGTAACGGGCGCCATTTCGGTTGGAAATACCGCTACGGGTATGTCGGCTTCGATTGCGGTAACAGACGCTTCTTGCGGAAATAACGGAGCAATTGACCTCACAGTGAACGGCGGAACCATGCCTTTGACATTCAGCTGGTCAAACGGTGCAACGACCGAGGATATTTCCGGGCTTACGCAGGGTGTTTACACATACACTGTCACGGACGTGAACGGTTGCTCGCTTTCCGGCTCAGGAACGGTGATCGAAACAAACGGTAACATTACTTATACATACACTACATCCGCAGAAACCTGCGGAAACGGTGCCGGATCAATTGATCTGACGCCGGCTGGTGGTCAGGGACCTTATACCTTTAGCTGGTCTAACGGCCCGACTACTGAAGATCAGACAGGTTTGTCTGCAGGAACGTATACCTGTACGATTAACGACGTTGGCGGATGTTCCGTAACAACTTCAGGAATCCAGGTGAATAACCTTTCCGGTAACCTCAGTATTACAAATACCCTGGTGACTAATGAAACCTGTTCGAACGGATTGGGTACTGTGGACATTACAGTCAGTGGAGGACAGGCACCATTGTCTTATGCATGGTCAACCGGAGCAAGTACGGAGGATATTTCCAATCTCTCTTCGGGAGTTTATTCGGTAACTGTAACAGATGGTAACGGTTGTACGGCAAGTACCCAGGCCGTGGTGAATTCATCATCTGGTTCACTTGCTATTACGCAGCCGGTAGTGACCAATGAAAGTTGTTCGAACGGACAGGGTGCGATCAATATCTCCCTCAGCGGCGCGGCGAACCCGGTAACATATTTATGGTCGAACGGAGCAACTACGCAGGACCTTTCGAACCTTTCTGCCGGAACGTATACGGTGACGGTGACAGACAATAACGGATGTACGGCCAGTCAAACGTATTCGGTGAGTAACATGGGTTCTTCACTGGCGATTGGCAATACGACGGTAACAGACGAGTTCTGTAGTTCAGGAACCGGATCGGTTTCAATTTCCGTCAACGGTGGAAATGCACCGTACAACTATGCATGGTCGAATGGAGGAACCATGTCATCGATCAACAACCTTTCTGCCGGAACGTACACCGTAACGGTGACCGATGGCAACGGATGCCAGGTGCAGGGAGCATATACCGTTACCAACAACGTCGGCAACCTCAATGTGACGGCTACTGTAACGGATGACAACTGTGGTGCTGGTGCAGGAGCAATCGACGTGGTAACGAATGGTGGGTATCCACCGGTTTCGTATGCATGGGATTCCGGTCAGACTACAGAGGACCTTTCCGGCCTTTCTTCAGGAACATACAGTTTGACGGTTACAGATGCATACGGATGTGTAACCAGTCTGAGCGAAACAGTCAATAACGTGACTGCGGGACTCGGTGTTTCAATTACGACAGTAAGCGACGAGAACTGTGGACAAAGTGACGGTTCGATTGACGCGACCATCACAGGATCGGGAATCGCTTCAATTTTGTGGAGTTCAGGTCAGACTACTGAGGATATCTCCGGTGTGGCTGCAGGAACGTACACCCTTACAGTTACCAACAGCCTGGGTTGTACGGCCACTGCGAATGCTACGGTGGCGAATCAGACCGGTACACTCGCGATTACTTTTACCAATGTGGTGAATGAGAACTGTGCCAACGGTCAGGGATTTGTAGACATTGAGGTTTCCGGAAACGGACCTTTCACGTACCTGTGGAGCGATGGACAAACAACGCAGGATGCGGTTGGTCTGTCAGCAGGAACATATACGGTAACCATTACGGACAATGTGGGGTGTGAAATGACACAGTCCTATACAATCAATAATATCAACGCTACCAACCTTTCGGCGAACAGTGCTGTAACCGACGCGATCTGTACATCATCGGACGGAGCAATCGACATCACAACCAACGGCGGTGTTGGTCCTTACACGTACGCATGGAGCACCGGCGCAACAACGGAAGATATCTCCGGAGTGGCTGCCGGAACCTATGTGGTCACTATCACGGATGCAGCCAACTGTATGGTAACGCAAACGGTGAACATCGGTTCACAGAGTTCAGGACTTGGATTTACATTCCTGGATATTTCGAATGAATTCTGCGGACAGCAGGACGGCTCGATTGTGTATTACACAGGTGGAACGGCCGATGATTATTACCTCGATGGTGTGAACCTCGGAGGGCCGGTAGCCAACAACCTGGTTGCAGGAACCTATACGGTTTCCATTACTGACAATTACGGATGTTATGCGGATTCAGTAGTGACTGTTGCTTCCGATGCTTTTTTCAGCGTTACAGGAGTTGCAACTGACGCTTCATGTGGACAGCAGAACGGAACGATCAATATCTCCATTTCCGGAGGTGGTGGAGGTTATACCTATGTTTGGTCGAACGGAGCAACAACGCAGGATCAGAGTGGTTTGGCTCCCGGAACGTATACTGTGACCGTGACCAACGGAGGAGGATTCCCATGTAGTGTGGATTACACCATTACAGTTGGAGATTACTCAACCTTCAGCTTGTCGGGTGTTGCAACGGATGAATATTGTGGTTCTGCCAATGGAACCATTGATCAGACGATTACTTCAGGTACCGGTCTTACCTTCCTTTGGTCGAACGGAGCAACCACAGAAGATGTCAGTGGTCTGGTGGCTGGTACGTATACCTGTACGGTAACGGATCCTGCGCCGGGCGGATGCGTGCAGACATTCACTTATCAGGTGGGGGCAACGAACAACGGTATGGGCTCCAGTGGAGTTGTATCCAATGAAGCATGTAATGATGGCGGAGGAGCCATTGACCTCACAGTAATCGGAGGAACAGGTCCGTTCGTTTATAGCTGGGATAACTCGGCAACGACCGAAGACCTGAACGGTTTGAGCAGCGGTCAGTACATCGTGACGATCACCGACCAGGGCGATAACTGTTCGATGATGGATACCTTCATTGTGAATAACGTAAATACCGTCTTCAACGGAAGTGGGGTTGTGACCAATGCAACATCTAATACTTCTCTTGACGGATCCATTGATGTGACCTTGAGTTCGGCAACCAGCTATACCTACAGCTGGGATTCCGGTCAGACAACAGAGGACATTTCCGGATTGAACCCGGGAACATATACCCTGACCGTGACTTCAGCCGAGGGATGCGATACAGTAATGGTCTTCTCCGTGATGAGTTCCCTTGCGCTTGAAGAGGAAGCCTTGTTGAACATCTCGCTGGGTGTTTATCCGAACCCTGTTCAGGGAATGTTCAATGTAAGCTACGTACTTCCGGATGATCATGAAGGTGAGATCCGCATCACGGACGCACTTGGTCGTCTGGTGAGAAAAGTGGATGTCAAGGGAACTGACGAGCTGACATTCGATTCGATGGATTTTGCGAACGGTACGTATTTTGTAGTATTGAATTCACGCATGATCACGAAGATGCAGCGTGTGGTAATTTCAAATAATTGACGATGAAAGGAGTATTGATGATGGTGCTGTTGACACTTTTTACGGGTGTTTCCTACAGCCAGACAGTTGAAGAAGCAAAGATCAAAACCTCTGCGGAATGCGGTTCCTGTAAAGAACGTATCGAGGAGAAGCTGAATTATACAGGCGGTGTTCGCTTTGCTGAGCTGGACGTGGAAAGCAAAGTATTGACAGTGAAATACAGTACGAAAAAAATCACGCTGGACGAAATAAAGAAAATCCTTTCGGAGCTTGGTTACGATGCGGATGATGTTAAAGCCAATCCGAAAGCGGTGGAAAAACTACCCACCTGTTGTAAACCGGGTGGGATGAAATGATAGAAAAGGCGGCCTTCGGGCCGCTTTTTTTAATGGCATCCTGTATGCAGGATGCTATTTTTGCGTTGTAATACTCATGATGATTCTCCGGATACTTTTCCTGTGTGGTCTGGTCCTGTTCTCTTCAGGCAGCGTACTGGCGCAGCAGACAGACTCTACCTTGCTGGAGTTTGTACCTTCTTCTGCTCGTCCGTATGCCGTTGACCGCTGCACGCGTAGTGAGTGGATTCCGAATTATCAGCGCATTGCCGTCCATGGCAAACCATACCTTGTGGCAGCAAGGGCTACCAGCGAAAATGCCTCCGACACGGTTGAATTCATCTTCAATGGGGCACCGCGGCGACTTCGGTTCAAGGTCAGGGATTCGGTTCTTTCGATCAAACCGCTGGCATTTAAAGGCGATACGTTTTCCCTGGTGTTGCCGAAATCGATGGAAAGTTATGACCTGGAAGCGATGTATAAAGGTCAATTGGTCGGTAAGTTGCGGGTGGTTGTTTACCCGAAGCAATGGCAAAAGATCGTAATTGTTCCACTGGTAAGTACCGAATTAAGAACCGATAGTCTTGAGAGGTATCTGAATGCCGTTTACGCCCAAACAAAGGTTTCGTTTGGTGTGCAACTGACCAATCCTTTTCAACCGGAGGATTTTCCGGGTGGACTCCTGAGCAATCCGAGTCCGCAACATGATCGCTTTACTTCAGAAATGATCGGTATCCGGGACAGTTATTTCGGAAAACACCTGCCCAATGATTCCTATTACATTTTCCTGGTCGACGGTTTTGTAAACCCTGCAATTACCGGTTATATGGTCAGGAACAAGGCAGTAGGTTTCGTGAAAGCGGACGACCCTGAGTTGTTTCATACCATCGCGCAGCAGCTCGGATACGGAACCGGTGCTTTGCAGGAGACCTGGTTGAATGGCGGTCCCGAAAAGGGAACAACCGACAACCTCATGGATGAAGGAACAGGGACCCGCCTGAACTTTGCACAATGGGAATTGATCCAAAGGAACATCAATACGATCTTCTATTTCGACGACTACGAGGACGTTCGGACCAACAGTGGCATTATTGCCTACTATTTTTGGGAAGAAGATGAAGCGGGAAACATTGTCGCTTTCAAGGGAAGTTTCCCCCAGTCGATCCTGCATCCGTTTAAGCGAAATCAATACTCGTTGCACCTGGAAATTGACAACTGGCTGTTTGTTCCGCTGTTCTCTGTTTTCGGTTTTGATATTTGTGCATTACACTTGTTATTGCTCACCCTGTTACTGATGGTGTCCATGCTCCTGCGCCGTAAATCGGTGGAGTGGCTGGAAAAGCACATGCGTGTCTTCCGATTGTTTCGTTGGTTGTTACGTGCAGGTTTCTTTTCCATAGCGATGCTGGCCTACTTTTATGCCTTTCAACTGATCAATCGCGGGTATTTACTGTTCGAAGTCAAATCGGGTCAGTTGGAGTACCTGCAGAGTTCCGACGTGAATAGGGCTGTGAAACTCATTCGTGAAAATGTGAATACCGTCCGGATCTCCGAGAAAGAGGCAGGTTCGGAAATGTTGATTCGCCGTGGTGAGAGCTGGTTTCTCGAACGTGCAAATAAAGTCCTCTACTTTGATGTAAGAAAAGAAGGCGGGGAGTGGAGTGTATGTCGCTTTGCCGGTTCATCGGACACGTTGGCGGTGCGCAGGCACGAATACAAACAGCCGGCAGCAAGCCATTATTATGTATTCAGATACATGAACGAGGATGGGTCCTGCGCAATGGAAAAGGTGTACAATCATGCGGGAAGCGAGATTACCGATAAGCTGAAAATCGAAGATCCGGTCCGGAGGATACTGCTCTTTGTCAACGGTTATCGTCCAACCTCTCTCGGGCGTACTTTCGAGGAAAATTTTGAAGACATCCGTAAACATGGACTTGAATTCCCGAATTCGAAAAACCTCATTTACGATTTCGACCGATACAGCTATTGGGATTGGGGAAAGTCCATGCAGATGACGGAGCTGTTCGCACAGCGGATCAACCCTACGGAAGTGTACTTTGCGGACGGGCATTTTACCGTTGAAACATCGAATCACCGAAGCCTGTTGAATTTCAGTACCCTCTCTACCGAATACCCGCACCGCTGTCCGGAAGGTCATCATGTATGTCAGAAGACGACTGTCAAAGAATGGTATTTCTTTTCCTCGAAGGAAGTGGAGACGGCGAACCTTCTGCGAATGAAACCGAATAAGAAGGGCTTTGAGATTCGCCGTACCAGTGGGAAGGTTGCAGGAAGGAACCTGGAAATGATGCTCAATGAGTTACCGAACCTGTCGGCCAATGACACCCTGTTCATTGTAGCCCACAGTATGGGATATGCGTATAGCTTGGGAATCGTGGATCAGTTACGCGGGAAGATCAACTTTGGTGGATTTTACATCGTTGCGCCGGAAAATGCTTCTTCTGGAGCGATCAATCCGATGGAGTGGAAGGAGGTATGGCAATACGGATGCGACTTCCAAAGGTATGCCGACGATCAGCCGTGTTTGCTGGACGGAATCGCACCGCAGGTTCGGGTCGCAGGACTCCCTGCAGACCAGCGTGTGTTCATCCCGGAGAAATACTACAATCGTATGGGCTTTTTCGACTCGCATTTCATCGGCTATTACAATTGGATCTTTGATATTCCGAAAAACGGTTCGGGATACATCCGTCAACGTTAAAAGCAGCCAATATCAATCGACTGTTGTCCGGGTATTAATAATTAATTTACTACTTTCGCATGTCGAATAAAATAAAGCTGTTTATATGTCCTATTTGTTTACATCAGAGTCCGTTTCGGAAGGACACCCTGATAAGGTTTCGGATCAGATTTCTGACGCACTGATCGATTATTTCATGGCCTTTGATCCGGCGTCAAAAGTTGCTTGCGAAACACTGGTAACAACAGGTCAGGTGGTCCTGGCAGGAGAAGTGAAAACCAACACTTATCTGGATGTTCAGGCCATTGCACGTGAAACGATTCGCCGTATCGGTTACACGAAATCGGAGTACATGTTTGACGCTAACTCTTGTGGAGTATTGTCAGCCATTCATGAGCAATCTTCTGATATCAACCAGGGTGTGGAACGCGCCAATCCTGAAGATCAGGGAGCTGGAGACCAGGGAATGATGTTCGGATATGCGACACGTGAAACAGAAAACTATATGCCACTGGCACTTGACCTGGCACACAAGATCCTTCAGGAACTTTCCAACATCCGTAACAACGAGCCGGAATTGATTCCTTACCTGCGTCCGGATGCAAAATCACAGGTAACGATTGAGTACTCTGACGATAACGTGCCACAGCGCATTGATACGATCGTTGTTTCAACGCAGCACGATGATTTTGATTCCGAGCAGGCAATGCTTGATCGTATCAAGGCAGACGTCATCAATATCGTTATCCCACGTGTGAAGGCGAAATTGAGCCCGGACATCCAGCGTTTGTTCAACGATGAGATCACTTACCATATCAATCCAACCGGAATTTTCGTAATCGGAGGTCCGCATGGAGATACGGGTCTTACCGGTCGTAAGATCATTGTAGATACCTACGGTGGTAAGGGAGCACACGGTGGTGGTGCATTCTCCGGTAAGGATCCTTCAAAAGTGGACCGTTCTGCAGCGTACGCAACCCGCCACATTGCCAAGAATATGGTAGCTGCCGGTTTGTGCGATGAGGTGCTTGTACAGGTTTCCTATGCAATCGGTGTGGCAAAGCCATGTGGATTGTTTGTCGAGACTTATGGAACTGCTAAAGTTGACATGACCGACGGAGAGATTGCAAAGAAGATCTCTGAGATCTTTGATATGCGTCCTTACTTCATTGAACAGCGTTTGAAACTGCGTAACCCGATCTATGCTGAAACTGCAGCATACGGTCACATGGGACGCCAGAACGAAACAGTTACGAAAACGTTCAGTACACCGGACGGACGTTCGGTTTCCAAAGAAGTGGAACTCTTTACATGGGAGAAACTTGATTACGTTGACAAAGTGAAAGAGGCTTTCGGATTGTAAGTCTCTGAAACAAAATATAGAAAACCGCTCCCTGGAGCGGTTTTTTTTATGCTTCAAATCAGGTATTTATACCTAAAAAAACCCGTACAAATACCTTGGAAAGGACAAATGGTATTGGCTAATTTCCCAATCAAATCAAATTTTTGGAAAATGAACGTACAATCAAGAATCTATGCCGGAGGTGCTCTCGCCTTCGGAGAGCAGGGTGCGATCGATAATTTGTTGTATGCAAAATACTCGACGGTTATCGTTTGGTCCGTGCACGTCAATCCTGAGGGAACGTTGATCCTGAACAATACGCAATTCGTTTCGAACGGTGTTTATATGGAAGCAGATAAAATGAACCTTCCGACACGACTTGCCCAACTGTACAAAGCAGGAGTTCAGATCATTTTCTCAGTAGGGTCAGGCGGTGCCAGCGATTACGCCAATATCAGGAACCTGTTGAACGGCGGGGTGCCCGGGCCGGGAAATGCGCTCTACGATAATTTTAAAGCCCTGAAGGATGCCATGGTGGCAGCCGGAGGAGACATTCATGCGATTGATTTCGACAATGAAGAACTCGGTTGGGATGAAGAGGGGGATGCAGAAGTAATGGCCAATTTCACATTCATGCTGAACGATATCGGTTATCAGCATGTAACCTTTTGCCCCTATGGTTCCATGTCCACCTGGAAACTGACCTACCAGAAGATCATTGCTCAACTCG
>JBNKYR010000032.1:19022-22713 GCA_050300995.1 Crocinitomicaceae bacterium | reverse complement strand
AAGGTTGTTGGTGCGCGTAATATATCCAAGACCGATTCCCATCCGATTGAACAAACGAAAGCCCTTGTAGTCAATAATATTGAGCCTGAACATGTAATCCACGGCAAATGCGTCGCCAAGAATCTTTGAATTCCCAAGGGAAGTGTAGAAAAGGGAAACGCCGTTCTCCGGATAATTGTAAAGACGTTCAAAGGCATCTTTCCCGCTTCGTTCCTTCATTACAGCAATATCGAGGGATCGAACGTAATCGTTAAATACGTACCCTAATGCACTGTATTCCGGCAGACCGAAACCGTGCTGGTAATTCACCATTACTTTAAGATTGTCCGTGAAACGTTCCTGAGCCTGGAGCCGGACAGTTCCGAAAACAAGGAAACAAACAACCGGGAAGGTAGCAAGCCGATAGCGCATCATGGAGGGAATGACTTTAACTGCCGACCAAGATACGATATGTTTGGAGAAGATCATAATGGTCGGTTGATCCGGAAACTTTCCCGAAATCTACTTTTCCTACCGACGGTTCACATTGAAAAAAGGTAATTTAGCAAGGTGAAATATGTGCTACTCTCAATTGTCGGGCTGCTTACTGGTGCAGCCCTTTCGCAGGTTCCAACTATTGGCTTGCGTGTGTATGATTCGGTTACTCCGGGTTACATCATGTTCTCCCCAGAATACAACAACGACGTCTATCTCGTAAATGAATGTGGTGAACAGGTCAACAAATGGACCTTTTCAGAAACACCGGGATCCATTGGGTATCTGCTTGAAAACGGAAACCTCCTTCGGGCCGGCAAGGATTCCCTGGAGATTCGCGACTGGAACAATCAATTGCTCTGGAGTTATGACATGACGGGGAACGGTTTTGCGCAGCACCATGATATTGAACCACTTCCGAACGGAAATATTCTGTGCATTTGCCGGGATACGGTAACCGATGCCGGTGCAATTGCCGCAGGCCGTGATCCTGCATTGGTGGCTTCCGGTTTTCGTTTGGATCGGGTTGTAGAGTTGCAACCGGTTGGAACGAATGGTGTTAATCTTGTTTGGCAGTGGTCTTTTTATGATCACCTTGTGCAGGATTACGATGCAGGAAAACCGAATTACGGCGTGGTGGCTGATCATCCCGAATTACTTGATTTCAATTTTGACAATGGTTCCATTACGGATTTCATTCACCTCAATGGAATTGATTACAACGCGACGCTGGATCAGATCATTATTTCATCCAGAAACATGAGTGAGATCTATATCATTGATCACAGTACCACGATGGCGGAGGCTGCCGGGCACACCGGAGGGAATTTCGGTCGTGGAGGCGATCTTTTGTGGCATTGGGGGAACCCTTTGGTGTATCAGGCTGGAGGAACACCCGATCAGCAACTGTTCAAGCAGCACGATCCCCGATGGGTAGAGGATGGGTATCCGGATGCCGGTAAGATCAGTGTATTTAACAATGAGGCGGGAGGTTCCAATTCTGAAAGTACAGTTGTGTTGCTGGAGCCAACAATTAACGGCACCACTTATGAAATGTTGAACAACCGTTTTTTGCCTGAGCAATTTGATTGGTCGTGGGGCGGAAATGTAGTTGGAGAAGTACTGTACGAAGGAAAGAAATGTGGCGTTCAGGTATTGAGCAATGGAAACATGCTTGTGGCACAGTCCTCGCTCGGACAAATGTTTGAACTTACACGTCAGGGAGAGGTAATTTGGGTTTATCGCAACCCGGCCGGACAGACGGTGTATCCACAGTTTTACGATCCCATTTCCGGACAGAACGATGTTTTTAAGGCGAATAAATACGAACCGGATTACCCCGGTTTGAATGGGATGAACCTTGATGGTACCGGAATCATTGAAAACGAGAACGAGGTTTCCCAGGGGTGTTTAGTATTGTCTGCGGAGGAGATGGCAGAAGCTACACTTGAATTGAGTCCTAACCCGGTAATTGATATTCTGCACATTTCCGGCCCGATGGTTACTTCCGTCGAAGTTTGTGGGATGGACGGAAATGGTCTCGTCGTGACTTCTGGCAGTATGATCGGGGAATTGGATCTTTCCGGCTTGTCTTCCGGTGTTTACATCCTTCGTTTCGTTTCCGGAGATCAGGTCTTCCAGCGAAAAGTGATGAAGCAATGATTATTTCCTGATCAGGCTGAAAGCCGTGATCTCCATTTCTTTGATTTCTACAGAGACCGGCGCGTCATTGTCAAGATACATCTGGATCTGATCTTTTGCGTGACGGATATCAGGCAAGTTGAAACGCAGGTATAGCTCCGTGAATTCCGTTTGCGAAAATCCCTGCGATACCTCGATGTGATCCCAGCTGTAACAGTTGTACGGACTGACGGTCTCCAGGCGTAACAATGAACTTTGTGTGGAATCGGAAGTTTTAACAACGATACGAACGTCCAGTTGGGTCTCATCTGTTTTCAGGAGTTCAAACACATTCAGGCGCCCTATCGTCAGGTCTTCACCCGGAATAGAAACCATCGCTTGATCAAGTTTGAAAATGGTCTTCGCTTCAATAGTATATTGGTCTTTCGGATAGCTCTGCTCTGTCCAGTCGAGGTCTTCACGGTCGATCAGTAAGTGAATGTTGCTGTAATCCGGGATGTTGAGTTTTCCAAAGATGTACCAGTAGTGCTGTTTACTCATGCGTGCCGAGTCGAGGTAGGCCATTTCAAACTGCCGCGACTGGATGCCATTCAGAAGGATGCACAATGAAATAAAGATCCCCGCAATGATTCGGCTCCATAAAGGTTTCAGGGCAATGAGTGCGTAGCCAAGTACAATAAATAACAAAGGATAGATGTCAACCATCACCCGTGACCCGAAAGAGGAAGCGTACCACCAGCATTCCCAGGAGCTCATGATGTAAATGTATATCACACTTCCGGTAAGAATCGCCCAGAAGCGATTCCGTTGCTGCCGGAAGAGGGTAATGAAACCCGGAATCAGCAAAAGGAAAACCGGAGAATAGAGCAGCCACCCTTTACGATAGGAAAAAAGAAAGTCGAGCAGATTCGGATCGACCGGTATGATCTCTTCCAGGTGCAGGTTAAGGATTAACAGTTGTCCACCCACAATTTGCCAGTAGAGCATCTGAGGAATGTTCCAGGCAATGGAAAGGAACGGAAACCAGAGCAGGTTTTTCCAGAATGCTTTTGAGAAACGATATTCCTTATAAAGGAGGATAAAAGGAATGATTCCAAGCAACGCCTGCGTCGGACGAATGCTTAATGTGAGCCCGAAAAACAGTGCCGAAAGGATAAGTAGTCGTCGTCGTTTCTCATTGAGGAATCTGAATAAGTAGTACAGGAAAGCTGCATTCAGACAAAAAAGATAGAGGTGAGGAAGATCGGGCTGTTGCGTATAAGTAATGTAGATATTACTTGCGGCAAAGCCGATCAGGATCAGTAAGGCAGTAAGGGAATCCGTGAAAAAGAGACGCAGCAACTTACGGAGGTAAAGCAATCCCAGAAAGATAAAGAGGAGTGCATTCAGGATGAAACCGATGTGATAGGGCTTGCTGAATCCGTCGGTTGGATACCCGAACAATCGGGCAAACCGCATGCCAAAGCTTTAAGCAATTGAGTGTCTTTTTCGACAACAGGCAAGCCATGACGCCGCCGATAATCGATTTCGCGCCGAAAACGACGGTCCTGTTCTTCGGCATCGGTCAATTCGTAAT
>JBNKYR010000032.1:0-19012 GCA_050300995.1 Crocinitomicaceae bacterium | reverse complement strand
TCCCATGTGGTAAGTATCCAGGTAGTTTGGATAATTCTGTTTAACCAGTTGGTAGGCTTCGATGCCTCCGCAGTATTGATCCTGTAGCCCCTGGGCCCATTCCCGTTTCATGAAAAGACTGCCCTGAGAGAAAAGTGCCGGGTTGTACATGTAGTAACCGAAGCCGTCGTAGGAGCAGATGCAGGTATTTTCGTTCCGGATGACCGTCTGGAGCTTTTCAAAGGTCAGAAGTGTGAAGACAAACATCACCAGCAATACCGACCGACCCGACAACTCCTTGAACAGCATACAGCAAATATATCCAAAGGTGCGGAATAAACGCTTTCAACAATTCGATGCCGGACTGTTAATAAAAAGCAGGAGCATTTTTTTTGAAAAAAGGACGACAGTCCTATATTTGGAAAAATCAAATTCGATCATCTCCGTTTCCGAAGGAGAAAATTGTCGAAAAAAGATGTACACAGGCCCCTGTGAAAAAACTGCATTTTTTTTCGATCCCCTCTTGGTTTATCAAATTTTCCTTCTATCTTTGCACCCCCAAATCTGTATTTGGGCGTATAGTTTATTAATAAAAGTTAACAGTATTTTTTATGCCAACTATCCAACAATTAGTTCGCAAAGGGAGAACAGCAGTGGTAAAGAAATCGAAGTCTGCGGCTTTGGATTCTTGCCCACAGCGTAAAGGGGTATGTGTACGTGTGTACACCACTACTCCTAAGAAGCCGAACTCGGCGATGCGTAAAGTAGCGCGTGTTCGTCTGACTAACGGAAAGGAAGTCAACGCTTATATCGGAGGTGAAGGACACAACCTCCAGGAACACTCATTGGTTTTAGTACGTGGAGGAAGGGTGAAAGACCTTCCTGGAGTTCGTTACCACATTGTACGTGGTGCGGAAGACACTGCAGGTGTTGAGGGAAGAACTCAGCGCCGCTCCAAGTATGGAACAAAGCGACCTAAAGCAAAATAATCTTTTTAAGACTTAAGAGAGATGAGAAGAAGAAAAGCGAAAAAAATTGCCATCCTTCCGGATCCGAAATTCGGTGACACGCAAGTAACAAAGTTCGTCAACAATATGATGTTGGACGGAAAGAAGAGTCTGGCATTCAAGATATTCTACGACGCCATTGAAATGGTTGAAAAGAAAGTAGAAGATACATCTGGTTTGGAAACATGGAAGAAAGCATTGGAAAATGTAACTCCAAGTGTTGAAGTACGTAGCCGTCGTGTTGGTGGTGCTACTTTCCAGATTCCTACACCGGTACGTGAAGGACGTAAGCAGTCCCTGGCGATGAAATGGTTGATTGGTTACGCTCGTAAGCGTAATGAGAAGACCATGGCTCAGAAGCTGGCTGCTGAGATCGTTGCAGCATCGAAAGAAGAAGGTGCGGCATTCAAGAAGAAAGAAGACACATTACGTATGGCCGAAGCAAACAAGGCCTTCTCACATTTCAGATTCTAATATTATGGCCAGAGATCTTAAATTCACACGAAACATCGGTATTGCTGCGCATATTGACGCAGGAAAGACAACCACCACAGAGCGTATTCTGTACTACGGTGGTGTAAGCCATAAGATTGGAGAGGTACACGATGGTGCTGCAACTATGGACTGGATGGAGCAGGAGCAGGAACGTGGTATTACCATTACTTCTGCGGCTACAACCCTGACATGGAACTACCGCGGACAGGAGTACCACATGAACATCATTGACACCCCGGGACACGTTGACTTTACAGTTGAGGTAAACCGATCTCTCCGTGTATTGGATGGATTGGTTTTCTTGTTTTCTGCGGTTGACGGTGTTGAGCCACAGTCAGAAACAAACTGGCGTCTGGCAAACAACTACAACGTCCCACGTATCGGTTTCGTAAACAAGATGGACCGTCAGGGAGCTGACTTCCTGAACGTTTGTAAGCAGGTAAAGGAAATGCTTGGAAGCCATGCATTGCCACTGCAGATCAATATCGGTGCTGAGGATGATTTCAAAGGAGTGGTTGATTTGATCAACTTCAAGGGAATCATTTGGAACGAAGAAGACATGGGGATGACTTTTGAAGAAATCGAGATCCCTGCAGACGTACTTGATGAGGCAACACAGCTCCGCGAAGAATTGTTGGAAGCAGTTGCTGAATTCGACGATACGTTGATGGAAAAATACTTCGAAGATCCTGAGTCTTTGACAGAGCGTGAGATCCTTGATGCATTGCGTGAGGCAACCATCGCCGGAAAAGTAGTTCCGATGATGTGTGGTTCTGCGTTCAAGAACAAAGGAGTTCAGGCGATGTTGGACATGGTGATGGAAATCCTTCCTTCTCCATTGGATATCGAAGCGATCGTTGGTACGAATCCTAAGACAGGAAATGAAGAAAAGCGTCGTCCTAGCTACGATGAGCCATTCTCAGCCCTGGCATTTAAGATCGCTACTGACCCTTACGTAGGGCGTCTGTGCTTTACTCGTGCGTACTCAGGTAAATTGCCTGCAGGTTCTTACGTGTTGAATACGCGTTCAGGGAACAAGGAGCGTATTTCACGAATTTTCCAGATGCACGCAAACAAGCAGAATCAGATCCAGGAACTGGGTGCCGGTGACATCGGTGCGTTGGTTGGATTTAAGGATATCAAAACAGGAGATACATTGTGTGCGGAGAATGCACCGATCGTTCTCGAATCAATGGACTTCCCGGATCCGGTAATCGGGGTTGCGATTGAGCCTAAGACTCAGGCTGACGCCGATAAACTTGGAGTTGGTTTGTCTAAACTGGCAGAAGAGGATCCTACATTCCGTGTAAATACCGATGAAGATTCAGGGCAGACAATCATCTCAGGAATGGGAGAGTTGCACCTCGATATCATCATCGACCGTCTGCGTCGTGAGTTCAAGGTAGAAGTAAACCAGGGTGCTCCTCAGGTTGCTTACCGTGAAAACATCACTACGCCAGTTGATCACCGTGAAGTGTACAAGAAGCAGTCCGGAGGTCGTGGTAAATTCGCGGACATCGTTGTAAAGATTTCTCCACAGGAGGATCAGGAAAAAACAGGATTGGAATTCATCAACTCTATCAAGGGTGGTAACATTCCGAAAGAATTCATCCCATCTGTTGAGAAAGGATTCAAGGATTCGATGGTGAACGGTGTATTGGCTGGCTTCCCGATCGAAGCAATGAAAGTTGAATTGGTGGATGGTTCATTCCACGCAGTCGATTCAGATTCATTGTCATTCGAACTGTGTGCGAAGATGGCGTTCCGTGAGGCACTTCCGAAGTGTACGCCGGTTCTCCTCGAGCCAATCATGAAACTCGAAGTAGTTACCCCTGAAGAAAACATGGGAGACATCGTAGGTGACCTTAACCGTCGTCGTGGTGTAGTGAAAGGAATGGATGATCGTGCCGGATCAAAAGTAGTGAAGGCTGACGTTCCGCTTTCTGAAATGTTCGGATATGTAACCCAGTTGCGTACAATGTCGTCAGGACGTGCAACATCAAGCATGGAGTTCTCACACTATGCTGAAGCACCAAAGAACATTGCTGACGAAGTAGTAGCGAAAGTGAAGGGAGTTGTTAAAGCTTAATTTTTTGAAGAAATGAGTCAAAAGATCAGAATAAAATTGAAGTCATACGATCACAACCTCGTAGATAAGTCTGCTGAGAAGATCGTGAAAACAGTGAAATCTACAGGTGCTGTGGTAAGCGGACCAATTCCACTTCCTACACACAAGCGTATTTACACTGTGTTGAAGTCTCCACACGTAAACAAGAAAGCGCGTGAGCAGTTCGAACTTTGTTCATACAAGCGATTGATGGATATCTACAGTACTTCTTCGAAGACTGTAGACGCCCTGATGCGTTTGGAACTGCCAAGTGGTGTTGACGTAGAGATCAAGGTATAAGTAAGTAATAAAGGTTAATAATTAATAGTTGAAGTATGCCAGGAATTATTGGTAGAAAAATCGGAATGACTAGCATCTATAGTGCCGAGGGCAAAGCAATGCCATGCACAGTGATAGAAGCTGGTCCTTGCGTGGTCACCCAGGTGAAAACGGAAGACAGAGATGGTTACGAGGCAATTCAATTGGGATTCGGTGACCGTAAGGAAAAAAACACACCGAACGCGTTGAAAGGCCACTTTAAAAAGGCGAAAACCGAGCCAAAAGCAAAGCTTGTGGAATTTAAAGGTTTCGATGGCCTGAACCTCGGAGACACCGTTGGTGTTGACATCTTTGAAGAAGGAGAATTTGTTGATGTAGTAGGAACTTCTAAAGGAAAAGGTTTCCAGGGGGTTGTGAAGCGTCACAATTTCGGTGGAGTAGGTCAGTCTACTCACGGTCAGCACAACCGTCTGAGAGCTCCCGGATCAATCGGAGCTTGTTCGACTCCTGCACGTGTATTCAAAGGAATGCGCATGGCGGGGCAAATGGGGAACAAGCGAGTGATGATCGAGAACCTCCAGGTGTTGAAGGTGATCGCTGACAAGAATTTAATCGTGGTGAAGGGATCCGTTCCCGGAGCTAAAGGTTCAACCGTAACAATTGAGAAGTAATGAAAATCAAAGTAACAAGCGCAAAAGGAGCTGCTACGGATAAGGAAATCAACTTGTCAAAAGAAGTTTTCGGAATTGAACCGAACGATCACGCGATTTATCTGGATGTAAAGCAGCATCTGGCGAACCGTCGTCAGGGAACGCACAAATCCAAGGAGCGCGCGGAAGTAGCTGGATCTACTCGTAAGATCAAGAAGCAGAAGGGAACTGGTGGTGCCCGTGCAGGTAGCATTAAATCAGGAACACGTGTTGGTGGAGGCCGTATGTTCGGACCACGTCCGCGTAACTACAGCTTCAAGCTGAACGTGAAACTGAAGCGCCTTGCACGTAAATCAGCGTTCTCTTACAAAGCAAAATCCAATGATATCATGGTGATCGAAGATCCGAACATCGATGCAATCAAAACAAAAGATTTTGTGAACCTGATTTCGAATCTTAAGCTTCAGGACAATAAAGTTCTGATGATTTTGGGAGAAAAGAATGACAATGTTTATCTGTCTTCCCGAAACCTTAAGAAAGTAAAAGTCGTAACAGCAGATTCTGTGAACACGTACGACGTGTTGAATGCGCAGAAAGTTGTGATGGCACAAAGTTCAATTGAAGCGATCGAAAAGATCCTAAACTGATTGAGAAGAGATGAAGACGATTATTAAGAAGCCGATCATTACTGAGAAAGCAACGGGAATGAGTGAAAACCAGAACCGTTTCACTTTCGAAGTGGATTCAAAAGCTAACAAGCTGCAAATAAAAGATGCCGTCGAGAAGATGTATGGAGTTCAGGTAACTGAAGTCCGAACCATGAATTATGGCGGTGGAAAACCCTCTGTAAAGTATACAAACAGAGGTATCGTTGAGCAAGGGAACAAAAAGTGGAAAAAAGCTGTTGTGACCGTTGCAGATGGAGAAACGATTGATTTGTTTAATTTTTAATGTTGACTAAGAAATGGGTCTTAAAAAATTCAAGCCTACAACTCCAGGGCAAAGACACAAGATCAACAGCGATTACTCGGAAGTTACCGCTTCAGCTCCTGAAAAGAGCCTGGTAAAAGGAAAGAGTAAGTCTGGTGGTCGAAACAATGACGGTCGCATGACCATGCGCTACATCGGTGGTGGTCATAAGCAGAAGTACCGTATCATTGATTTCAAGCGCGACAAGCACGGCGTTCCAGCTACGGTAAAGTCGATCGAATACGATCCGAACCGTACTGCACGTATTGCTTTGCTTTATTATGCTGATGGTGAAAAGCGTTACATCCTCGCTCCCGAAGGATTGAAAGTGGGAGATACGGTAACATCCGGTAAGGATGCTGCTCCAAACGTAGGAAACGCTCTTTTCCTTTCTGACATTCCACTCGGAACTGTTATCCACAACATTGAGCTGAAGCCTGGTAAAGGTGGTTCTATCGCACGTGGTGCCGGAACTTATGCTCAATTGAACGCTCGCGATGGTCGCTATGCGATCGTGAAGATGCCTTCAGGTGAAACCCGAATGATCCTCACGACATGCTTGGCTACTGTCGGATCTGTATCCAATTCAGAGCACAACCTCACCGTTTCCGGTAAGGCAGGTCGCTCACGCTGGCAGGGACGCCGTCCACGTGTACGTGGTGTGGTAATGAACCCAGTTGATCACCCGATGGGTGGTGGTGAAGGCCGTAACGCCGGAGGACACCCACGCTCACGTAAGGGTATCCCGGCGAAGGGTTATAAGACACGTGCTCAGAAGAAGTATTCTGACAAGTTTATTATTGAGAAACGTAAAAAATAATTAGGATATGAGTCGTTCATTGAAGAAACCGCCGTTCGTTCACTACAAACTCCTGAAGAGAGTGGATGACGCAAAGGAAAGCGGCAGCAAATCTGTGATCAAGACATGGTCAAGAGCAAGCACGATTACTCCTGATTTTGTCGGAATGACATTTGCGGTGCATAATGGTAACAAGTTTATTCCTGTATTCGTGACTGAAAACATGGTAGGACACAAGTTGGGTGAATTCGCACCTACTCGTAACTTCCGCGGTCACGCAGGTAAAAAGGATAAGAAACGATAATTAGCAGAGTTATGGGTGCTAGAAAAAGATTACGAGCTGAAAAGATCAAGGAAGAGAAGAAGAGCCTCGCATTCGCGAAGTTGAACAACTCTCCGATCGCTCCGCGTAAAATGAGATTGGTTGCAGATCTCGTTCGTGGTGTTGAAGTCAACAAGGCTCTGAACATTTTGCAACACGATGCGAAAGATGCGTCTACAAGCCTCGAGAAATTGCTTCGTTCTGCAATCGCTAACTGGGAGCAGAAAAACGAAGGTAAGAGTATCGAAGAAGAGACACTCTATGTAAAGTCCATCGAAGTGAGTGGCGGAACTATGCTTAAGCGTATTCAGCCGGCTCCACAGGGACGTGCACATCGAATCAGAAAAAGGTCAAACCATGTCACTATCGTCGTGGACGGTAAAGACGCTGAATAATTTGAGATAAATGGGACAAAAGACAAATCCGATTGGAAATAGATTAGGTTTCATCCAGGGATGGGAATCTAATTGGTATGGAGGCGACAACTACCGTGATAAGATCATTGAAGATGATCAGATCCGTCGATACCTCCGTGCCCGTTTATCCAGAGCAAGTATTGCCAAAATCATCATCGAGCGTACGCTGAAGTTAGTTACCGTTACTATCAACACAGCACGTCCGGGAGTGATCATTGGTAAAGGTGGCCAGGAGGTCGACAAGTTGAAGGAAGAGCTGAAGAAGCTGACGAAAAAAGAGATCCAGATCAACATCTTTGAGGTAAAACGTCCTGAATTGGATGCTCAATTGGTGGCGGATGGTATCGCTCGTCAGTTGGAAGCACGTATTTCTTTCCGTCGTGCGATCAAGATGGCTATCGCGAGTACAATGCGTATGGGAGCTGAAGGGATCAAGATCAAGATCTCCGGACGTTTGAATGGCGCAGAAATGGCTCGTTCTGAGATGTACAAGGATGGACGTACTCCGTTACATACGTTCCGTGCTGACATCGACTACGCATTGGCTGAAGCACATACAACTTATGGCCGTTTGGGGATCAAGGTGTGGATCTGCAAAGGTGAAGTGTATGGCAAGCGTGACCTCTCTCCAAATGTCGGAATGGCATCTGCGCAGAAAGGTGGTGGACGTAAGCCAGGCGGTAAAAGAAGACCAAAAAAATAAGCGATTACGTGAGTGATCGATAAACATTAAAAAACGTAGATAGAATGTTATCACCGAAAAGAACCAAGTTCAGAAGGCATCAAAAGGGGAGAAACAGAGGTCTTGCACATCGTGGCAGCACTGTAGCTTTCGGATCCTTCGGATTGAAAACGTTGGAGCCGGGATGGATTACTTCTCGTCAGATTGAAGCTGCACGTATCGCCGTTACACGTTACATGAAGCGTGAAGGGAAAGTATGGATCCGAATCTTCCCGGACAAACCGGTAACATCAAAGCCGGCTGAAGTACGTATGGGTAAAGGTAAAGGGGCTCCAAGCCACTGGGTAGCTGTAGTTCGACCTGGACGCATCATGTTTGAGGCGGAAGGTGTTCCTTATGAGACAGCAAAAGAGGCGATGCGTCTCGCTGCTCAAAAGCTGCCAGTGAAGTGCAAGTTTGTTACTCGCCCGGATTATGTGGTACCAACTAAATAATTGAAAAGATGAAACAGCAGGAAATCTCAAAAATGTCAACACAAGACGTACAGGATTCAATTGCGAACTTTTCTGAGCAGTTGGTTAAAATGAAATTGGCGCACAAAGTGTCTCCAATGGAAAACCCGATTCAGATCCGTAATGTGCGACGAACAATTGCGCGATTGAAAACCGAATTAACAAAACGCGAAGCACAGGCGTAAGCCCGTGCAAAATTAGCTTCGAATGGAAAAGCGAAATTTAAGAAAAGAACGTATCGGGATCGTTACCAGTAACAAGATGGATAAGTCCATCGTGGTATCCGTGGAGCGTAAAGTGAAGCACCCGAAGTATGGAAAGTTCGTGAAGAATACTACAAAGTTCGTGGCTCATGACGAAAAGAATGAGTGTGGTGAAGGCGATACAGTTCGCATCATGGAAACACGTCCTTTGTCGAAGACCAAGAACTGGAGATTAGTAGAAATTGTAGAACGAGCTAAATAACTTTTAGTAATGATACAAGCAGAATCAAGACTTACAGTAGCCGACAACTCGGGAGCGAAGGAGGTTTTGTGCATCCGCGTATTGGGTGGTACAAAGCGTCGTTACGCATCTTTGGGTGACAAGATCGTGGTTGCTGTTAAGAGTGCAATGCCCTCTGGAGCTGTCAAAAAAGGAGCAGTTGCCACGGCAGTAGTAGTTAGAACCAAAAAGGAGGTTCGCCGTCCGGATGGTTCTTACATTCGCTTCGATGACAACGCATGTGTGTTGCTGAACGCGGCGGGTGAAATGAGAGGTACACGTATCTTCGGTCCGGTTGCTCGTGAGCTCCGTGATGCCGATTATATGAAGGTAGTATCATTGGCTCCTGAAGTACTTTAAAATAATTGAAGTTATGCAACAGAAATTACACATTAAAGTAGGTGACACAGTCAAAGTATTGGCTGGTGAAGCAAATGGTCAGGAGGGGAAAGTTCTCACTATCGATCGCAAGAAAATGCGCGCTACGGTGGAAGGTGTGAATCTGGTAAAGAAACACATGAAGCCAAGTGCTGCAGATCCTCAAGGTGGAATCGTGGAATTCGAAGGAAGTATCCACATCTCTAACCTTATGGTTGTTCACAACGGTCAGGCAACACGCATTGGTCGTAAGGCGAACAAGGATGGAAAATTAGTTCGTTATTCTAAAAAGTCAGGGGAGGAAATTAAGTAATGAGTTACGCACCACGACTTCGGGAAAAGTATAGCGCGGAGATTATTCCGGCGCTTACTGAAAAGTTTGGCTACTCTACGGTAATGAGAGTGCCTAAACTGTCAAAGATTGTAATCAGCCAGGGAATTGGCGATGCTGTAGCGGATAAGAAGCTTATCGACAATGCGGTGGAAGAATTGTCTCTCATCACAGGTCAGCGAGCAATTGCTACGGTTTCTAAAAAGGACGTCTCTAACTTCAAATTGAGAAAAGGGATGCCAATCGGAACCAAGGTAACTCTCCGCGGAGAACGCATGTATGAATTCCTCGACCGTCTTCTTTCGGTTGCACTTCCACGTACGCGTGACTTCAGAGGTGTTAGCCCGAAAGGTTTCGATGGACGCGGAAACTTCAACATGGGTGTAAAAGAACACATCATCTTCCCTGAGATTGACATCGATAAAGTGAACCGTATCATGGGTATGGATATCACATTTGTAACAACTGCGGAAAGCGACGAGGAAGCAAAAGCTCTGCTCGACGCATTCGGATTCCCATTTACAAAAAAATAAAGAGAAATGGCAAAAGAATCAATGAAGGCGCGTGAGCGCAAAAGAGAAAAACTCAACGCTCGCTACGCAGAGAAACGTGCTGAGTTGACAAAGATCCTGAAGTCTCAGGATATGTCTGATGAAATGTGGGAAAAGAAAATGGAAGCTTTTGAAAAGCTCCAGAAACTTCCTGCAAACTCATCCAAAGTACGTATGCACAACCGTTGCGGATTGACAGGTCGTCCGCGTGGATATATGCGTCAGTTTGGTATTTCAAGGGTTACATTCCGTGAAATGGCACTGGCTGGAAAGATCCCGGGAGTGAAAAAAGCAAGTTGGTAAAATAAGACATTGGACTGCCAGACAACAGACATAGGATCGGTTGGTCTTTTGTCTGAAATCTTTAAGTCTAAAGTCTTGGAAAAAGTATAAACTGGTTTCAGGTTCAATAAAGATTGAAAACCGTTACCGCAATTTAAGATTATGAATACAGATCCAATAGCAGATTTTTTGACGCGTATCCGTAACGCGAGCGCTGCAAAAAAGAAGATGGTGGAAATTCCAGGATCAAACGTGAAGCGTGCGATGACACAAATTTTGTTTGATCAGGGGTACATTACCGACTTCAAATTTGAGGATGATGACAAACAAGGAGTGATCCGGATCGCGTTGAAGTACAATCCTTCAACAAAGGTTCCTGCGATCACGAAGCTGGAGCGTATATCCAAGCCAGGTCTTCGTAAGTACAGCAGTGCGTCAGAGATGCCACGTGTATTGAACGGACTGGGTATTGCGATTGTTTCCACTTCCAAAGGTGTAATCACCGGAAAGCAAGCAGAAAAAGAAAACGTAGGAGGAGAAGTCCTTGCTTACGTGTATTAATTTTTAACGCTTTTGCTGAAGCTTCAGCGAAGGCACAAATAAAGTAAAATGTCAAGGATAGGTAAATCCCCAGTAACAATCCCGAGTGGAGTAGAAGTGAAAGTTGATGGTAACGTAGTTACCGTTAAAGGTCCGAAGGGTGAACTGACACAGGAGATTGATCCATGTGTTCAGATCAGCATCGAGGACGGTACAGTGGCTTTCACCCGCGAATCAGACGCCCCTGACCACCGAGCCAAGCACGGTTTGTACCGTTCATTGGTGAACAACATGGTAGCAGGCGTTTCGGAAGGGTTCAAGAAGGAATTGGAAATCGTTGGAGTGGGTTACCGTGCGAATGTAACAGGTCAGCGCCTGGAGCTCGCATTGGGTTACTCTCACCCGTACGTGATCGAACTTCCTTCGGAAATTAAGGTATCTGCGGTGTCCGAAAAAGGAAAGGCTCCAGTGGTAACATTGGAATCTCACGACAAGCAATTGGTCGGACAAGTGGCAGCCAAGATTCGATCCCTCCGTAAGCCTGAACCTTATAAAGGAAAGGGTATTCGATTCGTTGGTGAAGAAATCCGAAGAAAAGCTGGTAAATCGGCTTCTAAGTAATAAACAGATATCATTAATTGAGTTATGGCATTTAGTAAAACAGCTCGTCGAGCGAAGATTAAACGAAGAATCAGAAAGAAGATTTCTGGTACTCCGAACAGGCCACGTCTGTCTGTGTTCCGATCTAACAAACAGATCTATGCACAGGTAATCGATGATACAACAGGAACAACACTTGTTTCAGCATCTTCTTATAAGAATAAGGCTGCAAAAGGAAACAAGTCAGAAGTTGCTGCAGTTGTAGGAAAAGAAGTGGCAGAAAAAGCAATTAAAGCTGGTATTGACAATGTTGTGTTCGATCGCAACGGTTATCTGTACCACGGTAGAGTTAAATCATTGGCTGACTCAGCAAGAGAAGGCGGATTAAAATTATAACAATGGCACAAGTAGTAAACAGAGTTAAATCTGCAGATATCGAGCTTAAGGATAAGCTTGTTGCTGTGAACCGTGTAACGAAAGTTACGAAGGGAGGACGTACGTTTAGCTTCTCAGCTATTGTTGTAGTTGGTGATGAAAACGGTATCGTTGGTCACGGACTTGGAAAAGCAAAAGAAGTAACGGAAGCGATCTCTAAAGGGATCGACGATGCGAAGAAGAACCTGATCAAGGTTCCGATCACGCACGGTACCGTTCCTCATATTCAGAAAGGAAAATACAGTGGAGCTAGAGTTTTGTTGAGACCTGCTTCGGAAGGTACGGGAGTTATCGCCGGTGGTGCGATGCGTGCAGTACTTGAAAGCGTAGGTATTCACAATGTCTTGGCGAAATCACAAGGTTCTTCCAACCCACACAACGTGGTAAAAGCTACAATTGATGCATTGGCGCAAATGCGCGATGCGGTTACTGTAGCCAAGCAGCGTGGTATTGAGTTGGAGAAAGTGTTTAACGGTTAATAAGCAAGTATCATGGCGAAAATTAAAATTAAGCAGGTAAGAAGCGCTATTAATCGTCCGGCAAGACAGAAAGCTACGATTAAAGCGTTGGGTTTGCGAAAGTTGAATCAGACTGTTGAGCACGAGGCAACACCGCAGATTCTTGGAATGGTCAAGAAAGTTCAACACCTCATCGAAGTGGTTGAATAAACGATAACGCTTGTGCCGAAGCTCATGTGTAGGAATACGTTGAAGCTTCAGTGCAGACACAAAACTTTAGACAAATGAATTTACATAATCTAACTCCAGCAAAGGGGTCTACAAAAAATAAGAAGCGAATCGCTCGTGGCCAGGGATCTGGTTACGGAGGAACTTCAACACGTGGACATAAAGGAGCGAAATCAAGATCCGGTTATTCAAAGAAAATCGGTTTTGAAGGAGGTCAGATGCCACTTCAGCGTCGTGTACCGAAGTTTGGTTTCAAGAACATTAACCGTGTTGAGTACAAAGCGATTAACCTGGACATCATCCAGTCATTGATCGATCGTAAGAAGGTGAAGGAGATCAATCCTGAGGTTCTTCGTGAGAACGGACTGGTGTCTAATAATGAACTGGTAAAAATCTTGGGTCGAGGTGAATTAAAGACGAAGATCGATGTTACCGCTCACAAATTTTCAGCGACTGCAAAAGCAGCAATTGAAGGAGCCGGTGGGAATTGTTCAGAAATCTAATTAACTTTGCCAACATTTTTTACGAATGAAAAAGTTTATCAGTAACATAAAGAACATCTGGAAGGTGGAAGAATTGAGGAAAAGGATCTTATTGACCCTTGGCCTCATTCTGGTTTACCGCGTGGGATCGTTCATCATTTTGCCGGGTGTGAACTATACTGCTTTGGCAGAAGCACAGGCAAGCGGTGAGCAGAACATGCTGGAAACCCTGCTTTCGTTGTTCTCAGGTGGAGGTTTCTCCAATGCATCGGTTATGGCACTCGGGATTATGCCCTACATTAGTGCCTCGATCATTATGCAGCTCCTGGGAATGGCAGTTCCAGCTGTTCAGAAAATGCAACAGGAAGGAGAATCCGGTCGGAAGCGTATTAACAACTATACGCGTATTCTGACGATCATTATCTGTGCTCTGCAGGCTCCAAGTTATCTGACGCTTTACGTTGCCAATAAAGGTGCGTTGCCGGAAGATGGTGGATCTATGTGGTGGACACAGTCCGTGATCGTTTTGATCGCAGGTTCGATGTTTGCAGTATGGCTGGGTGAGCGAATTACCGACAAAGGTATTGGCAACGGGATTTCCTTGCTGATCACAGTTGGAATCCTCGCCCGTCTCCCTGGAGCATTTATGGCTGAATTCGGTTTCGCAGTTGACTCAGGTAACCTGATCAAGATTGTCCTTGAGATCTTCACGTTCATGGTCGTAGTACTTGGAACGGTGTTGATTGTACAAGGGGTCCGGAAAATCCCGCTCAATACTGCCAAACGTGTGGTAGGGGCGCGTTCTGCGGAAGATCAGGGTGCTCGAAGCTATTTACCGATCAAGGTAAATGCTTCCGGAGTAATGCCGATCATCTTCGCGCAGGCGATCATGACTGTTCCGGTAATGATCTTCTCAGGAAGTGGTGACGGAAGCGGATTCATTGCACGAAACTTCAGCGATATTTACGGATTGGGATACAACCTGTTGTTGGCCCTGTTGATTATCGTCTTTACGTATTTCTATACGGCGATCATGATCAACCCACGTAAGATCTCGGATGATCTGAGACGAAGCGGAGGATTCATTCCTGGAATTCGTCCCGGAGAAGAAACAGCGCATTACATTGATTCGCTTGTTTCCCGGATCACGTTCCCAGGATCGCTTTTCCTGGCATTCATTGCTATCATTCCTTCCATCGCGAAGATGGCTGGTGTGAATGATGCGTTCGCTATGTTCTTCGGGGGAACATCCCTGTTGATTATGGTGGGGGTAGTGTTGGATACTTTGCAGCAGATCGAGTCGTATCTTCTCAATCGTCACATGGATGGCTTGATGGAAGGTACACGCGTGAAAGGAAGAAGAACCCAGGAATTATCAGGAATGTAATATGGCGAAACAGGCATCAATCGAACAGGACGGAGTTATCATTGAAGCATTGTCGAACGCAATGTTTCGTGTGGAGCTGGAAAACGGACACGTGATCACGGCACACATTTCCGGAAAGATGAGAATGTACTACATCAAAATCCTTCCGGGAGACAAAGTGAAAGTGGAAATGTCTCCGTACGATTTGACAAAAGGACGAATAACATTCAGATACAAGTAAGAGAAATAAGAAAAAGCGAAGCTTTTGATGGGGGCGAACGGGAAGTTCGAGAAGGGAAGGCAGAAGCCGGACACTTTGGAAGATCATCCCTTAAACCCTGGAAGTCGGGAGCAGATTAAATGAACAAAGATGAAAGTAAGAGCATCAGTTAAAAAGCGATCTGCAGATTGTAAGATCGTGAAAAGAAAAGGAAGGGTTTACGTGATTAATAAGAAGAACCCGAAGTTTAAACAAAGACAAGGGTAACATTGGAAGTTGGAAATCGGACGTTGGAATCAACCTCTGGCTTCTAATCTCTAAATTCTAAAATCTTAAAGTATGGCACGTATAGCAGGTATTGATTTACCAAAAAATAAAAGAGGTGTAATCGGATTGACTTACATCTACGGAATCGGAAGAAGCCGCGCAAAAATGATCCTCGATCAGGCAGGTGTTGATGAAAACGTTAAAGTTCAGGATTGGGATGACGATCAGTTGTCAGCAATCCGTAACGTGATCAACGAGATCAAAGTAGAAGGAGCATTGCGTTCGGAAATCCAGTTGAACATTAAACGTCTGATGGATATCGGTTGTCAGCGTGGTATTCGCCACAGAGCAGGTCTTCCGTTGAGAGGTCAGCGTACGAAAAACAACTCCCGTACACGAAAAGGTAGAAGAAAAACGGTTGCGAATAAGAAGAAGTAGCGAAGCTACTGATCCGGATCGGACGGGAAGTCCGGGAAGGGTTGGAGAAGCTGCTTCTGATATCGTGGACAGGCGGTCCGTGACCCCGATTGCAAGAATGATTCACAATCGGTCCTTTATGGAAAAGGTTGCAATAATCGCCCCCTTTATCGGAAGCTGCATCGCAGGAGGTTAAACTCCCATTCAACCGAAAGCAACAAACATTTAATAGCTAAAAAATGGCAAAGTCAAATCAAAAGAAGAAGAAGAACGTCAAGGTTGACGCTGTAGGAGAGGCGCACATTCAGGCAACTTTCAACAACGTGATCATTTCATTGACGAATACCTCAGGTCAGGTTATTTCCTGGTCATCTGCAGGTAAAATGGGCTTCAAAGGGTCAAAGAAAAACACTCCGTATGCTGCACAGGTTGCTGCTGAGGATGCGGCAAAAGAAGCACATGACTTCGGATTACGTAAAGTAAAGGTGTATGTAAAAGGTCCGGGTGCAGGACGTGAGTCTGCAATCCGTTCCCTTCACAATTCGGGTATTGAAGTAACGGAAATCGTTGACGTTACTCCATTGCCACACAACGGATGTCGTCCACCGAAAAGACGTAGAGTATAATAATTAGACAAGAGACATCGGACCCAGAGACAAGAGACAAAAGACGATCCGTCTAATGTCTTGTGTCTAAAAGCGAAGCGGTCCAATGTCTGAAGTAAAGAGAATTTAATAACAAAGGGAATCAAGATCATCGGAGGATAAGCCTTAATTCATGATCTCCCTTAAATAAAGTAAAATGGCAAGATACAGAGGTCCAAAATCAAAAATCGCGCGTCGTTTCAAAGATCCAATCTTTGGACCGGACAAGGCGTTGGAAAGAAGAAGTTACGGTCCGGGACAACACGGTCCGAACAAGCGTAGAGGAAAACAATCCGAATACGCAATCCAGTTGGGAGAAAAGCAAAAAGCGAAGTATACTTATGGTATCCTTGAGCGTCAGTTTGCGAACATGTTCGACAAGGCATCCCGAATGAAGGGAATTACCGGGGAAAACCTGTTGCAATTGTGCGAAACCCGTCTGGACAACACAGTTTACCGTTTAGGAGTTGCTCCTTCACGTCGTGGTGCACGTCAGCTGGTTACTCACAAGCACATCACTGTAAATGGTGAAGTGGTGAATATCCCGTCTTACACACTGCGTATTGGTGATGTAGTAGGTGTTCGTGGAAAATCAAAGTCACTGGAAGTTATTTCAGAATCTTTGGCAGCGAACCCGAACAAATTCGATTGGTTAGACTGGAACCCTTCTGCAATGGAAGGAAAAGTGGTAGCAATTCCATCACGTGAAATGATCCCTGAAAACATCAAGGAACAGTTGATCGTCGAATTGTATTCTAAGTAATAAATTAAAATTCATTGGTTTTCGGCTAAAGGGTTTGATCGACCTTCTTCAATCCTTCAAACCGCGCAACCGGGAAACAATTAAAAAGAAGAAAAACAAATGGCAATTTTAGATTTTCAGAAGCCGGACAAAGTGATCATGATCCAGTCCGATGAGCACGAAGGACAATTCGAATTCCGTCCTTTGGAGCCAGGATATGGAATCACAGTGGGTAATGCGTTGCGACGTATCCTCCTTTCTTCCCTGGAAGGATTCGCGATTTCTTCTGTACGTATTGAAGGTGTCGATCATGAGTTTTCTACAATCAAAGGTGTTGTGGAAGATGTGACCGAGATTATTTTGAACCTCAAGCAGGTGCGTTTCAAGCAGCAGATCGAGGGTACTGACAGCGAAACTGTTGTTGTTTCGATTGCAGGACAGGATCAGTTGACTGCCGGAGATCTCGGGAAGTTTACATCAGCTTTCCAGGTATTGAACCCGGATCTCGTGATCTGCAACATGGAACCTTCCGTGAAACTGGAGATGGAATTGACCATCGTTAAGGGACGTGGATACCTTCCTGCAGAAGAGAACAAGGACAGCAGTGCTCCATTCGGAACAATCTTCGTGGATTCGATCTTTACACCTATCAAGAACGTGAAGTATGCGGTTGAAAACTACCGTGTAGAGCAGAAGACGGATTATGAAAAACTTGTTCTGGATATCATTACAGACGGTTCTATTCATCCGAAAGACGCGTTGAAGGAAGCTGCAAAGATCCTGATTCACCACTTCATGCTCTTCTCTGATGAGCGTATCACTTTGGATAGCGAAGTGAAAGCGGAAACTGAAGAATTCGACGAAACATCATTGCACATGCGTCAGTTACTGAAGACCAAATTGGTTGACATGGATCTGTCTGTTCGTGCATTGAACTGTTTGAAGGCTGCCGACGTGGAAACACTTGGAGACCTCGTTTCTTACAACAAGAACGATCTCTTGAAATTCCGCAACTTCGGTAAGAAGTCATTGACAGAGTTGGAAGACCTCGTAGATAGCAAAGGTCTTTCTTTCGGAATGAACGTTTCCAAATATAAATTAGACAAGGATTAGTATCGCGATTGAATTAAAAATGGCGTAATAGGTGGCTGAACCTGCGGCGATACATTACAAGGATTCAGTTAACCGTTACTTACGAAATTTACAATTATGAGACACGGAAAGAAAATTAATCACCTCGGTAGAAAGGCTGCGCACAGAAAAGCAATGCTTTCGAACATGGCTTGCTCACTGATTGAGCACAAGCGCATCAACACGACTGTAGCTAAAGCAAAAGCGTTGCGTGTATTCGTTGAGCCTCTGTTGACAAAGTCAAAGACAGACTCAACTCACTCACGTCGTACAGTTTTTGGTTACCTGCAAAACAAAGAAGCGGTATCGGAATTATTCCGTGAGATCGCACCTAAGATTGCAGATCGTGAAGGCGGTTATACCCGAATCATCCGTACAGGATACCGTTTGGGAGATAACGCAGAGATGTGTATGATCGAGTTGGTGGATTTCAACGAGTTGTACACAAGCGACAAGCCGAAGAAGACTACACGTCGTTCACGTCGTGGTGGTGGAGGTGCAAAAGCTACGGCTGATGTAGCCGAAGAAACAGCAACGGAAGCAGCAGCTGAGGAAACAGTTGAAGCATCAGTTGAAGAAGCTCCTGCAGCAGAAGAAGTAGCTGAAGAGGCACCTGTAGTTGAGGAACCTGCAGCTGAAGTAGCGGAAGAACCTGCGACAGAAGAGCCTGCAGCGGAAGCGTCTTCTGACGAAGCGGCTGATGAAGCTTCTGAGGACGAAGAAAAGAAAGACTAAGTACTTTCAGAATAACTTGAAAAGGGACGCCGGTTGGCGTCCCTTTTTTGTTGGTTTATATCCCGATGTCCTTGAAAATAATTCGTAATATGCGGCATGCAATTGAAACAGACGATCTTCGTAATATTTACTGTTTTTGCAGCTTTTGTGAATGCACAAAGTCTGCAGTTGTTTGATGCCGGAGGAACGTTAACTACCGGAGATACCGTTAAATTGGATATCAGTATCGAAGATTTTGATGTTTCAGTTCCCATTGGAATCACGAACAATGCCGCATCGGATTTACAAGTGAATGTGACCCGCTACGAAGAAGCGGTGCTGGCCAACACGGGGAGTTATTTCTGCTGGGGAAGTTGTACCGGAGTCACAGCTGCGGGTGATGCGCCGGTAATCACTCCGTCCGGTTATGTAACCATTGCAGCAGGAGCAACCATTCCAGCCGATGACAACGGTTTTGTACTTCACTATGACCCAAATTTTCAGGCGGGAAGCAGTTTATACAGGG
>JBNKYR010000031.1:0-23186 GCA_050300995.1 Crocinitomicaceae bacterium | reverse complement strand
TAAATTTCGTTGTTGCCCTTGCGTGTGTCGCGGAGAAAAAGTTCCCGCGTGAGTTCATTTTTCAGCAATTTCCTGTCTATCGGATCAATTATCGCTTCCATGCTAAAGTTCTTTTCGTAGTTCGTAGACGCGTTCTTTGATCTCCTGTGCCAACTGGTGATCATTCACATCTCGATTCATAAATTCTTTTTCGATCGGATCGCCCACGACAAAACGCATTTCCTTGTTTCGCTGCTTGAATAATTCATTGGAAAGATACAACATTTCAATATTGGCCTTAATGCCGAGTCGTTTCCGGAAATTTGCCAGGCGATAGAAAAAATTGGAAAGTTTTCCGTCAATGTATATCGGAACAATAGTTCGGTCGTATTTGCGTGAATAGGTCACAAAGGTCTTTTTCCAGGTCAGGTCCTTTACCTCTCCTTTGATACGTCTGCTCACCAGTCCTGCCGGAAAAATGCACACAGCGTTATCCGATTGGAATACTTCGTCAATCTGAACCCGGACAGATTTGCTGGTTTTTCGGTGCTTGTCGACACCGACAAACATTTCCCGCATACTATCAAGGTTCATCAGCAGATCGTTGACAATGAACTTGAGGTCTTTTCGGTGGTCTTTCAGTGCGCTCACGAGGATCATAGCATCCATCCCTCCAAAAGGGTGATTCATCGCGATCACGATCTTTCCTGTCTTCGGAATTTTTTCGATATGTTTCACTGAAACGCGAATGTTCAGGTGATCAACAGTAGCCTGACACCACTCTGCATTTTTCTTGTCTTTGTTCGCCAGAATGAACTCATTCACTTCTTTCTCGTGAACGATCCGCTTCAGATACCTGATCAGAAAGCGGGGGGTCCATTTCAGCGCCTTTGCGTTTTTACTCGCGATCAGTTTTTCGACGTCAATGAATTTTTCCTCGCTCATATCAATGGACGAAGTTAGTCGATTTTTTTTCGGAGCGTCGTTGAAAAAATGGGATTTTATCCACAATCCAGCCTGTAAAATACGCATGAATTTAAATGTCCCGATCCCCCTCGTTTTCAGGTATAGTTGTACTTTTGTAGTTTCAAAAAATGAACTAACGGTATGATCGAATTATCGGAGCGTCTGAATGCAATGGAAGAGTCCGCAACCATTGCGATGTCACGTAAAAGCAGGGAGCTGAAAGCACAAGGAAAAGATGTGATCTCCCTCAGTCTGGGAGAGCCGGATTTTAACACACCTGAATTTATCAAGGAGGCAGCCATTGAGGCGATGCGCAATAACTTTACGACTTATACACCGGTACCCGGATATGAAGATCTTCGGGCGGCTATTTCGTTGAAGTTCCGTCGTGATAACGGACTGAATTACGCTCCCGATCAGATTGTGGTATCAACCGGAGCCAAGCAATCCATTGCCAACGTTGTGCTGAGTGTTGTGGGCGAGGGAGACGAGGTGATCATTCCTGCTCCTTACTGGGTTTCTTATATTGAGATCGTAAAAGTGGCAGAAGCAACTCCGGTTATTGTGGATGCCGGGATCGAGACGGATTTTAAGATCACACCCGCTCAACTGGAGGGGGCCATTACTCCACGTACGAAAATGATGATCTTTTCCACACCGTGTAATCCAACGGGTTCCGTGTACACGAAGGATGAGTTACGTGGTCTGGCTGATGTGCTGAAGAAGTATCCGCACATTTTGGTGATCTGTGATGAGATCTATGAGCATATTAATTTCAATTCCCGACATGAAAGCCTTGCCCAGTTTGAGGATGTATACGAACAGGTGGTAACGGTGAACGGGGTTTCGAAGGCCTGGGCCATGACCGGTTGGCGTTTGGGATATATCGGAGCAAGCAAGCAGATTGCTGATGCCTGCACAAAAGTACAGGGACAGTTTACATCGGGCACCTGCTCGATTACTCAGAAGGCGTCGATTGCGGCCATGGAAGCTGATCCGGAGGTGTTGACGGACATGATCAATGCTTTTTCACGACGCAGAACGTTGGTGCTTGATGCACTGAATGACATCGAAGGTGTGAAGGCTAACGTGCCACAAGGTGCGTTCTACGTGTTTCCCGATGTTTCGTACTTTTATGGCAAATCCTACAACGGTCGTGTGATCACTGATGGTTCCGAATTGTGCATGTATTTGCTGGAGGAGGCATTGGTGGCACTGGTAGCCGGAGAGGCTTTCGGATCGCCGGATTGCATTCGTATTTCGTATGCAGCTTCGGAAGAAACACTCACGGAAGCTATGCGCCGGGTGAAAGTGGCGCTGGAAAAATTGAGCTAATGGATGTGAAGACCTTATTTGATCAGTTTTCGCAAAAGCGTGTCCTGGTTTTGGGCGATGTAATGGTGGATGCCTATCTGCATGGCTCTGTTACACGATTAAGCCCGGAAGCACCTGTTCCCATCATTAACCTTTCGAAAAGTGAGGATCGGCTTGGAGGAGCCGCCAATGTGGCATTGAACCTTCTTTCGCTTGGCGCTGAAGCACTGATCTGTTCTGTGATCGGTCAGGACGCAGGTGCGGAAAAAATGCGTGAGCTGCTGAAGAAAATGAAACTGGACGACAGGGGAGTGATCAGCAGTCCGACACGAAAAACAACGATCAAAACAAGGGTTATTGGCAATCATCAGCAAATGCTGCGGATTGACGAAGAACATACAAATGCATTGACAACAGTCGAGGAGGAGTTGTTGCTGGAGAAAGTCCGTGAATTATTGGACGAAGGTGTTGATGCAGTGATTCTGGAGGATTACAACAAAGGCGTTTTAACGCCAAAGGTGATTTCGGGTACAATTAAAATGGCTAATGAACGCGGTGTCATTACCGCTGTTGATCCGAAGAAAGAGAATTTTTTGCTGTATCGGGAAGTGTCGCTTTTCAAGCCTAATCTGAAAGAACTGAAGGAGGGACTGAAGGTCGATTTCAATTTCACAGAAGCGAAAGAATCATTTGAAAAGGCGGTGCAGGAGCTGGAAGCAATTCTTGCCAATAAGGTAAGTTTTGTGACGCTTTCGGAACACGGAGTTTATGTCAAGGATGGCACAAATGACGAATACATTCCTGCGCATGTGCGCAACATTGCAGATGTAAGTGGTGCCGGAGATACGGTTATTTCCGTAGCGACCCTGTGTCTGGCATCCGGGTTGGATGCGGTGAATGCTGCACGAATTGCAAATCTTTCCGGCGGATTGGTTTGCGAAATGAGCGGAGTGGTTCCCATCGACAGGGAACGCTTGATGGATGAAGTGCAAAAAGTAGGACTGGCATGACCATTCGCGAGATCAGGGAACGGATCAATTTGTTGATCTACGACTCCAAGCCTAAAGTGCTTACAACGTTGTCTGTGATGAACGTAGTGGTATCACTTACGGCGATCGGAACCCTGGTCTATTATTATGGATTCGAGTTGACAGCGGCAGCGAATGAGTGGTGTTTCACGATCATTGAGGTCAGTTTCGGTTTCTATATCTTCCGGTTCTTACTTAAACTATTCTACGACTTTCATCCGCCTACATTCCTGAAAAACAACTGGTTTGAAGCAATCATTATCGGATTATTGCTGATCGAAGGAATTGCGTATAACTTCTTCGGAACGGTAATCATCGAACCGATCTTTGAGTCGATGGGCTTTGAAGATTTCGGTGCGTTTTCCATGATCTTCGTGCAGATGTTCGTGTTTGTGATCTTGTTGAACAGTTTGTTCAAACAACGAAACTTCCGCCCCTGGATGAAGATCCATCCTGGTTTGCTTTTTACCATTTCTATTACGCTTATGGCATTGGTAGGCGGCTTGTTGTTGATGTTGCCGGAAATGTCACGTACGGAAGGAGGTCTCGGCTTTATTGATTCCCTGTTCCTTTCGATGTCGTCTGTAAGTGTGACCGGGCTTTCCACAGTAGATGTGGCGCATACCCTGACCTTCAAGGGTCAGATGATTGTGTTGGTGCTGATCAAACTCGGTGGGTTGAATACCATTGCGTTTGGTGCCCTGATGCTCGTTGTGGCGAAGTTCGGAGTGGGCATTAAATACCACGAGGTGATTGAAGATTTTGTAAACAAGGACTCAATCCTCAAGGCGAAATCGATGCTGGCAAAGATCGTGCTTTGGGCAACCACTTTTGAGATCATCGGAATCATTTTGCTGTTTATCGGTTTTGGAAACGAAGGGGTGTTCGCCGATACGGGGAACCGCTTTTTTCAGGCGGTCTTTCATGGTGTCTCCGGCTTTAATAATGCCGGACTTTCCACGTTGCACGATGGATTAATGCATCCGGATGTGATCAGCAATACCTTTGTACATACCGTGATCCTTGTTCTGTTCTTCCTGGGAGGATTCGGAATGATCTATGTGTTCGACCTCTTCGAGATCAGCCGATTGCGTGAACGGATGCGGACCCCCTGGAAAACGATTGATTTCGGGACCAAGATCTCGCTTTATTTTACCATTGGTCTTCTCTTATTGGGAGCCGCAGTTTTCATGATCTCGGAATGGAATAACGGTCTGAATCAGCAAACGCCTTTGAGTGCGGTGGTTACTTCGCTTTTTGAATCCATGACAACACGTAACGCCGGATTCAATGTGGTGGATACTGCTGCTTTGACAATGCCCGTGATGATTGTTTTCCTTTTCCTGATGTTCATCGGGGCTTCATCAGGGTCTGCCGGAGGGGGGATCCGGACATCAACCTTTGCGATCATTTGTGCATCTGTGATCTCGACCGTCAAGGGAAAGCCAAGTACGGAATTATTCCGCCGTTCCATTTCCAATGATATTGTACTCAAGGCTTACGCGATCTTCATGTTTTTTGTGATCGGAAACATTATCGGACCGTTCATACTGTCCATTTCCGAAGCAGATCTTCTTGCCAGTGGTAAGTATGATTTCATGGATCTCGTTTTTGAACACGTCTCAGCAGCGAGTACGGTTGGGCTTTCTACCGGCATTACAGCGGAATTGAGTACAGTGGGAAAGGTGGTGCTGATCGTGGCGATGTTTATCGGACGTGTCGGAACACTGACCCTGGCGTACCTTGTCGGTAAAAAGGTACTGAGTAAGAATTATAAATACCCGAAAGGCCATACGATGGTCGGATAGCGTATGACAGACGAAAAAGTGGTCAAACCATACAACAAGGAAACTTCTTCCAAGAAAGAAGAAGTTGCGGAGATGTTCAATAACATTTCCGGGCGTTATGATTTCCTGAATCATTTTCTTTCGATGGGCATTGATAAGATCTGGCGTAAGAAAGCGGTAAAGGAATTGCGGGAGGTGCATCCCGAACGGATTCTGGACATTGCCACTGGTACCGGAGATTTTGCGCTTGCCCTGCTTCGCCTGAAACCAAAAGAGGTAATTGGCGTTGATATATCACAGGGAATGCTGGATGTGGGGAAGGAAAAGATGAAGAAAAAGCGCGTGGATTCCATTGTTAAAATGCAATTGGGAGATTCGGAAGCCTTGCCGTTCGAAGACAATTATTTTGACGCGTTGACGGTGGGCTTCGGGGTGCGAAACTATGAGAACCTTGAAAAAGGACTCTCCGATATGCTTCGTGTATTGCGCCCAGGTGGAAAGGCAGTGATCCTCGAATTCTCGAAACCACGAAAATTTCCGGTGAAGCAACTGTTTGGGTTTTATTCCAAACGGGTAATCCCTTTTCTGGGGCGCACCATCTCCAAAGATAAACGCGCTTACACTTATCTGCCCGAATCAGTGGCAGCTTTCCCGGAAGGCAAGGATTTTGAAGCAATCCTTAGCAAGGTTGGGTACAAGAATGTAAAATCCCGATTGGTGTCTGGTGGCATAGCCACGATCTATTCAGGAATCAAGTAGTGAAAGTACAAAAGGAACAATATCGTCTTCAACTGCGCGTTAATGATGCCATGAAATGGTATTTCATCCTTTTCCTGGTTGTTGCATTCCAGGCTTTTGGTCAAAAAGAAAAACCCGAGAACTATCACCGTTTCGATGAGAAATTGTTGCATTTCGGATTTATGCTGGGCGCCAATACGGCCAGTTTCAATTTGTACCAAAAACCGAACGCTTACGAGCAATACAAGCTGAAATCACTAACAGTGCATCCTTCGGCTGGTGGACAGGTGGGGATCGTGACTACGATGAAGCTCGGAACACCGGTGGTTCGCCTTCGTTTTATTCCGACGCTTTCTTTTCAGGAACGCGTGCTGAAGTACACTTTCGAGAAGAACGATACCACCGATTTTTTCAATGAGGAGCGTGTCAATTCAACCAATCTGGATTTTCCTCTGATGTTTCAGTTCCGAACTTTGCGGGTGAATAATTTTGCTTCGTATGTTTTGCTGGGTGCACAGTATTCGGCCGATCTTCAATCGCAGGAAAAGGCCACGCAGGATTTCAACGATCCATTCATCAAGATCAAACGTGATGACTGGCAGGGGCAGATTGGAGCAGGAATTGAATTTTTTGCGCCGTATTTCAAGTTTGGTCTGGAGGTGAAATATTCGCACGGGTTTATCAACTCCTACGTTCCGGACAATACGTTTATCGGCGATCCGATTCAAAAGACGTATAATCGCGTCTGGTGGTTCTCAGTTATTTTTGAAGGATAATGCTTGCAGAAGTTCGCTTCCAGGTAACTCCCGAACAGGCGAAGGATGAGGCATGGCTCCGTCGGCGAATCCGGCAGGAAACAGGAACGGATGATTTTGTTTTCCGCTGGAAGAAACGATCTATTGACGCCCGGAAGCCTCAAATAAAGATCAATTGCACATTTGCGGTATATAGATCGGAAGCGGAAATTCCCGTATTGGATACTTTTCACCCGAAAGATGTCTCGGAAGCGAAAGCAGTGGCAATTATCGGGAGTGGTCCTGCCGGGTTGTTTGCTGCATTGCGGGCGTTGGAACTGGGGATCAAACCGGTGGTTTTTGAGCGCGGAAAGGATGTGCGTGCACGCCGTCGTGATCTTGCTCTGCTGAACAAGAAAGCCGTGGTCAACGGTGAATCCAATTATTGCTTCGGAGAAGGCGGAGCAGGGACGTATTCGGACGGAAAGCTTTACACGCGTTCAAAGAAACGCGGAGATGTGCAACGAGCCCTGGAATGGTTCGTCAGTTTTGGCGCAAAGGAAGAAATTCTCGTAGATGCGCATCCGCACATCGGTACCAACAAGTTGCCGAACATCATTGTTGCAATGCGTGAGAAGATCCTTGAATTCGGAGGGGAGGTACACTTTGATTCGAAGTTGACCGACCTGCTGATCGAGAATGGGAAGGTACGTGGTGTGGAGATCAATGGGCAAGAGCAGCATTTATTTTCGGAGGTCATTCTGGCGACAGGACATTCTGCACGTGATGTCTTTGAATTGTTGCATCAAAAGGGAATTGCTTTACTGGCAAAGCCCTTCGCGTTGGGAGTTCGAATTGAGCATCCGCAGGACTTAATCGACAAGATTCAGTACCACGGTCGTGTCAATGACGATTTCCTTCCGCCTGCTTCCTACAGTCTGGTGACGCAGGTAGATGGCCGGGGAGTGTATTCGTTTTGTATGTGTCCCGGAGGAATTGTTGCTCCCTGTGCTACTGCAGACGGCGAAGTTGTTACGAATGGTTGGTCGCCGTCGAAACGGAACAACCCTTATGCGAATTCCGGGATTGTGGTGAGTGTACAACCGGAGGATGTCGGAGATCCGAGTGATCCTTTCGCCTGTCTCAGTTTTCAGCGTTCAGTGGAGCAGGCTTGTTGGGAAGCCGGAGGCAAAAACCAGCAGGTTCCGGCACAGCGTCTGGTTGATTTCCTTGACGGACGTATTTCAAAAGAGCTGCCGAAAACATCGTATCAACCGGGATTGAGATCAGTCGATCTGAACAAAGTGCTGCCGCCACTGATTGCGAATTCGCTGAAAGCAGCCTTCAGGGATTTTGGTCGGAAAATGAAAGGCTTTCTCACGAATGAGGCCGTATTGCATGCGCCTGAGTCGCGAACATCTTCTCCCGTGCAGATTCCACGCGGGGAAGACTTGCAGCATCCCGATGTTGAAGGACTTTACCCTTGTGCCGAAGGTGCGGGTTACGCCGGCGGTATTATTTCTGCCGCTATTGATGGAATGAAGTGCATGGAGGCGATTGCGGAAAAGACCAATCGTCCGGATTAAAATCACGCGCATAGGTCCCGTTCGGCAATTCTTTTTTAGATTGGCAAAAAAAATGCGATGAAACGATTCCTGTTGATGATCATATTGGCTTCGCTGGTGGTAAGCTGTGGCGGCGAAAAGAAATCCGATAAAGTCGATAAAAAACTGCTCTTCGGAGAATTGAAGGGGCGTACTTATACCAATGAATTCTTCAATTTCAAGATCACCGTCGGAAAAGGATGGGAAATCAATCCGACAGGATTCCGAAGTCGTCTTTCTGCCGATCTTTTTGATGTAAAATTCCCCGACAAGGATCCGAGAGACACCGAGCCTCTGGCTTCCATTCATATTGAATCGGAGAAAGTCAACCCGTTTACGAAACCTTCGCTCAAAAAGCAACTGGAAGACATGATCGAAGGCATGCAGTTTTTGTACGATCCGGATGAGTTGACAGTCGGACCGTTTGAAAAGGCGACCCTGGGAGGGAATGAATTTATGACCGTGCACATGACTGTTGAAGACGACAGTGGTAAGTATTTTGTGGATGAGTACGTGCTTCATCACGAAGGTTACTACCTGAGCATTACAGCCAGCTATGATGAAGATCAGCCAGCTGAGCTTGTGAAGAAAGTGCTATCGGAAATGACTCCTGCGAAGTAGTACGCACCGCTCATTCCGCACCTTTGAGCAGAAGAAGGGAAGCAAAAATAACTACGAGACTTCCCATGATTGCACCGAAGATTTTCCAGAAGTTTTGGCGCTTTTCCCGTTTTTTCATGGCCTCTTCACTATAGTAGGGAACACTCGTGTTATGCAGTCGGACGGAAAGAATCAGAGCGATCAAAATGAGTACTGCCAATCCAAAGAACATGGCTGCTTCTCCGGGAAGATGGAATCCGAGTGAGAGTATGCCGAGAAGAAGAAATGCAACAATGGCGATGATCCCTAGCACAAAAAACAAAATAAAAAGTCCGGAGTATCCTTTATCCGGTCGATGCTTAGCATGCACTTTTTGAATGGACGTATGGACATTCATGAGTGGCTGGAATGTTGAAAATGGTTGCAGATCATTGGAGAATGAGAGTAAGGTTTTGGTTGGGTATTGATCTGTTGTATCGGATGAACAGGAAATACTGACATGCTTCATCTCCAGGGGATTATCCGTCTTTCGAGAGATAGGGTCTGATTTCTCAGGAGGAGTAATGGAATCCCAGGAATGAATGGGGGCTGCGACTTCGGAATCAACAGGAATTTCCCGTTCCGCGTTTCTCATTCTGAGCTTTCCTGAGTTCCAAACACCACAACTGCCCAAAGCAAGGCCGAGAAGAAGAAGAAGTGCTGTCCGAAAAAACGGGGTTTTCACGATGCATCCGGTTTGCAGAATGCACTCAGAAGAATTCCGGTAGCTACTGCGACATTAAGCGATTCTGCGCCGCCCTTTCCGGGGATATGAACGGGGTGGTTGATGTATTGGTGCAATCCCGGATCGATGCCTTTTCCTTCATTTCCAACCACCAGAATGCCGCGACCTTTAAAGTGGTACTCGTACATGGAAGCCCCTTCAAGTAAGGCACCGTAAACCGGAAGTGTGCTTCCTGCGAGGTAATGCGCAAGGTCGGTATATTCTACCGGCACGCGAAATACAGAACCCATGGTTGATTGAATCACTTTGGGATTGAATACATCCACAGTTTCTCTGGAACAGACCACACGATCGACCCCAAACCAGTCAGCTGTGCGAAGAATCGTTCCCATATTTCCGGGATCCTGTACGCTATCTACGACCAGTACGAGATTATCGTTCTTTTCTTCGAACTGAGGCATGCGAACGACCGCCAGGTATTTATGTGGTGTCACGAAAGAGCTGATCTCTTTCATTATCTGATGGCTGACAGTATACATTTCGCCGGCAAATTCCGGCGGATCCCGCTCGACGCAGAGACAGAGCACATTTTCCGGTTGTTCCGAAAGAACTTCCAGTACCATTTTTTCGCCTTCAAGCACAAAGCATTGCTCGCGGTCCCGGTTTTTCTTCAGGCGCAAGGAACGAATCCATTTAATCTTGTTTTTCGACAGCGAATCCACGAATGGTTTTTTACTACTTTTATCCCTAAAACAGGACCTTTTGATCCAGCTCAAACATACGTATATTCTTTTAATTCTTGCATTGGGAATTGTTGCGTGCAAGCAAACCAAACTGGTTCCCGAAGGCAGATACCTGCTCAAGAAGAATGATATCGTACAGGTTGGAGACAAACAGGACAAGTACGAACTGCAGGATATTATCCGCCAGCAACCCAACTACCGTAGTTTCGGTGTGAAATGGAAATTGATGGCGTACAACCTGATCGATTCGGCAGCAGTTGCTGATAAGCGCATTCGGAAAAACGAAAAGATTCGGGAAATTAACCGGGAACGCCTCGCAAAACAGGACAGGATCAACAGTCGCCGGATGGATAAGGCGATAAAAAAAGGACAAGAATACTATACCCAGAAGATCATCTCGTTGAAGGATACCATTGAACCATCCATGTTCTTTCGGGAATGGTACAAGTATAAGATCGGGCGACCGCCAGTTATTTTTGACAGCCTGCCGTTCAATAAAACAATTGAACAGTTAGGGGCATACCTGCGGAGTAAAGGATATTACCATGGTGCGGTAAACGGCTTTGTGAAATACAAGAACAACCGGAAATGCGTGGTTACTTACGCACTTGAAACAGGGAAACCTTTCCGAATTGATAGTGTTTATATGGTAGGGCTGAATCCACTTGTGGAGGCGCGCTATACAGAATACGTTGGTAGTCGTTATCATGACGATACCATCCGGGGAGTCAAAGCCCGCGTTTTTGAAAATCATCCCCTGCAGGGAGAACACTTTGATAAAGATCTTCTGGACAAGCACCGCTACAAGGTCGCCAAGTACATGCGCAATGAAGCGCTTTACGGCTTCAGTACAAGTCACATTACCTTTCTTGCGGATACAAACGAGAAAGACCTGACAGTCAGTATTGGTGTTTCTTTTGCTGATCGTTTCGTAAAACCGATCAGTAAGGATACGCTCATCCGAACACCGCATATCGAGACTTACATCAACAATGTGTATTTCCATCTGGCGGATACGACCAATTTCGAAGGTTCCTTTCTGGACACAGTGCAGGCGCTGGGTTTAAGTCCATACGACGGACAATTCCTGCGCACCCTGGATACAACGTTTTTTACCAGTGTAAGGGACAAGGAGACCAATGCCATCGACATTTCGCGTGTGGCGGTATTCATGCACAACGGGAAGTTGATGGTCCGTCCGAAGATTCTGGAGGCACAGAATTACCTGGAACTGGACGGATTGTATTCTGAAAAGAACCTCGAGAAAAGCTACCTGAGTCTGCTTCAACTGAACCTCTTTGATGCGGTAAAAACGCAGTTGAAGGAGCACGAAACACCGGGTTGTGTGGATGTACATTACTACCTCGTGCCAAGTAAGAAACAAAGTTTCGGGTTTCAGCCAAAGGCGACCAACTCAAACGGCTTTCTTGGGGTGTCGGCTACCTTGAATTACGTCAACCGAAACGTGTTTCGGGGGGCGGAAAAACTGACGATGTCGGTTTCGGGAGGTTTTGAATCGCAGCCACCGGTCTTTGATAAAACCGTGGACGGTGAAAAGATCAAAACAGCAGCCCGAAGTTTTAACACCTTTGAGGTCAGTCCGAGTACCACGCTTGATCTTCCCGGGCTTTTTCCATTGCGTTTGCGCAGCTTTTCGAAGAAACTCCGCCCGAAGACAGTGATCCAGACAGCGTATGATTTTCAGCGCCGAACAGACTTCACGCGGGGAACCTTCCAGATGAACTACCTCTGGCGCTTCTATGCGAAAAAGACCATGATCTTCCAGAGCGGATTACCGCTGATGTCGGTGATCAAGTTCGTAAACATTCACAAAACGGATCCTTTTGCTGCAAAGCTGGATTCACTGAACGATTTGTTCCTGTTGAATGCCTATAGCAATCAGTTTGTGTGGCAGGACTGGAAACTTTCGTTCGAGTACAACATCAAGGAACGTGAGAACCGGAAGGGAAATTCGCAGTTGTATTTCAGTACAACGTTTGATCCTGCCGGAAACCTGTTTTCCCTGTTCAGGAAATACCAGGACACCATGCCGAATGGTCAGTACGCAATCAAGGGGATCGGTTATGCTCAGTTTGCAAGGTTGGATAACGAATTGATCTTTTCCAAACCGTTGGGGAAGGAGATGAGTCTGAATTTCCACTTTTTGGCAGGGATGGGATTACCCTATGGAAATACGAAGACCTCCATGCCGTATGACTACAGTTTCTTTGCCGGAGGAGCCAACGACAACCGGGGGTGGCGTGCGCGTTCGCTGGGACCGGGATCCTACAAGTATTACCTGGACGTTAACCGGACGGCAACGCAGATCGGGGATATCCGTTTGGGTGCTTCAGCCGAATACCGCTTTGAATTCAACAAAGTCTTTGAGGGGGCATTGTTTGTCGATGCCGGAAATATATGGACACTCAGGGATGATGGGTATCGGCCGGGAGGACAGATCTCGTCCAACTGGTACAAGGAAATTGCCGTGGCAGGTGGTTTTGGGGTTCGTGTCGACCTGGAATACTTTATTGTTCGTGTCGACCTTGGGATTCCTCTTTATGATCCGTCAATGCCACAAGGGTCACGTTTTATCACGGACGACAAGGACAATTACTACGATTTAGGCAAAGCGGTGCTGGGGGCAGATTACGAAGATCTCCTGCCTCTGCCATTCATTCCGAAATTCCATTTCGGGATTGGATATCCGTTCTGATCAGATGAAGTGGTACTTCAGGAAAGGCTTCAGTTCGATCCAGGTCATGTTTAACGGCTGTTCGCCCCAGCCTTGTACGTCTGGCATCCAAACTTTGATGCCGTCTTTCGTCATTTCCACTTTGAAGGCGTCAAGGGTTTGGTCCGAAATGGATTGAACGGCTTCCTCCGGAAGCGCAATACCTTTTTCCGTGGCAAATCCGCGTACCTTCCCGAGAATGTACTCGCTGGCCGGTCCTTTTTCTTTCGGATTCAGGAGGTCAGAGTAGGGAACAGCACGCCCTTCTTCAAGGTTGTACAGGAAATAACGGTTCTGACTTTCTGAGAAATCAATGCAATTGCAGAAAAGGTGGATTTGCAGATGAGTGCTTTTCTGCACGTAGCCGTACTGACCAATACAAAAATCACTTGCCTCAAGGTCTGCAATTCTTCTTCGGAAATCTGCATTGATAGAGTCCTCATGTGCCTTATTCGCCGGGATGATGACCTGCGGATAATTCATGCCGTTTGCAAAGGTTTCTTCCCGGAACTTTACTTCTGAAAGTTGAGCAAAGTTACAGGTGCTGAAGAACAGCAGGGTTAGTGTAAGGATCTTTTTCATAACTATCGTTAATGCCCCTAAGGGATACCCAATTTAACGAATTTCAGCGCAAAAGGTTCGGGAAAAGTCCGTCAATTTTCGATGACGCGCAGTTTGGCAAAGCGCAATAACACGGTCTTGGCACCATGTTTCGGGAAAAAGATGGTCGCCTTTTTGTCGGATCCCTGACCTTCGAGTTTGAGGATCTTTCCCTTTCCGAAACGATCGTGTTCTACGTTGTAGCCTACCTTCAGATCGACTTCTGTTCCGACAGGAGCGGAGGAGGATGCGGAACTTTCCGATACCTTCTTGAGTGGCTTCAGGGATCGTGAACCAAAGGTCTTGTTCAGTCCTCCGACAAACGGACGATCAAAATCATCCTGCTGACGTCCGGAGAGGGATTTACCTCTTCCGCGGTCTGGTGTATCGTAGTGCAGGAAACGACTGTCGATCTCATCAATGAAGCGACTTGGTTCAGAGGTGATCAGGTTGCCCCATTGAAAACGCGAGGTGGCATACGAAAGTGTACAGGTTTCCTTGGCGCGGGTAACTGCCACGTAAAAGAGTCGGCGCTCTTCTTCAAGGTCTGCCCGGGTATTCAATGACATTTGTGAAGGGAAGAGGTTTTCTTCCAGTCCGACAAGGTACACGTGCGGAAATTCAAGCCCTTTACTGGAATGAATGGTCATCAGGGTTACGTGATTGCGCTCGTCGTCTTTGTCCTCGTCGGCATCCGTAAGTAGGGCAACGTCCAGCATGAATTCCGAAAGCGAACTCGAGCTGTCTTCGGGCTGCCCCTCAACAAAGGCTTTGATCCCGGATAACAATTCCTCGATGTTCTGGTAACGTTCCACTTCTTCCGGGCCTTTGTCCTTGTCGGTATAAAGTTCCTTCAGAATTCCCGAACTTTTGGCTATTTCCTTTCCAAGGGAATAAGCATCAAGTTTGTCCAGTTGTGCAGAAAAACTACGGATCATTGTCGCGAAGTCGATCATTTTATTGCGTGCACCGGTATTGATAGACACCGGGTAACGTGCAAAATCGGTAATCACATCCCACGGACTTACGCCGTATTGATTTGCCGCAATAATAACCGCTTGCAGCGAAGTGTTCCCGATTCCGCGTTTCGGATAATTGATGACACGTTTCAACGCTTCCTCATCCTGGTTGTTGGCGGTCAGGCGGAAGTAGGCGAGCAGGTCTTTGATCTCCTTGCGCTGGTAGAAGGAAAGTCCACCGTAGATCTTGTACGGAATGTTCAGTTTACGCAGCGATTCTTCAAAAGAACGTGATTGCTTATTGGTTCGGTAGAGGATCGCGAAATCGTTGTAAGAGCGTCCTTCGCTGCGACTCTTGTCGAAGATTCGATTGATGATCACTTTTCCCTCTTCGTTGTCGGTCAGTGTGCGGATCACATGGATCTTTTCACCTTCCATGTTATCGGTCCATACCGTCTTACGGATCTGGTCTTTATTACGCGCAATAACGCCGTTGGCGGCTTCAACAATGTTCTTCGTGCTACGGTAGTTCTGCTCCAGCTTGAAGAGTTGGAAGTCAGGGTAGTCGCGTTTGAAGTTGAGAATATTCTGAATGTTCGCCCCACGGAACGAATAGATGCTCTGGGCATCGTCACCCACCACGCAAATGTTTTCGTACACGGCTGCCAGTTTCTTCACGATCAGATACTGCGCGTAGTTCGTGTCCTGATACTCGTCCACCAGGATATATTTAAACTTTTGCTGGTAGTAATTCAGGACATCAGGAAAATCCCGGAGGAGAATATTGGTCTGGTACAGAAGGTCGTCGAAATCCATTGCGCCCGCGTTTTTACAGCGATTGGCATAAGTTTGATAGATTCGTCCGATCTCCGGTCGCTTTGAAAGTTTGTCTTCCGTTTGAATGTCCGGATTTTCCAGATAGGCTTCCGGAGAGATCAGGTTGTTCTTTGCTGATGAGATCCGCCCGAAAACGCTGCTGGGTTTGTAAGCTTTGTCGTCAAGATTGAATCCTTTGATAATATCCTTCAGCAGGCTTTTGGAATCCTGGGTGTCGTAAATGGTGAAGTTGCTCGGATATCCCAGTCGATCCGCATTGAAACGCAGAATCCGTGCGAATACCGAGTGAAAAGTTCCCATGGTGATGTTGCGGGCTTCGCCTCCGCCGACGATTTGTCCGATCCGTTCGGTCATTTCACGGGCAGCCTTGTTGGTAAAGGTCAGGGCCATGATGTTAAACGGGTCAACCCCTTCATTGACCATGTGGGCAATGCGGTAAGTGAGCACCCGTGTCTTTCCGGACCCCGCTCCGGCAATCACCATGGTTGGGCCGTAAATGTGTTCTACGGCTGCTCGCTGACTCTCATTTAACTCATCCAGATACCCCATTCAACGCTGTGTTTTTTGTCCGAATAGTCGGATCATACAAAAGTAGAAAATTCAGCGGCGTTTTTAGCGGCAATTTGAAAAGTGCGGAAAAGGAAGTGTAACTTTCCGAAGCTGAAAATGTCTTATCCGAAACCACTGTTATGCACAAAACGATCCTGATACTATTGATCACCTTTTTTATGACTGAGTTTCTCTACAGTCAGCAGGTTTGTACCGGAAAGGTTATTGACCTGAAATCAAAGCAGGCAATGCCCTATGTTAACGTAGGGATCATTGGCGGAAACACGGGAACCGTAACAAATCCTGACGGATATTTCACGTTTAACATTCCTGATTCCATGTTGGGAGGAAGTCTGCGTATTTCCACTTATGGCTACGAACCGGTAGTGATGGCTGTCAGTGAATTCCTTCAGACAGGAGAGGAAGGGATGGTGATTTCTCTTGCGGAAAAAGTGTTCGAACAGGAGGAAATGGTGGTGAGGGCTCCGGACCTGAAAGAAAAAGTCCTTGGCAGGAAGTCGGAAAACGGATTCATTACCCTCGGGTTTCAGTCGCAGCAATTGGGAACGGAGTTGGGGCTTCCGATCAGGATCAAGTCACGTACCTACATCGACAACTTCAATTTCTTTGTCATGAATCAGGGCTACGATTCACTTACCCTTCGTCTGAATTTTTATGCCTGTGACAAGAAAGGACATCCGATTGATTCGTTGGTGCAGAAAGGAACCGTTTTTCATTTGGTTGGTTCTCAGCAAGGACTTATCTCGATTGATCTGCGGGAGGAACACATCATTCTGAAAGATGACGTGTTCATGTCGCTGGAAGTGGTTGATGGCTTCACGACGGTTGAGTCGGAGGAAGAACGTTCGCTTTTTTTTGGTGCAAAAATGATCGGAGAGGCCTTTGCCCGTTATACGAGTCAGTCCGAATGGATGGATATTCCCATTGTGACTCCCGGATTTTTCATTACAGTTCAGCAGGAGACGGGCCGGTAAAAAGAATCGTGGTTCACCGATAGGCGTCTGCTTTTAAGAATCCATAAATTCACGAAACTTCGTTGATTTTCTTTCCTTCTTTCTCGTCGGATAAGTAGCATTTATTGCTTAAATTTGTCGGCTGAACATTTAATTGAAAAAGGATAATGAGTCACGGAATTAAACCAGGAGTAGCGACCGGAGATGAGGTTCAAAAGATCTTCGCATTGGCGAAAGAAAAAGGCTTTGCCCTTCCGGCTGTGAATGTTACCAATACGAGTACTGTCAATTCCGTGATGGAGGCAGCATCCATGATGAACTCTCCGGTGATCATCCAGTTTTCACAGGGTGGAGCACAGTTCTTTGCCGGAAAAGGCCTGACTGACGATGGATACAAGGGAAGTATTGCCGGAGCAATTTCCGGAGCTCTTCATGTTCACCGTTTGGCGGAATTGTACGGAGCAGTTGTAATTCTGCATACCGACCACGCAGCACGAAAATTGCTTCCGTGGATAGACGGATTGCTGGATGCAAGCGAAGAACATTTTGCGGCAACCGGAAAACCACTGTACAGTTCTCATATGATTGATCTTTCCGAAGAGCCGTTGAAAGAGAACATCGAAACGTGCAAGAAATATCTTGAGCGCATGAGCAAAATGGGAATGACGCTGGAGATCGAATTGGGAATTACCGGTGGAGAAGAAGACGGTGTGGATAACACAGATGTGGATTCGTCGAAATTGTATACGCAACCGGAAGAAGTTGCGTATGCTTACGAAGAATTGCTGAAGATCAGTCCGCGCTTTACCATTGCTGCGGCTTTCGGAAACGTGCATGGGGTGTACAAGCCAGGAAACGTGAAGCTAACGCCGAAGATCCTTGACAATTCACAGAAGTACATTCAGGAAAAATACAATACAGGAGCCAATCCGGTAGATTTTGTATTCCATGGAGGTTCCGGTTCAACGCTGGAGGAGATCCGTGAAGCGATTGGCTACGGAGTGGTGAAGATGAATATCGATACTGACCTGCAGTTTGCATTTACAGAAGGTTGCCGCGATTACATTACCAGCAAGATTGACTACCTGAAAACGCAGATCGGAAATCCGGAAGGAGATGATCTGCCAAACAAGAAATATTACGATCCGCGTAAGTGGATCCGTGAAGGAGAAATTACGTTTATCAAGCGACTGGAGCGTTCATTCCAGGACCTGAACAACGTGAATACATTATAAAACATTGTCTTCGATTATGCCGGAGAAGGGAACAAGCGAAAAAATGGGATGGTTCAAAAGAAGTAAGGAAGGGATTACCACGTCTACGAAGGAAAAGCGGGAGACCCCTGAAGGTTTGTGGGAAAAATGTTCGAACTGTAAGACCATTTTTGCCGCATCTGACCTTGAAAAGAATTTTTATGTCTGCGATCGTTGTAATCACCACGAACGAATCGGGTCTGAGCAGTATTTCCACATTCTTTTCGATGAAGGGAAATACACGGAGCTGGATGCCAAGCTGACATCCGGTGACCCGTTGAAGTTTGAGGATACAAAAAAATACTCCGATCGAATCAAGTCGACGCAGGAGAAAACAGGATTGAAAGATGCGATCCGTACAGCCAAAGGAAAACTGGATGGCGAGGATATCGTGATCGCTGCAATGGACTTTTCGTTCATCGGAGGGTCTATGGGATCGGTGATGGGAGAGAAGATTGCACGAGCAATTGATACGGCGATAAAGATCAAGAGTCCGTTCATGATCATTTCCAAATCGGGTGGAGCTCGTATGATGGAGGCCGGACTTTCACTGATGCAGATGGCAAAAGTATCCGGAAAACTCGGACAACTCTCCGAAGCTAAACTTCCGTACATTTCATTGCTGACAGATCCGACAACCGGAGGTGTTACGGCATCTTTTGCGATGTTGGGTGATATCAACATTGCCGAGCCGGATGCATTGATCGGTTTTGCCGGTCCGCGTGTCGTGCGTGAGACAATCGGTCGTGACCTTCCGGATGGGTTCCAGAAATCAGAGTTCGTACTGGAGCACGGATTCCTGGATTACATCGTGGAGCGTCCGCATCTGAAAGAAACACTGGCGCTTTCGTTGAAGTTGTTCCGTAGCTGATTTTCAGGGGTCGTTTTTTTCGGATTTCGATGACGTTCATGGGCGTGCTCATGGCGATTAATTCTCATTGAATTCGTAAAAACGTTGTACAATCTAATTAAAACGGTATCTTTGCAGCGTCCAAAGTGGGCATACATAAAAATTATTTAACCAAATATTGGCATGTACTTAGATTCTGAAAAGAAAAAAGAGATCTTCAAAAAGCACGGAGGATCGGATGCAAACACCGGTTCTGCAGAAGGGCAGATCGCATTGTTTACTTATCGTATTTCACACCTGACAGAGCACTTGAAAAAGAACCGTAAAGATTACGGTACTCAGCGTGCGCTTCAGTTGTTGGTAGGTAAGCGTCGAAGCTTGCTTGACTATTTGAAGGCTAAGGATATTGAAAGATATCGTGCGATTGTAAAAGAATTGGGACTCCGTCGTTAATTCTTTGCACGCATTTATTTATTGAGAGGGGGCAGTCGATTCAGTTCGGATGTCCCTTTTTTGTGCACTTCGAGAGCCTTGGTGCACAAAAGTTAGGAGTAAAATGAAGCTTAATGCTTCACATGGAGCGCTGAGGCTCTCGAAGCGCGACATTAAAATTGTAAACAATTAAATATGAATATAGGAACAACAAAGTCCATCATTACCGGAGGTAAAGAAATCTCCATTGAGACAGGGAAGTTGGCCAAACAAGCCGACGGCTCGGTAGTGTTACGAATGGGCGACACTATGATTCTGGCGACAGTAGTCGCTGCGAAAGATGCAAAAGAGGGAGTTGATTTTCTTCCGCTTACTGTAGATTACAAAGAAAAATTTGCCGCTGATGGCCGAATCCCTGGTGGGTTCTTCCGTCGTGAAGCACGTCCGTCTGAGCGCGAGATTCTCGTGATGCGTATCGTTGACCGTGCATTGCGTCCACTCTTCCCGGATGATTATCATGCGGAAGTGCAGGTGATGTTGCAATTGATCGCTTATGACGGGAAAAACAGCCCGGATGCGCTCGTTGGTTTTGCAGCGTCTACGGCGATCGCACTTTCTGACATTCCGTTCAACGGTCCGATGTCTGAAGTACGCGTAGGACGTATCGACGGCCAGTTTGTGATCAACCCTACGTTGGAGGAAATGGAGCAGTCGGACATCGATTGTATCATTGCCGGAACGAAAGAAAATATTGTAATGGTGGAAGGGGAGATGAAAGAAATCTCCGAAGCGGAAATGGTGGAGATCATCAAAATCGCTCACGATGCCATTAAAGAGCAGTGCCAGTTTCAGTTGGATTTCGCAGCTGAGATCCCGGGAACTTCACCGAAGCGTGAATACAGCCACGAAGAGCACAACGAAGAAGTGCGCGCGAAAGTATTCGAGTTTGCTTACGACCGTTGCCGTGACATTGCTCGTCAGGGAATTGCTTCAAAGGAAAAACGTGCCGAACTATTCGGTGCTGTGAAGGAAGAACTCATTGCGAGCCACACGGAGGAAGAACTTGCTGAAGTGGAAAAATTCATCGGCCCTTACTTTAAGGAAGCAATGAAGAAGGCTGTACGCGATACCATGTTGAATGATCATGTTCGTCTTGACGGACGTAAGTTCGACGAAGTTCGTCCGATCTGGGCGGAAGTGGATTACCTGCCAATGGTTCACGGTTCTGCCGTATTTACCCGTGGGGAAACACAATCGTTGACTACATTGACACTTGGTGGTAAAATGGATGAGCAAATGATCGACGACGTTACTTTCAAAGGAACGACGAACTTCATGTTGCACTATAACTTCCCGCCATTCTCTACAGGAGAAGCACGTCCGATCCGCGGAACATCCCGTCGTGAAGTAGGACACGGAAACCTTGCATTGCGTGCATTGAAGCCGGTACTTCCTGAAGATAATCCGTACACCATCCGTCTCGTTTCCGAGATTCTTGAATCCAATGGTTCTTCTTCCATGGCGACTGTTTGTGCCGGTACACTGGCATTGATGGATGGTGGTGTGAAGATCAAGGCGCCTGTATCAGGGATCGCAATGGGACTGGTTGCTGAGGGCGGTAAGTTTGCCGTATTGTCTGACATTCTTGGAGATGAAGATCACCTTGGAGATATGGACTTTAAAGTAACCGGAACTGCGAATGGAATTACAGCGTGTCAGATGGATATCAAGGTAGACGGACTTCCGTACGAGATCCTGATCCAGGCTCTGGAGCAGGCAAAAGCGGGACGTATCCATATCCTTGGTAAGATCACTGAAACGATCGCTGCACCAAACGCTGATTACAAGCCGCAGGTGCCACGTATCGAAATGTTCACTGTACCAAACGACATGATCGGAGCGATCATCGGACCTGGTGGTAAGATCATTCAGCAGTTGCAGAAAGATACCAATACGACCATCACGATCGAAGAACTCGAGAATGGTGAAGGAAGTGTACAGATCATGTCGAACAATGCGGATGATATGGAAGCTGCAGTAAGAGCGGTGCGTCAGATTGCATTCCCTCCGACGGTAGAAGAAGGAGAGGTGTACGAAGGAAAGATCAAATCAATCCAGGCGTACGGTGTGTTCGTAGAGATTGTTCCTGGAACCGACGGTCTGATCCATATTTCCGAATTTGCACACGAACGCATCAACAAGATGGAAGATGTGTGTAAAGAAGGGGACATTGTGAAGTTCAAGGTAATCGGACGTGATCCGAAGACCAAGAAGTGGAAGCTTTCCCGTAAGGTTATGTTGCCGAAGCCGGAAGGAGCTCCGAAAGAAAACGTAGATTCTTCAGCGAACTAAGCGAAGAATAAGTTTATACTGAAACACCCGGTTGCTGAGCTTGTCGAAGTGCCGGGTGTTTTTTTATGCTCATTTGTGAACCGTATGGCTCAGTCCTTACAGTTTACGGAAAGTTGTGTGCTGGCCACCGCTTCGCCGGCGTTGAGTGCATTCACGGTGATGTTTACACGGGCAGTTTGGTCCAGGTCATTTGTCCAGTGATGGTGCACGGTGAAATAGTTGAACGGTCCTTCTTCAAAGTAGTAATCGAGCGTGTCTTTCGTTCCTTCGTGAACCAGGATGACTTCATAACCATCAATGAATTCTTCAGCCCGGATAATGCCGTCTACCGAAACAGCGTAGTTCTGTTCAAAAGTCTCGTTGTTGTATGGGGCGGAAATGGTCAATCCAACATTGTTCGTATGCACGATAATGGGTGGTTCTTCCTTCTGGCAAGCAGAAAGAAGTATCAATGCACTCAGATATGGGATCAGGCGAAGCATGGATTATTGGTCTTGAAGAAGAACGCAAAGAAAGCGGAAATTATTATGTGGCAAACAACCCGATCGTTCAGAAATGGCCATTTGCAAGGAGAAAAGCAATTTGTTTCGATGAAAAACGAAAGATTCACGACCTTTTTCATGATCTGAAGGCGCTTTGAGTTCGCGTTCTCGTCGTGTTGCAGGTCGTATCTGGTCTTATGTATGTCCTTCCCGACACCAACAATGGCCGTCTTGCTACGGTTGATCAAACAAAGGACGAGTGATCTCAGGTGCTTTTTTGAGATAGTCCGGGCAAAAAAGTGCTTCGTTGGAATTAATATTTATATTTAGTTCAAATTGAGAACGAAGCTATGGCAAGCATTAAACATTTAAAGAAACGGGTCAAAGGAATTGTTTATGAAGTACTGGACGATTGCGATTTTGTGATCGTGAACAATGGGGCAAAGGCTGATGAAGCCGATGCGCTGATCGATGAAGCCGTTGAATTTCACGAGTCTATGATGCAGCGGATCAATGCGGCAAAGTCACACGATGATTTCCGGGCCATTCGTGAAGATCTTTCGAAAAAGGAGGAAGATTTTGTGAAACGTTTGAACGGACTTAGCTGATAATATAAAACGCCGTTCGGCGTTTTTTTGTACATGGGAAGGCTGAATGTGAAACAAATGATCATTTTCGGAGGTTTGTTCGCCTTCCTTGCGGTGCTATTGTTGACACCGCATGATAAAAATGCAACATTCTGGTATGCAATTGCGGTAGCCGGACTGATGATCACCTACTGGTTGTTCGAAGTCGTTCCGATTTACGTCACCGCTTTGTTTCCTTTCATTTTTGCAATCCCTCTTGGTGTCCTGAAACCGGCAGATCTTACGGCGGCATACGGACACAAGTATATCTATTTGTTTTTCGGTGGTTTTGTGTTGTCATTGGCCCTCGAGAAGTGGGAT
>JBNKYR010000030.1:0-23394 GCA_050300995.1 Crocinitomicaceae bacterium | reverse complement strand
GGGTCAGGCTTGCGTATGCGACCGAGAGACCTGTGTAAGATCGGACAACTTTATTTAAACAACGGTAAATGGAATGGTCAACAGATTGTCAGTGAGCGATGGATCAAAGCCTCAACCCAACCGCATTTTGGGAATGAAGAGTACGGTTATCACTGGAGAATCATGGAATTTGAAAACGAACCATGTTACTATGCTACCGGATTCGGACTTCAACGAATCTTCGTGTTCCCTCAGCTTGAGCTTGTAGTTGTTCTCACACAACAACATTACCAAAGCATGCCGCAAGGAAACGAATTGACAAACCAACTTCTGAAGGATCTATTAAAAACAATAAAAGAATAAAGACAGATGCCAATGAACGATTTTCTTTCAAGCTGCAAAAAGCAATTTCAGTATTACAAAGAACTTGGAGAAAAGACCTTCTCCCAGATTCCGGAAGAAAAACTCTTCTGGAAATACAACGAAGAAAGCAACAGTATCGCTACGATTGTAAAGCACCTGCACGGGAATATGATGTCCCGATGGACGGATTTTCTGACCACCGATGGGGAGAAGGAATGGAGAAAACGGGATGAGGAATTTGACAATGACATCCAAACCAGGGAAGCGTTACTCGCTAAATGGAACGAAGGCTGGGCTTGTCTGTTCAATGCATTGGATTCCCTGACCGAGGCGGATCTGGACAAAGAGATTTACATTCGGAACATGGGGCACTCGGTGGTGGAAGCCATCAATCGTCAACTTGCGCATTATCCGTATCACATCGGACAAATTGTATTTATTGGTAAGATGATAGCCAACGAGGACTGGAGCTCACTGTCGATCCCGAAAGGAAACTCGAAGGAGTACAATCAGGAGAAATTTGCTAAACCCAAAAGAAGAGAACATTTCACGGATGACCTGTAGAAGACCTGATATGATGAAAGTTCTTCTGTTTGGTTTTTCCCTTTGTTTATCCATCGTCGCGTTTGGGCAGTTAGAGCAAAAACTGGATAGCTTGTTTTTGGCTTCTCAAAAAGACGGGTTCAACGGCAATGTGCTTTATTCGCGTGGAGACAGCATTGTTTTTTCGGGCAATTACGGATCGGCATACATGGACAGGTATGTCCGCCTGAACGATTCGAGTTTATTCGATCTGGCATCCAATTCCAAGCAATTTACCGCCTTCGCCATTATTCAGTTGGTAGAGGCGAAAAAGTTGAGCTACGAAACCATTGTTCGTGAAGTACTTCCTGAATTCCCTTACGATTCGGTAACTGTTGAACACTTGTTGCAGCATCGGTCCGGAATTCCATATGAAATAAAACTGCTTAAAAAGTACCGGAAGACAGTCACACATGCCTTCATGGACAATCAGGATTATCTGGATGCGCTGGCGCTCTACCAACCCAAATTGAAGTTCGTGCCGGGTACTGAGCATCAATACAGCAATGCCGGTTTTATGATCCTGGCACTGATCATTGAAAAAATATCCGGACTGGACTACGCCGAATACGTGCGGAAGAACCTGTTTGTTCCTGCAGGGATGAGCCTGACAAAAGTGGTGCGTCCCAAATTTCAACCGGAAGTCTCCCGAAATACAAATGGGTACAAAAAGAAAAGATTCTCAAAGAACTACTACGATCCGTCGGTCGATAAAAAGAGCAAGTATTACTGGGCAGATGGAATCTATGGTGATGGGGTGATCCACAGTACCATTCTGGACATGGAGAAGTGGAAGCAGGCGCTACGCTACAACACATTGATTTCTCAGGAGAGCAAGGAACGCTTCGAAAAAATACTGGCGAAAACCGAAAAACTGGGCTATGGATTCTGGGTGCAGAGTACCGGACATGGTATTCGTTATTACCATCCCGGCTCCTGGGGTGGTTACCAAAGTGCATGCATGTATTATCCCGAAACGAATGAATACTATGTTGTCCTGTCCAATAACAACTATGATGTTGTATCGACCCTGGGAAAAATGATGCGGATCGTTAACGGGGAAGATAAGTAGACTTAACCACTGAGTCGTTTTAGCCAAAGAACTCGTGGAATCTTTGTTTCCTCCAAAATTTCCCTACCTTTACCGCGGCCCTTGGTTCACTTCGGTGATTAATAAGGAATTTGGTGCAAATCCAAAACTGTATCTGCAGCTGTAAGCACTGAACACCGGTTTCAACATGCCACTGCATCCAACTCCACGGATGTGGGAAGGCGAAACCCGGATGGTGTAAGTCAGAATACTTGCCGGAGCCGTGTAATGAAGACTTCAGATTAAAGTCGGATTTAGCGTCGCTTCGTAGCATTGAGCTTAACACAAGGAGCGTCTCTTTTTCTTTTTAACTGACTTCTTCAACGTTGAACTTTTTTAAAATTTTACGATGAAGAAAATGTACATTTCTGTACTCGCACTTGTTCTGAGTGCAACATGCAACGCCCAGTATGTGGCGGATTTCGAATCCCTGAGCCTGGCTTCCGAATCTTACTACAACGGTACTCCCGGACTGACAGGATTCCTGGATGGAGAAGTGCTCTTTAACAACAACTATGACACCACCTGGGGATCGTGGGATGGTTTTGCGGTTTCAAACGTGACAGACAACGCTACCGCCGGCTGGGGAAATCAATACAGTGCATATCCCGGATCCGGGGCAGGCGGTTCCTCGAATTATGCGGTCGCTTATCTCGACCCAATGATTTCAGGATATGTACAAAATATTGTGATCGATTCGTTCAGAATTACCAATGCCACTTATGCGGCACTTTCTATGCGGGATGGGGATGCCTTTGCGAAACAATTCGGTTCTCCTCTGGATGCAAACGGGCAACCGGATGGAACGAATGGAGAAGATTACTTCAAAGTGTGGATCATCTGTGAAGACGTGTTCGGCAATACTTTTGATTCACTTGATTTTTACCTGGCTGATTACCGTTTTGCCGACAGCACGCAGGATTACATTGTCGACGATTGGCAAACTATTGATCTCACCGTTTTGCCGATCCTGCCACATCGGATTACCTTTCGTTTCGAATCTTCGGATGTCGGACAGTTTGGAATCAACACACCCTTGTATTTTGCGATAGACGATGTGTACTACTGGCCGCTGGAGAATCTTGATGAATTGTCTCAGCCATTGCTCACCGTATACCCGAACCCAGTGCAGGACCAGTTGACGATCAAAGGTGATGCCGGTGAGATCACGGTCACGGACATGAACGGCAGGGTCTTATGGACACAAATGCATTACGGAACTTCCTTGATCGATTGTTCGGAGTGGCCACGGGGCAGTTACTTTGCCATCCTGCGAAACGACAACGGCACGGCGACACAGAAGATCATCAAGTAAGAGAAAGACCCCGTGCGTGCACTACTCCTTGTATTTCTGATGCCCGTGTTTGCGTGGAGTCAGCGTGATACCATCCAGGAAATGGAAGAGGTGCGCGTGAGTATTCCCGTCCGTCGCGATACGGCACAAACGATGAACTCTACTCTTGATGCAGAGGATATTCGTGCCTTGCAGGCAGAGGATGTGGGAGATATTCTGCGCAAATTTTCAGGTACAAACCTGCGTTCATACGGAGGGTTGGGAGGATTGAAAACGGTATCGGTACGGAGCCTCGGTTCGCAACATACGGTGATCAACGTGGACGGCTTTTCGATGCAAAACACACAAACCGGACAGATCAATCTTGGGCAGTTACAGGTGGTCAACCTGGAGTCTGCATCGGATGCCAAAAATGGAGAATTAAAGAACCTCCCGGTTTCCGCGCTGGTTTCCGGGAGTGCTTTTTTTGTGCAGAGCTTCGAAAATGCTTTTGGAAAAGATCGGCTTTCCATTCGTTCGAATGTGGCGTATGGTTCGTTCGATCACGGCGAGGCGTATCTGGCCGCACGCTACCGACCGGGGAAGTGGTTGCTCAGTGCCTCAGGGACATATCGCAGGGCGAAGGGGAATTACCCGTACACTTATTTCAGCGGTTACACCCCGAAATCAGATGTGCGAACGAACAATGATTATTTTGATGCGAGTGTGAGCGGAACGGTCGGGTACCAGTGGAAACGGACTACAGTTCGGGCCGGGTATGTATTGAAGGAGATCGATCAGGGGCTTCCGGGAGCAGTGATCTTTTACAACCAAACGCAAAATGAGCGGCTGTTCACCCGTGACGAAAAAGCGTTTGGTGATGTGGAGACATCTTTCGGAAAGTGGTCGGGACGCTTTTATGTGCAGGGGTGCCGGAATACGATGCGCTATACCGATCCGGATTACCTGAATTTGGGTATTGGTCTCGAATACGAGTATTTTAATCGTGTATTGAATGGCGGGATCTCTATTCGAAGAGCATTGAATAAATGGACTTTTCTTGCAGGGACCGAGGAATTTCTGAGTAGCCTCAAAGTGGATAACAACCTTTTCGCCGAGCCGGTCCGTATGCACAACCTGAGTTTACTTTCAGCGCAGTACTCCCTGAAGCATTTGGAATTCACAGCGCATGTTTCTTCGCAGTATGTTGCTGAGCATAACCTGAATGGACAAAGCGCACAGGATCGCTTCAGGATCAATCCTTATGTTTCGGTCATACATCGTACATGGAATGGGCGTTTTTCACAGGAAATCTGGTACCGGAATTCATTTCGTATGCCATCCTTCAATGAATTGTACTACAACAATATCGGGAACAAGAACTTACTACCCGAAGATGCACATCAGATAAGCTATGGTGTTTCGGTGATCCCGGTGAAGTCGGCTCTGGAGGTCCGCTGGAGAAGTAATGTGTTTGTCAATTTTGTAAAGAACAAGATCGTGGCTGTTCCCTTGCAGAATCTGTTTATCTGGTCGATGCAGAACGTAGGCGATACGCGTATTTACGGACTGGAGGCGATGCTCGATCTCGATTGGAAATTCTGTAAGCACTGGCGAATGGAATTTGCAGCGAATTACACGTACCAGCGCGCCCTGGATTACACCGATCCTCAAAGTCCTACCTATCGGAACCAGATAGCGTATATTCCGGTGCACACTGGAAATGCCGACCTCACGGTCCGTTTTCGCAAAACAGGATTGCGTGTCTCGAACTATGCGCTCTCCAGGCGCTATGTGCTGAATGAAAATGTGGTACAGAACGAAGTGAAAGGTTTTTGGGTCACTGACGCTGGCCTGTTTCACACCTTTAGTATAGGGAAAGCCCACGAACTGACCCTGAGGGCAACAGTAAAAAATGTATTTAACCGGTCCTATGCGTACATCCGTTCGTACGTCATGCCGGGAGCCAATTATCTTATCTCATTGAATTATGCGCTTCATTAATCTCCTATTGATCGGAATCCTGCTTACGGCTTGTAAAAAGGACAAGCCGGAGGATGCAATCGCCGACACACCACTCAAACAGGGAATGCTGGTTCTGTGTGAAGGACTTTTCCAGCAGAACAATGCTTCGGTTTCCTGGGTGAATCGCTCGGATCTTTCTGTCCGGAACGATTTTTTTGAGGCGAAGACCCTGCGTGGTCTTGGCGATACGGGCAATGATATGCAGCGTTACGGCGGCAAGATCTACATCGTGGTGAATATCTCAAGTACCGTAGAAGTGATGTCTGCTTCGGATTTCACACCGCTGAAACAGATCTCCATGATTTCCGGCGGCACCTCAAAGCAGCCCCGTTCATTGGCGTTTTATGGAGGCAAGGCTTATGTGACCTGCTATGATGGTTTTGTGGATGTCATCGACACGACCAGTCTGACTGTTGTGCAACGTATTCCGGTTGGGTTGAATCCCGAAGGTCTGGCAGTCAGTGGTCAGCGATTGTACGTGGCAAATTCCGGTGGATTGAATTCCCCGTTGATGGACTCCACGGTTTCGGTAATTGATCTGACAAGCCATACGGAGATTGACCGGATCACGGTAGGGTTGAATCCGGGGGGAGTGGTGACGGATGGCGACGGAGAAGTATATGTCATCGCCCGTGGAAATTATGGAAGTGTTCCTTCCCGTATGGTACGTATCGACACGCAAAGCAATTCGGTAGCTCAGGAGTTTACTTTTGATGCTTCGGGAATCGCAAGAATGCAGAACAAATTCCTCGTCAGTTACTACGATTTCAGTTCCGGTCAGGCCAACGTAGCACTTTTTGATCCGCAAAGCGAGCAGGTGGAAAATGGAAATTATATCGACCTTTCCGGAGTTACTACGCTCTATGGTGTTCAATACGATGCCGCGTACGATAGGATTTACTGCCTCGATGCCATGAGCTTTACGAACACCGGATATGTGCACGAATACAATTCATCGGGAAGTCTGATTCGTAGCTATCATGTTGGTCTGAACCCTTCAAAGATCTTGTTCTATGACTAGGCCGCTTTTCTTTTTATTGTTACTGAATACAGCGTTTGGTCAGTCGTTTGCACCGGCTCCGGGCTTCCCCGGATCAACAGCGATTTACAAGGATTCGAACGTGTTTGTGAATTGGGCTTCCGGTGTAACAATTAATCGTGGTCCGATGGATCTTCAGAATCCCGGAAATGGTTTGGCAGCGTACGGAGTGCCGGATGATGCACTTGGTTTTCCCGATGTACAGCCTGTTTCGTTTGGAGACGGAGGAGAAGCGATCCTTACTTTTCCTTTTGCCATTGTCAATGGACCGGGACCGGATTTCGCGGTATTCGAGAATGGTTTTACGGACCATTACATGGAGTTCGCACACGTGGAAGTCAGCTCCGATGGCGTAAGTTTCTTTCGTTTTGCCAGCATAAGTGAGGCGCCAACAGATGTGCAGTTGACGAACTTTTCGTTCTCCAATTGTGCGTATGTTCACAACCTTGCCGGAAAGTATCGTCAGGAATACGGAACACCTTTCGACCTGGAGGAAATGGTCGGTATTTCCGGGTTGGATGTCAATGCAGTAACACATATTCGATTGATCGACGTAGTGGGAAGTATTGATTCGCTGTATGGCACTATGGACAGCCAGGGAAACCTGATCAACGATCCCTTTCCAACCGCGTTTGAATCCGGAGGCTTTGATTTGGACGCAATTGGTGTGATCCACCAGGCAGAGGAGGCCGGAATGACTTCGTTGATGACGGATATTCGTTGTTACCCCAACCCCGTAGAGCACTTGTTGCACGCTACATGGAACGGCGAAGCTGATGCAGAACTCAAGGATCTGAATGGAAAAACGGTGTGGGAAGGAACCGATCTGACGAACATCGACCTGGATCTTTCAGGCTTCAACAGTGGCGTCTATTTCTTACATTTGATGCGTCACGGAGATCATTCCGTACAGAAAATCATCAAACGTTAATGGAACACCTTTCCGAAGCTTTCTGGACCAATCGCTACCGGTCTTCACAGACGGGGTGGGATCTGGGCGCCGTTTCTCCTCCATTGAAAGAATACATCGATCAGTTGAAGGACAAGTCAATTGCTATTCTCATCCCTGGTTGCGGGAACGGCTACGAAGCGGAGTATTTGCACGATCAGGGATTTACCGATGTGCACGTGATCGACCTGAGTAGTGAACCGTTGAATGCACTGAAAACCCGGATTCCGGATTTCCCGGAAGCGCACGTTCATCAAGGGGATTTTTTTACGCACAAAGGAACGTACGATCTGATTCTGGAACAAACAATGTTCTGCGCAATTGATCCGAAACTGAGGGCCGAATATGCAAGGAAGTCAGCAGAATTGCTGAAACCAGGAGGGAAATTGGTCGGACTTCTTTTTAACGTCGATTTTGACGGAGGGCCACCGTACGGAGGGGGCAGGGAAGAATACCTCACGTATTTCGAACCATATTTCGGGAAGATCACAATGGATCCTTGTCACAATTCAATTCCACCCCGTCAGAACAGGGAATTGTTCATACGTTTGACAAAGGATTAATGTCCGCCTTTCTTCTTGTAGCGGTTGTTTTCACGCGTCCACTTGTGCTGCTTCTTGCCGAAATCACCGTTGCTGTTCTTTCCGCCACTCCAGCGAACCACAATACCCGCAGAATGTTGAAAATAGTTGGTGTGAAGGCCTGAATCCCAGAAGCCTGGCCAGAGACCGAGTTTTCCGTTGGTGTGTAATTGGAGTCCGACATTCTTGTGAAACCAGATGTTGAACCCAAGTCCGAGATTAAGGGTCGGGATGCTTGGTGCAACGGCTGCACTTGATCGGAAGGTGTATCCGAGACCAAAGGTGAAGTAAGGTTCGATCCAGCGGGCTCGTGGAGCGTATAAGTTGTACAGACTGTATTTTGCATTTACGTCGCCACAGAAGAAGATGCTTCCGCCGCTGATTGTATCATTCACGCGTTTCCCCGCTAAATAAGTCATGTAGGACGCCGAAGCTTCCAGACTCCAACCATAACGGAGGTAGCGATCAACCGTAATCCGGGTTGGATAGTACAGGTAATTCCATGATCCGCCCACATTGAACAGATCGCCCAGTTGATTCCCGTCATCTTCGATCACTGTCCAGTGTACTCCCACCATCCATTTGTAAGGAGCATAGGGCTTGATGGTCTTATACGGTTGTGCAAAAGTGAGGCAGGAAACGAGAAGAAACAGGGAAAAGAGTAAACGTTTTTTCATGGATATACCGGGAATTACTTCAAATATAAGGCAATTTGCTGCAAAAATTACACCCGAATCAATGTCCCGGTGGAGTTTTTTCGCCCGCTTCGATGGAAACCTTCAGGGTATTGGCTTCCGGAGGAATCGGACAGGAATAGCGGTGAGAGTAAGCGCAGTAAGGATTGTAGGCCAGGTTGAAGTCGATCGGGAGCGTGCTTCCTTCGGGAATGGTCACGTCAAGATAGCGTCCGCCACCATAGGTAAGTTCACCGGATGTTTGATCGCGAAAAGGAATGAAGAGATAGTCTTTGTATTCTTTCAGTTTTCGCAGTTCCATGTTTTGGTAAACCTCAAGGCGACATTGCTGCCCGTTTACTTCAAAATCGACATATCCGTAGCGTCGGTAAACAGGAAGCCGGTCAGTGGACGTTGGCATTTTGAATTTCTTGCCGATGTCTTTGGTGAAGTTGCCCGTAATCTGAAATTCCGGGTTGAAGTCAAAATAGTCGATGCCCTGAAATGTGGCAATCTCGTCCGGTGTCAGGATTTGCGTGCTTGAATCGTTCAATTCCTGAAAATGCTGATCGCGCTCTGCAAGAATTTCCTGCTCCGACTTCTGCGCAATAGCCGCGCTGAAGGTGATCAGTAAAACAGGCAACAGAAGTTTCTTCATCGTGCACCGAAAATGGAACTCCCGACACGTACCATGTTGCTGCCTTCTTCCACAGCCAACTGGAAATCACCACTCATCCCCATAGAAACATGCTGAAAATTGTCGTTCAGCCGGAAATAATTGTTCTTCAGGAGAATGTAGTAATCTTCAAGCGTTCTGAACTCGCTGCGCACCTGTTCTTCATCATCGGTAAGAGAGGCCATTCCCATAACTCCGCTGATGGTCACGTTTTGCAACTCAAGAAATTCCTCGGAGTCCAGCATGGCGCAGGCTTCGTCCAGTGTCAATCCGAATTTTGTTTCTTCCCGGGCGATGTGAAATTGAAGGAGGCAGGGAATCACACGGTCGTTCTTCAATGCCTGTTTGTTGATCTCTTTCAATAATTTAAAGCTGTCCACTCCGTGGATCATGGCTACGAAAGGGGCAATGTATTTGACCTTATTCGTTTGCAGGTGCCCGATCATGTGCCATTCGATGTCGTCCGGCAGAAGTGGGTGCTTGTCCGTCATTTCCTGCACCTTGTTTTCGCCGAAGATGCGCTGTCCGCAATCATACGCTTCGCGGATATCGCTAACCGGTTTGGTTTTGGAAACGGCTACCAGGGTTACGCCTTCCGGCAGCAGGGATCGGATGTGTTGAAGATTTTCGCAGATCATTCGTTCAGGTGATAAATCGTTAGACCACTTCGCAGTTTCGGTTCCACCCAGGTGGATTTCGGAGGCATGATCATGTTGTTATCGGCTACGCGACGTACGTCTTCGAAACTCACAGGGTAGAGGAGGAAACCTACTGTGAAATCGCCCTTGCGGATACGCTTTCCGATTTCTCCGGTCGTATAATTACCACTGATGAAATCAATGTTTTCGTCGGCTTTCAGGTCCTTGATGCCCAGGATCGGATCGAGTACGAAGTCGGTAAGAATCTCTGCATCAAGGGATTTTACCGGATGATCTTCCCGGATAATGGCGTCTTTACAGACCAGCTGATACCATTGATTTTCGAGGCACATAATGATCTCATGCGTCCGTGAAGGTTTCTTCGATCGGCTCAGCGCCTTGATTTCGAAAGATGCTTCCAGCGCTGCCAGGAACGATTCCCGACTATGCCCGTTCAGGGTCTTTACCAGCCGGTTGAACTCAAGGATGCGCAGGGTCGATTCTTCCACAAAGAAAGCCAGGAAGAAATCCTCGTTCGGAAAATGCTTTTCTCCACGTAAGTTACGTAATTCCCGTAAACCTGCCGAAGAAGCCGAGCGATGATGTCCGTCTGCAATGTAAATGGCCTTCACTTTGGCAAAGGCTTTCAGCATCCGGGCAGTTTCTTCCGGGGTCAGAACCCACAGTTCATGTTTGCTGAGGTCAGTGGTGGTGAATTCGTATTCCGGTCGTTCAACGATCTTGTCCTGCAAAACAGCATTGATCGATTTTTCACCGGTATAGGAAAGGAGCACGGGCTCGGCATTGTAACCGACGATGTCCAGATAATTCGTGAACATTTTTTCGCGCGATGTCAGCGTTGCTTCGTGCTTTTTGATCTTGTCCTCTTTGTATTCTTTTACGCTGGCACCGCCGATCACACCAAGGTATTCATGGTCATTTTTGGTTTGGCGGTACACGTAAAGACTCTCAACTCCGTCTTGGATGAGGTAACCCTTATCTATGAATTCCCTGTACATTTCCTTCACCTGAAGAAAGCGTTCGTTCGAATTCGGCTCGGTTCGGACTTTGCTCTTGAATTCCGGGTGAATAATATTCAGAAACGTAAACGGATTCGTTTCGAGAATGGCGCGCAGCACATTTCGCTTGTAGAAATAATGCGGCATGGCGGCCATCAGGTGTACTTTATCGCGTACGGGCCTGATCGCCTTAAAAGGACGGATATTCGCCATTGATCCTCTTACTTGCGTCCGAAAGTCTCGATGATCTTCTCCGCGAGTTCCGTTCCGATACGGTCCTGTGCTTCAACGGTTGCAGCTCCCACGTGTGGGGTACAGGCAATTTTTTCGTGATTCAACAGGTCTGCACGCGGATTCGGTTCGTTTTCGAATACGTCGAGAGCAACAGCTGCAACTTTACCGCTTTCCAGGGCTTCAAGCAGTGCGTCTTCATCAATTACACCGCCTCGGGCAGCATTGACAAGGCGAACCCCGTCTTTCATTGAGGCAAACTCATCGCGGCCAATCACGGCAGATCCATCGGCCTGCTTTGGAACATGCAATGAAATGTAATCGGCATCCTTGATTGCAGAAAGCATATCGTTGGTAGGTGTGATGCTGACAGAAGCCTGAAGACCATTTCCGAGGTGCAATTCGAGATTGCACGGATCTGTATAAATATCTACGGCAGTTACGTCCATTCCGCAACCGATCGCATAAGAAGCAAGGCTTTGTCCAATGCGTCCGAAACCAACGATTGCCAGTTTTTTACCACGTAATTCAACGCCTTTTCCGTATTTCTTTTTCAATGTACTGAAATCGCCGGTTGCCATATTGCGGTACGAATCCTGAAGGGAACGCGAAATAGCCAGCATATGACCGAGTACCAGTTCTGCAACCGATTGGCTGGATGCAGCTGGTGTGTTGATGACCGTACGTCCGTTATCACGTGCGTATTGAACATCAATGTTGTCCATACCGACACCGCCGCGACCAATGAGTTTCAGACCCGGGCAGGCATCAATCATGTCCTTGCGAACAGTTGTGGCGCTGCGCACCAACAGAATTTCAATGTTCTGGGCGTTGATCTCTGTGATCAGGTTTTCCTGTGCAATTTTATCTGTGAGAACAGTATATCCGGCTGCTTCAAGTGCCTGGATTCCGGCTTTTGAAATGCCGTCGTTTGCTAATACTTTCATGATTATCCTCGGGTTCTTGTGAATTCGTTCATTACGTCTGTCAATACCTTCACGCTCTCCAGTGGAAGTGCGTTATACATGGAAGCACGGTATCCTCCTACGGAACGGTGTCCTTTCAATCCAACGATGCCGGCCGCATTCCACATTTTGTCGAATTCTTCTTTAGCCGATTCATCGGTAAGCAGGAAGGTCACGTTCATTTGAGAACGATCTTCGGTGTCAACAGTTCCGGTAAACATCGGGTTGCTGTCAATTTCATTGTAAAGGAGATCGGCTTTCGCGGTATTGCGTTCCTGCATGGCATTCACACCACCGGAAGCAATCAGGTCGCGAAGGTTGAGCATTGCTGCATAAACAGAGAATACCGGAGGAGTGTTCAGCATGGAATCCTTTTCGGCATGTGCTTTCAGGTTCAAGTACTTCGGCATGAAAGTAGAAGTCGATTGCCCCATCACGTCGTCTTTAACGATAAAGAGCGTTGCGCCTGCAGGTCCGAGGTTTTTCTGTGCACCCGCGTAGATCATGTCGTATTTTGAAACATCAACCGGCTTCGAGAAGATATCGGAAGACATGTCGCAAACAAGCGGCAGGGAAGTCGCCGGCGCTTCTTTGAACTGCGTTCCGAAAATAGTGTTGTTCGAAGTATAGTGAATGAAATCCACATCCGAAGGAACCGTGTATCCTTTCGGGATGTACATGAAGTTACGGTCTTCCGAAGAAGCGAAGACGTTTACATCAATGCCCACAGCTTTGGCTTCACCGATGGCACCTTTCGCCCAGGTTCCGGTGTGAATGTATCCTGCTTTTTTGGTCGCACGCATCATATTCAGTGCTGCAATGCTAAAGCCGAGGGTTGCCCCGCCCTGAAGGAACAGTACGGTATATCCGTCAGGTACATTGAGGGCATCTTTGACCAATTGACGTGCTTCATCCATCACTGCCACGAAGTCTGCACTACGGTGTGAAATTTCAAGGATGGAAAGACCATTGAAATCGAGAACGGCATCTGCCGCCTGTTTGATTACGGATTGTGGAAGGATACAAGGTCCGGCTCCGAAGTTGTGTTTCATTTCAAACGTTATTAGATAAAATTTACAGTGAAAAAAAAAGGCCACCGAAACGGCAGCCATTATTTTACTCTTCTGATTTGGAAGCTGTTTTTTTGGTTGCTGCCTTTTTCGTTGTTGTTTTCTTGGCAGTCGTTTTCTTTTCGGCAGTCTTCGTCTCGCTGGCTGCACCGGTTGTTTTCTTCTTCGGTGCGGCTTTCTTAGTTGGAGGAGTTACTGCCGACGAGGACGAATCCTTTCTTTTACGGGTTACCCCATAAGTTCCGCGAATTCGTTTTCCTCGTTTTGATTTCATGTCTCCTTTACCCATAGCTCTCGATTATTTTTTTTAAGTCTTAGTTTAGGTTTACAAATATATTATTCTTTTTCTAAAACCCGTTTTCGGAGCTCTTTCTCCACATTCTCTCCGTCGCGTACGATCTTCGTTGACCACTTGATTTTGAGGGCAGTTTGTTCGGCTTCGGTCAATTGCCAACCGATTTCGGAATGTTCAAGCCGGTTGCGAAGAATGTTCAAAGCGATGGCCACGGAAACACTGATGTTGAAGCTTTCCGTAAAGCCGTACATCGGAATGCGTACGAGTTCATCGGCAAAGGCTTCTGCTTCCGGACTGATTCCGTCGCGTTCTGTTCCGAATACCAGGGCAATCGGTTCCTCAACGGTTAAGTCATTGATGTCTTGTTCCGCATGGGGAGAAGTTGCCACGATCCGGTAACCACGGTCCCGAAGCGATTGCAGGCATTCGATAGTAGGTTGTTTGCCGGAAGCATACGTGTGAAGATCTACCCAGTTTCCCGCGCCACGGGCGATCTCACGCTGAATTTCGTAGGAGGTTCCTTTCTCGATGGCATGCAGATCCTGCACGCCGAAACAATCACAGGTACGAAGTACGGCCGAAGCATTGTGATCTTTCATGATGGTTTCAAGTACCACCGTAAGGTAGCGCGTACGGTTGGCAGCAATCCGATCGAACATCTCCTGCTTACTTTCCGTGATGATCTGGTAAAATGCGTCCAGTACTTTATTGTCCGTGCTCATTAGGGAATAAAAAAAGGGAATCTTTCGATTCCCTTAATTTCTTTAACCGGTCAGATTAGTTAACCTTTCCTGAAAGCTCAGAACCTGCTTTGAAACGTACAACGTTCTTTGCAGAGATCTTGATTTCTTTTCCAGTCTGTGGGTTACGACCAGTTCTAGCAGCACGCTTAGATACAGAGAAAGAACCGAATCCAACAAGCGAAATGCGATCACCTTTTTTCAAAGATGCTGCAATAGCATCAGTTGTCGCATCCAATGCACGCTTTGCATCAGCTTTCGAAATCCCAGCGTTAGATGCGATAGCATCAATCAATTCTGCTTTGTTCATAGTTTTGGTTTTTAATTAGTTTGTTAAAAATTCTCAGAGCAAATATATTGGAATATCCAAGCCACGCAAGCCTTTGAGCCAAAAAATGGGCTATTTTGTGGATAAAACCAGCATTTTGTTGATAAACACCCCTGAAAAGGCCGTATTTAAAGGTGTTTTCGACCAATGAAACAAAATCATCGCCGAATTCAAAATTTTACTAAATCCCTTTAGTGGTGAGGGAATCCACGCTGTTTCCTGCCAAAAACTCGGAGAAGGTCATTTTGCGTTTCCCTTCGGGTTGAATTTCGAGGACCCTGAGGTAGTAATCAGAGGCTGGAAGAAGAAGTCCTTGTTTATCGGATTTTACACCGCAGGATCCGTCTACCGGAATATCGGTCTTGCGCGTGGCGTGGATCTTATACGTCTTTGATTCGCTTCGGGCAGTATCGTACAGCGTGCACCATGCAGCCGGGTAGGGGGAGAGCCCGCGACAGAAATTGTGTAATTCGGCTACCGGTCGTGAAAAGTCGATCTCGCAATCTTCCCGGAAGATCTTCGGTGCGGGTTTCAATTCTTCTTCGGTGAAGGAGGACTGATCGATCCCTTCGACATCGCCTGCCGCAATTTTGTGAACGGTGGACAACATCACTTCAGCACCGAGTTCCATCAGGCGCGCATACAATTCACCAACGGTTTCATTCTCGGAAATGGAAACTTCGGATCGCTCAATGATCTTTCCGGTGTCAATTTCCCGCTCAATAAAGAAGGTGGTTACACCCGTACTTGTTTCACCATTTATGATTGCCCAATTGATTGGTGCGGCTCCCCGGTACTGAGGCAGAAGGGATGCGTGCAGGTTGATGGTGCCTTTCGGGGGCATGGCCCAGACGGCTTCGGGAAGCATGCGAAATGCCACAACTACAAAAAGGTCGGCATTGAGCGACTGCAGTTCGCCGAGGAAAGAAGGATCTTTCAGATTGGTAGGTTGCATTACGTGGAGCCCTGCCTCAACAGCATATTGCTTTACGGCACTCTCGTGCAGTTTCTGTCCACGACCTGCAGGTTTATCCGGTGCGGTGATCACGGCCTTGATCTTCACGTTGGCCCGATAGAGTTTGTCCAGGATGGTCACTGCGAATTCGGGTGTCCCCATGAAAACGATGCTGAAGTCCTTCATCAGATTTGTTTCTTTTGCCAGTTAAAGAATGTGAGATAGGCGATCGAGAAAAGTGCCATGCTCGCAAAGTAAACATATTCAACCGACCAAATCCAGAAAATGTCTACCCTATATACCTTAATAAGGAGATAGGCCATGATCAGGTAGGTTGCGACTGCGATTAGTTCTACAAAAAATGTATACCGTGTATTTCCGCTTCCGTTGATAGTTTGAAAATAGACGCTGCCAATACCATATATAAAGACCGAGCCGGTAATGTAACGAAGAATGGAGGCGCTGTCTTCCAGGTAGGCCGGATCCGGGTTGATCATCAGGATGAGCTTTTCCGGGTAGAAGATGGCGCCATGAAAGAAGACAAACAAAAAGGCCAGCGTCAGAAGTTGGATGCGGCGAATGATAATCCGGATGCTGTCAAAATCACCTTTACCAATGTATTGACTGATGTAGGTTTTGGTTGTTGAGCCGAATCCCCAGATCGGAATGAAGGCCAGAAAGTAAAGTGAGCGGATGTTTTGGGATACGGTAAGTTCGTGCTTCCCCAGCTGCTCGATCCAGGCAAAGAAAACAGTCCAGGTTGTAAGTGCGATGATGCCCTGCAAAATAATAGGACTGCTGAGTCGAAGGAGTTCCTTGACTGATTGAAAATTGAAACGAAGGTGACCGAAGAGTTGGTGTTTCTTAAAGGAAGGACTGAGCAGGAGTGCTGTTAGCAGAAATAGCATCCCGATGCCATCCGCAATTGTGGAGGCCAGTGCTGCACCCTCAATGCCCATTGGAGAAAAACCGCTCTTCCCGAAAATGAGCAGGTAATCCAGGAGAATATTGGAGCAGGCGATAAGTGCGGCATTGAGAAGTACCACGAGTGTTTTGCCCATGGCCATGAAGTAGGCGGAGATGGACAGGGAAACAATCCCGAAGAATACGGCAAATCCACGGATCCGGAGAAAGGAGATTTCCGCTTCGGCCACATCGGAGTGTACGGTGTACCATTCAACGGCCGGAGGTATAACCAGGCGAATCAGTGCAAAAAGTCCAAGAGCAACGAGCAGGTTGGTCAAAAGGGTAGACCCAAAGATTCGGGCAAGGGCGTCTTCCTTTTGTTGTCCGATTCGTCGTGCCATGAGAATCTGGGCGCCATCGTTCAGTCCGACCAGCGCAATAAACAAGGTAATGTAAAGCAACCCACCGTTTCCGGCCGCATCAAAATCCACAGTGCTGAACCGACTCAGAAACGAGGAATCCGTGATCATCACAACTGATTGAATGAAGGTGGACCCCATGAGCGGTACGGCCATGGCCAGAATTGATCTGTAGCGTAAGTCGAGCATTAATCTACCTGGATGACAAGTCCTTTAAGGTATTCGCCTTCCGGATGAAAAGCATTAATCGGGTGGTCGGCAGGTTGGTGCAATTGCTCAAGGATGCGGACATTCCGACCGGCTTCAATGGCAGCGGCGATGACGGTATTGGTAAAAAGCACTTTGTCAATGACTTGTGAGCAGGAAAACGTAAAGATGATCCCTCCCGGTTTAATCTGACGGATGGTATGTGCATTTAATCGTTTGTATCCCTGCACCGCTTTGTGACGTTTGTCGCGGTGTTTGGCAAAGGCCGGTGGGTCAAGTACAATAATATCGTAATCTTCCTCCAGCTGTTTCATGTACTCCATGGCATCGGCTACAATAGAACGATGATTCTCTTCAAAACCGTTCAGGAGAATATTTGCATCGGTGAGTTCGATGGCTTTTCTGGAACTGTCTAGGGAATGGACGACCTCGGCATGGTTCTTCAGTGCGGAAAGGCTGAAACCTCCGGAATAGCAAAAGGTGTTCAGTACTTTCTTTCCGTGTGCGTATTTTCCAAGCAAGGCACGGTTTTCACGCTGATCGATGAAAAAGCCGGTTTTCTGACCGTTGATCCAGTCAATGGCGTAGCTGACTCCATTTTCCAACGCGGTGTGCGGTGTAGCGCAATTGCCGAAAAGGTATTGATCTTCGGTTTCGATCTTCAGTGTATCCGATGATTTTGAGTAAATCGCATCAAGCTCGCCGGAAAATGCATCCAGAAGGGCATCTTTGATCAAATCAAGGGAACGGTACATACCAATGCTGTGACACTGGACCACACAGACTTTGTTGTAATAGTCAACGATCAGGCCGGGAAGTCCATCACCTTCACCATGAATCAAACGACAGATGGAATTATCTTCCCGGAAAAGCCCGAGTTTTCGCCGGAGATCTACAGCTTGTCCGATGCGTTCCCGGAAAAAGTCGGTGTCAATGGCACGGTCTTCAAAGCTCAGTACGCGAATGGCAATGGTGGCGTGTTGATAATGACCGCATGCCAGGAATCGGTTGTGATGATCGTATACGCGCACAAGATCTCCGTTCTCAAAATGATCGGTATCGGTAGCCAGCGCACCCGAAAAGATCCAGGGGTGTCGGCGCAGGATCGACTGTACTTTATTCTTTCTTATTTGAACCTCTCGGATCTCCATGGTTGAAATGATGCGCGCCAAAAGTAATAAAAGCAGCGTCAACGGATCGCATCCGCGGTAAATTGTCGCGAAAGTTGGTATTTTTGAGGTCAAACAGAATTCATGAATTGCCACGTACACTTTTACCTGCTGAACGTCCATTTTTCACAGGAATACGCCGATGAGCACAACAATGGTCAGGAGTCGGAATTGAACCTGCGTTATGAATGGGAAGATGAATTATCGATTACCACGCCGGTGGAAGAGGTGGTGATGCACGAGCAGGCTGTTTATCCGATTCGTGGTGTCATGCCGGAAGGCGAGGAGTTTAGCTACGATGTAAAGGGAATGCGCTTGTTTGAGTTGAAGTCGGGAGAGCAAAGCGTGTACGTCGGTTGTTCCGAGAGTATCCTGGATTCATTCGAAGAGGAGGTGGTTGATGAAACGATTACCTTGCGCATTTATCTGAGAGACTACGAACCCATGTCGAATCCGGTACCGGGTATTTATATTGCAGCACAGGAATTTCCGAAAGAACTGATCCGCTGATGCTGGAGCTGCGAGGCATAACGCTTACGAGGAACCACCCGGTCCTGAAAGAAATCGATTTAACCTTTTCGGAACGGACGATTTGGGGGATCATCGGCAGAAGCGGAGTGGGGAAAACTTCCTTGCTGAAGATTGCCGCAGGATTACTGGATACCACTGTGGGGGAGGTTTGGTTTGATGGGAAACGACTTCCGGGGCCATCGGAAAAGCTGATTCCCGGACACGAAGACATACAATTGGTCAATCAGGATTTTGCCCTGGATCTATATCATACAGTCGAAGAGAACATTCGTGAAAAGGTGCTTTCGCGCCACAAGGATGTGCAGTCAGAGCTCATCGAACTTTTTCTGGATTTGGTTGAATTGGACCATTTACGTAAGCAAAAGGCGCTGGAACTTTCCGGTGGTGAACAACAGCGTTTGGCGTTGGCAAGAGCCCTGGCATGTGAACCCCGTCTTTTGTTGCTGGACGAGCCATTCGTGCACCTTGATCAACGTTTGCGCTGGAAAATTCAGGCCTATTTACGAGAGTTGAATGAAACTCACGGAACTGCCATTGTGCTGGTGTCACACGATGGCGCTGAAATGATGGGATTTGCGGAAAAGGTCATTCATTTACGCAACGGTGTAATTGAGCGAATGGCTTCTGCGGAGGAGCTTTTCTTTCATCCGTCGGGCAGGGAAGAGGCCGAGCTAATGGGGCCGGTGAATGAGGTGAAGGTAAACGATAAGTTGGTTCTGTTTCGCCCAAATGAATATGTGACGGTGGATTCCGGAATTCCGGTAACTTTGAGATCCGCGGTAAACATGGGCCTGTGTTGGATGAATGAGGTAGAAACAGAAGACGGAAATATCTTCTTGTTACAAAGTGATGCCCCTCTGGAAAGTCGTTTGGACATCAGGATTGAGAAAAAAGCATGAACTGGCAGGAACGAAAAACACTGGTAAAGTCTACCTTTCTCGAATTCTTTCGTGAGCGCTCACTGATGCACGGGGCAGCTTTGTCTTATTATTTCATGCTGGCCCTGGTTCCGATGCTGTATCTGAGTGTGACCTATGTGGGGATGATCTTCGGGGAAGAAAGTGTTCGGACGGTGATCAGTGAACTGATGTGCGAGTGGATCGGACTGGACGATGCGGATTCCATTCTTGGTTTTCTCGATCAGGTGAATTTCAGTAAAAGTTCAGTCTTTCTGCAGGTTGTAGGAATCATAGCTCTCTTGTTTTCCTGCTCGGCGATCTTTAATGCACTTCGTCAGAGCCTGAACACCTTTTACGACATTGATACGGAACAGCTTGCACGCCGGCAAATGATCGTCCGAAATATTGTCGGTCGCCTGGTGGCCCTGTTGTTTGTGGTGGCGGGGTCTGTGCTGATCGTGGTCATTTATTTCGCCGAATCGTTGTTTCTTTCGTTTGCGATGGATATTCTGAAAGATCTGCAAATGATCAGTGGAACGGTGATGTGGCTGATCAATCACTTGCTTCCGATTGTAACGAATATTATCGTATTCTGGTTTGTGTTCATGTATATGAACGATGGCAAGGTTTCCGGAAAGATTGCGCTGCGCGGAAGTTTGCTTACGAGTCTTCTGCTCTTTGTAGGGCAGGTGCTCATCAAATATTACCTTACCAATTATTTCTTCGCGGCACACGGCGGTATGGCGGGCACCATGCTGGTGATTCTGGTATGGGTGTATTACACTTCCCAGATCATCTTTTTCGGTGCGAAGTACATTGCCGTATTTTCAAGGATGAAAGGCAAGCCGATTAAACACGTGATGATTAAAAGCTAAACATTTATTGTTTATATTTTAAGAATTCTGTAGTTTTATCTCAGATAATTCATAAATCGTCCGGTATGGGTATAGGAACCAACCTGAAGTTGTTGCGAAATCGTTTGAAGAAATCGCAGGAAGAAGTGGCCAATGAGCTTGATCTTACCAGAAGTTCGTATTCGGGCTATGAAAATAATGTGGCGCAACCGAACCTGGAAATTCTGATCCAGTTGAGTGACTATTACAAGGTCTCCATCGACGATCTCGTACGAAAGGACTTTGAAAAATATAAGGAAAGCGACTGGGAAAAGATCGATCGAGGAGTCCATGCTGACGTAAAGGGGCAGAACCTGCGCGTCCTGACTTCTCTGGTGAACGATGAGAACGAAGACCTGATCGAGTTGGTGCCGGTAAAAGCGAGTGCAGGGTATACTGCCGGGTACGCGGATCCGGATTACCTGAAAGTTTTGCCGACTTTCCATTTGCCGTTCCTTTCGCGTGATCGGAAATACCGTTCGTTTCCCATCAAAGGGGATTCGATGCCGCCCGTAGTGGAAGGGTCGTTTGTGGTGGGTGAATTTGTGCAGAACTGGGCTTCAATTCGTAGCGGAACTCCTTGCGTGGTAATTACCAAAGACGAGGGGATTGTGTTTAAAGTCGTGCACAACCTGTTGAGTTCAGAACAATCTTTTCAGTTGTGCTCCACCAATCCTTTCTACGAACCGTACCTCGTTCACGTGAATGATATTCTGGAAATCTGGAAATTCGTGAACTATATTTCTCCCGAGTTACCGGAAGTTCGTTTGGATGACAATGACCTGTCTAAATCCCTGAAAACGCTTCAGCAGGAGGTGCATGAACTGAAGTCAATGATTAAAAATTAAAGCTGTTCGTAGCGCTCTCCTGAAAAGATAATTTGCTCTTCAAGCAGGAGGTGATGCAGTGCACGCTGCAGGGTTTCTTTATCTACTCCCAATTGATTGTGTAGTTCGTCCAGGCTTGCAGGGAGCTTTGACGGAAGGAGTTGCACAAGTTCTTCGTAGCTGTGATTGTTGCGCTGGTTGGAGCGACATACATCGCATTTTCCGCAAGGTTCGGACGCTGTACCGAAATAAGTACAGATCAGCTGCTGACGACACTGTTCTCCGGTGAGATAACGCAGCATGGCATCCAGTTTATCTTCTTCAACTTTCCTTCGTTGATCATAGATGTCAAAGGAAATACGGATTGCCTCGTCCGCCGGTCGGGGTGTAAGGAAGGTAATTTTCGGCAACTCCGATTGATAGGTGATGTCAATCACACCATACTGTTCCAGGTGTTCCAGTTGCTTTCTGAAATCCTGGGCTGAAATTGAAAGACGTTTAGCGAGTTCCTTTTCGTCAACGCGAACAAAACGATCGAAAATTCCCGGATAACTGCGCGAAAGCAAAGTGATCATTGCTGCAAGACTGTCGTGTGCCACTTGAAACTTGTAGAGCGCAGAGCTTCCGATGGCAAACTTCAGACGGGTAGGATGGAAGGCTTTTTCATTGAAGTCAATGCTACCGTTCAGTTGCAGGATCTTCAGGGCGTAGTATGTTTCGGTGATCGGAAGCGAAAAAGTGGAATGAAACTTCTGAATGTTGAAATCATAACTTTCCTGTTCTCCGGATCCGATGGCAATCTTCAGGTAATTGCAAAGTGCACTGTAGATTTGTTTTACACGCTCTTTTTCCGGGTAACGGTCTTCCAGGTGCTTCTGCAATTGTGTAACATCTTTCTGTTCCCAGAAAGCAATGGCCTGGGCTTCTTTCCCGTCGCGGCCTGCTCTTCCGGCTTCCTGGTAATAGGCTTCCAGGTTATCGGGAATTTCGAAATGCAGTACGAAGCGTACGTCCGGTTTATCGATTCCCATGCCAAAAGCGTTGGTTGCAACCATAATTCGCAAGCGGTCACTCATCCAGTGTTCAAGCATGTAGCGCCGGTCTTCCGGAGATAACCCACCGTGGTAGAAACCAGCCTGTAAACCCGCTGCACGGAGATGACGAACCACGTGTTTCACGCTTTTGCGCGTTTGACAATACACAATCCCGCAATGTTCGCGGTTCTTCATGCAGAAAGAAGTGATGGCTTCCAGTTTGTTTTCTGAGGCTCGTACCTGGTAACTGATATTGTTACGCACGAGAGAGGAACTGAAGATCTTTGGTGTCTTCAGGTGCAATTGGGCAATGATGTCTTCCTGAACGCGTTGTGTGGCAGAAGCGGTAAGTGCGATAACCGGAGCATCCGGATGTAATTCACGCAAGGTGGAGATTTGCCGGTATGATGGCCGGAAGTCGTGTCCCCACTCTGAAATGCAATGAGCCTCATCCACGGCGATCAGGCTAACGTTCATGCGCTTGCATCGTTCAATGAACAGGTCGGATTGAAGCCGTTCGGGAGATGTGTACAGGAAAGATGCTTTTCCGAACCGGGCGTTGTCGAGGGTGATGTCGATCTCCCGGTACGACATTCCACTGGTGATCAATTCCACAGAAACACCGCGTTGACGAAGATTGCGCACCTGATCTTCCATCAGGGCGATGAGTGGCGAAACAACGATGGTGAGTCCGTCCAGCGCAAGTCCGGGGACCTGGTAGCAAATGGACTTCCCTCCACCGGTGGGTAAGATAGCAAGGGTGTCGTGACCGTAGATCACACTATCAATGATATCCTCCTGAAGCGGGCGGAATTCATCGTATCCCCAGTATTTTTTTAATATCTCAGTGCTCTTCGTCAAGTGGATTGGAAAAATCCAAATTTAGCGAAATAAATAATCGGGCTAATCTGGAATTCCTGTTTGGAAATCCGCACATTCTCCGTATCTTCGCGCCACACAATCGAATTATGATTAACGATACCCTTTCAGTACAAATCGAAAGAACCACTCATTCTAAACTGAACCAGGTCGATTGG
>JBNKYR010000029.1:0-23678 GCA_050300995.1 Crocinitomicaceae bacterium | reverse complement strand
TCTGTTCGAAGTAACCCTCGAAGCGGGTTACATAATTATTGGAAGCAGTGGCACCTACCTGCACGAGGGAACTAAGAATGTGGTCACGATCGATCTGGTTGAAACTTCGGCCGAGTTGCTCAATATCGTACTGGTAAGAGGCTCCGATCCGGCTGACGCCTTTTTTTGAGAAGTTCCATGCCAGGGCCCCACCGTATTTCCATTGTTTGTCAAAAGTTCCGTAGGCGCCAAAAGCACGGTAGGTCAAAGGAAACTCGCTGTTCGGGTCTGAGCGGATGCCGAATTTTACGCGGGAATGCTCAACGGTATTGTAGCTGTAGAAACCGTAGATGTTCCCGATCTGAACTCCTTTGAGCGGAATGTAGCCCGTAGCAAAAGTCAGGATCAGATTCTTTCGGATCTTAAAGGCCGGATCGTTTTGAACACGTTTGGTAACGTCATAAAGGATCTGCTCCTCCTTGCTAAGTTCTTCTGTCCGGAAGGTTTCCCAATAATGATCGTCGCGCAGTTTGGCGCTGTCCGCATAAATCTCCGGCTCAATTCCCTTGAAAAGAGCGTCGTCCAATGGTTGATCGACTGAGTAGTTGTAGTATTCGGCCTTCTTTCGTCCGAAGAAACCGGTCAGATCAGAGGAGTTTTCCAGGACCGTAAAGTCTCCGACTACCTGCGATTCACTCAACATCCAGCGATCGCCGTCTACCTTGCTATAATATTGCGTAATGTAGTAGCTTCGGACAAAGTTCACGTTCGCCATGACATCAAAGCGCAGATGGATCTCTTTGATTGCCCAGGAGGCCGAGTCGATGTGCATTTCTCCGACAAACCCCAGTTCACGCTGATGTTTCGGCAGGAACCTGATCTTGTAGGTGACGCCATCTTCCCGATAGGTGCTGTCTTCCAGGTAGAACTTGTAGTTCATTTTGTAGTTGTCGTTCAGCGGGCTGGGGAATGACTTCCCGAGGATGGTTACAAAGTTGTCGTAAATGTTCGGTGTCACGTAGAGGTCGTTGGTGAACTCCAGCAATTTGGGGCCTGCCAAACCGGTGGTTTTTTCACCCAGGATCACAGCCCGGTCTTCGTATGGCGTCTTCCGGTGGTAGTGTTTGCTGTGCTTTTCAGTCATCAGGACCGGAAGAAAGGTCACGCCGTCTTCGGTTTGTTGGGTGTTGTCCCAGATGTAATCGAAAGGACGGAGCAGGATGTTCTTCTTGATCTTGTCCGTGAAATTATTCAGGTCAAAACGGATCTTGGCATATTGCTCGGCGCTGTAATAATTGTACTGATCGGGATTGTTCTGTTCCTTGCGCGCAATAATTTTTCGGAGATAGCGCCAGGCAGGATTTTCCCCTGCTTTGGCCACAACTTCATCGAATTCGGCGAAAAGTGTGGAGTGCAGGCGGACAGTAATTTCCTGTTCGATACCGCGTTGTACAGCTATTCGCTGTGAAATATAGCCGAGGTATGAGACAATGATGGTGTCCGAAACAATTGCTTTGTCCGGAATACTGAGCGTGAAATATCCGGCTGTATCTGAGGTTGTTCCTGCCTGTGTTCCAAGAAAAAATACTTTGGCGAAAGGCAGCGGCGTGGTCGTCGAATCTTCGTAGATGTGCCCTTTGACAATAGTATTTTGTCCGTAAACAACGGAACAGCAGAGGACTACCCAGGCGGCTATGATCCAATTTTTCACCGGAACAAACTTACTCAATCGTCTTCAGAGTTGCGGCGTTCATTACAAAAACAGGACCGATTTTAGGACGGCTGTTCAAGGATTTCGGTTTTCAGTGCGGTTAACAGTCGCTCCATTTTTTCTTCCGGGCAAAGATGGGTGTAGCTCAACACAACAATGTGCAGTTCATCACCGAATGTGTTTATGGCAAATGTAAGCCCGGGCGGATAGGTATTCGGAGGAATGTTAAGTGCCCTTTGAACGCGACCGCCGGCAATTTGCATAAGTGAAGCCGGGTGCTCCGGTGCATAGGTATACAGGAAGGAACTAAGGGTAGCACCGTTCGGACCTTTGATCATTCGGTAATACAACCCGGAAGGAACACGTCGGAGGTAGTTCATCAAATGCCCATAGGAGGCAGGAATGTTTTCGCGAATTTGCGAGAGCATTTGTGCATCAAGGTCGGCGACCGTTGCTGCCTTATCCGAAATTAATGCAGATTTGAGTCGGTAGAACAGGAAAGAGAGATGGTTTCCGACGATTGGTCCACGGGCCTTTTTCTTACGACTATCCTGTGGAATGGGGATCCAAAGGTCGCGGGGATCTTCCGTAAGGAACAACTCATGAACGACTTTTGCCGCACTGGCAAAAAGGTAATTACCCCATCCGAAACGCGACTTGAGTTCCAGACTTTTTTGTTTGACGAGCGCGCTTTCTTCAGCGCTCAATCGTAGCACGCCGATTTGCGAGTGCACTTTTTTGGCTGGCTGTTTTTCCAGTGCAGCAATCTGTCCTTCTGCACTTTGATCAATGAATTTTTTCGCTTTTCGGGCTGCGAGAAAGTGCTTGCGGTTGACTGGAGTTTTTGATCGTTTGCCGGCGAACTCCGGATTTTCTGCATTGAGTTGTTCCAGAAAAAGGGTTGCACCGTAGCCATCCATTAACAGGTGATGCCAGGAAAATACGATAGCAAAATGTCCATCGCTGCGCTTCACCAGGTAGAAGCGAATGAGAGCATCCTTACGCAAATCGAATTTGGTTCCGGTCAGAACAACAGGAAATTCATCGTCGGAACTCAATTGCTCGATGATCGCTTGGCGGTTTGTGACGCTTTTCCAGGTATTGGCGTTGGAGATCTTTCCGGAGAGCCGAAGCGACGCTACCTGACGTATCAGTGAACTTTCTTCGACAGAACGAATGAAGACTTCCGCATCGAAGGCGGCGTCCATTTCGAGAAGGTAGTGACAACTGTTTCCGGAACTGCCTTCCACCTTGTGCTGATGTTCCAGAGCCAGGATGAATTTGTCAGTGCCTGTCAGTGCAACAGAGGAAGGAACGGTCGGCTTCATGCCGTAAATTTAGTGAAAGACCACGTTGATTTCGGCGCCTTCCATTTCAACCTTTCGGACCCGGTTCGGATTGGCAAAAATTCCCTTGATCGGTGATCCACGATAGCATTCAGGTCTGTAGCTGTAGGTAATCGTTCCCAGTTGATCGTAAGAATATGTCTTGCGTTCCACATCTACCGGAATTTTATACACGTACCAGGGGCGGCGGTCAATGTTGATAACACGTTCCAGATTGGTGCGCTGGGCTTTTCCTGAACGCGATTTGTATTCACCATGCGAGATCGTATCGTAACGGAAGGTATGTTCATACCGCAGAACGATCTCATTGGTACGGAGACTGTCGATCAGCCAACGTGCGGCTGCCAGTTTCGGATCACAACTCTTGCACGTAGAATTGCAGGCTTCTTCAAAAGGATATGCTTCGCCTTTCATGGTAACCGCAATGCTGGTGTTCTCCTTGATCTTGAACTTTCCGTTGCTGGCATGAATCACCAGTTTACTGTATTTACAGGAGGCAAGCAGCGCGAGAATAGCAATGAAAAGGACGGATCGGATCATGAAGTTTTTTTTACGTTACGAAGTTAGAGTTTTTTTGGATTCTACCGTGATAACCGAACCTTCAGCCAGTAGCACGGAATCTGGTTTTCGTGAGGAAAGAAAATCGAATTCGGGTCCGTAACAATCACCGAAGGCCACATCGATTGTATGATCGATGACAGGGTAATGTTCCCAGCGTGGGTGTGTCACCTCGTATTCGTTGGTTTTGCGGTCATTGATCGCGGCGTATCCCCAATAGTGTTCCGTAATGAATTCTTCCTCCGAACCGGGCAGGATAGGTTGAGCGTTGTTTTCTGCTTTGACCAGCATACTGTTCCAGCGACCTTTTTTGCGCCAGCTGTAGGATACTTCAAGTGTACCTTGCGTCAAATCCCAGTGATAGCGCATAGGCATGGTGGTATAGTGTTCACCGTATACCGTATTGGCAACGAAGGTCAGTGCGGGTTTTGAAACAATTTCACGAATAAAGACAACACCGCGGCGTTCACCTTCATCGGTAATACGTTTCACGTAAAAACGCAGGTTTACTTCTTCAAAATTGATGTGAAAGGGAATTTTAACGCCTTTCAGGCGAGTATCCTTGAAGAGAAAGCCCACAAGACTAAGATAGCATTTGCCATTCCACAGGTCAGGTTCTGTTCCGGCGGGAACATGGGGCAAAATAATTTTCGGGTCTACTTCGTAATTGGCCATTGCCAGCTTGCGCCATTCTGCCCGGAGAAAACTCATAACAGGTAGGGAATTACAGCTCTGCGGTTTTGCGGATACTCCTGAAAATGTTCCCGGTACCATGCATGGTGGTTCAGTGTCCGTGGTACTAAATTGCAGAATGTCCAGACAGCGAAGCTTACTGCCGGTAAATTCCACGCCACTACTGCGTAACCGATCCATTCAATGATCTCACCGAAATGATTTGGGCAGGAAATATATTCGAACAGCCATCCACGGGGAATTTGGTACCCCAATTGTTGTTTGCGAAGGGAAATCAGTTTGTTGTCTGCCATGTGATTGATTGTCATTCCGGTGAAGAAGATCACGAGGCCGGCAATAATCTCAGGACTGAGAAAACTTCGTTCGGGATCCGGAGTATAGATGTATCCGAGGAAATACCCGTTCACGAAGCCGTTCATTCCGTTAAAGAACATCGCACTGAAAACAATCGTCAGCGGCATTCGTTTGCCTTTTGTACGGATGCGCATCGGGAAGATGACCGTTCGGTTGATGTAGTGTGTGAGCCACAAACCGATCAGTAACCAGGCGAGCCAGTCTTTTTGCGAAGGACCGGTAATTGCCAGTACAGGTGTGATCAGCAAGGCGGGGAGTTCCATTACGAACCATCCGATGTTGTTGGAGATCATTTTGCCCCATTGATCGGTGGTGTGTCGGCCATATGGCGCACGGATCTTAGTGACCACCAGCACCAAAAAGACAATCAGCGCAACGCCGATCCAGGCCAGGACGAGGAGATTAAACCAATGCATCGATCAGAGTGTTTCCTTCAGCCATTTGTAAAACTCGGTGTGCCAGATCAGGCTGTTCTGGTAATCGAGCACCCAGTGATTTTCTTCCGGGAAGTAAAGCAATTTACTTTTGATTCCCTGTAATTGTGCAGCCTGAAAAGCTTCCAGTCCCTGACCAATCGGAACGCGGAAGTCTTTTCCTCCCTGAATGATCAGGATCGGTGCACTCCAGTCTTCCACACGTTCGGCCGGATTGAACACGGTATGGCTTTTCTGTGCCGCGGCATTTTTCTTATCCCAGTAGGCACCTCCGAGGTCCCAGTTCACGAAGAAGAGCTCCTCGGTAGTTCCGTACATGCTCTTCCAGTTGAAAATACCGTCGTGCGCGATGAATGTTTTGAAACGTCCGTCATGAATGGCTGCCAGGTAATACGCCGAATAACCACCGTAGCTGGCTCCGACACATCCCAATCGCTCTTTGTCCACATACGGTTCTTTCGCAAGGGCATCAATGGCCGAGAGGTAATCCTGCATGTTCTGACCTCCGTAATCTTTACTGATCTGTTCATTCCATTCAACGCCATGCCCCGGCATTCCGCGTCGGTTAGGGGCCACCACGATGTAGCCATTTGCCGCCATCAACTGGAAATTCCAACGGTACGAATAAAATTGACTCAAGGCTCCCTGCGGACCTCCCTGACAATAGAGCAGGGTTGGATACTTTTTCGCCGGGTCGAAATCCGGAGGGTAGATCACCCAGGTCAACATGTCTTTTCCATCCGTGGTTTTGATCATGCGCTTTTCAATGTTACTAAGCCGAATGGATGAATACAGGTCGTCGTTGGCGTGGGTCAACTGCATCATATCGCCCTTTTTCAGGTCCAGCGTGTACAATTCCGTCGCATGATTCATGTCTCCGCGACCGACCACCAGCGTATTGCCTGATTGTCCCACAATACCACGAATATCGAAATCGCCGTTGGTCAATTGTTTGGGCAACCCTGTCTTTTCAAGTGAATTGGCTTTTCCGGGAGCAGGAACCGGAATTACAAAGACCTGCACCGTGCCGCCTACAGGCGCCGTAAAGAAGATCTTCTTGCCATCATTGCTGAAGATGAATTCATTTACTGTGCCGTCCCATTGTTCGGTAAGATTGACCTCGGTCCCTTTTACCAGACAAACAATATCGTTTTTGTCGGATTCGTAGCCATCACGTTTCATTCGAAGCCAGGCCAGCGTTTGTTTATCCGGCGAGAAAACCGGATGCATATCATATCCCGGATTGCCGATTGTAAGATTGCTGGTTTTTCCTGTTGCGACGTCGTAGCTGTAAATGTCAGTATTCGTACTAACAGCGTATTCCGTTCCGTATTTTTTCTTGCAAACGTACAATACCGATTTCCCATCCGGCGACCAACAATAATCTTCCGGTCCTCCAAATGGTTGTTGCGGACAGTCATAAGGTTCTCCTTCCATGATGTCCATGCGTTCTCCGGTTGCAATATTTTCAATGAAAACATGGCTGTATGCCCCGTCTTCCCATTTGTCCCAGTGGCGATAGTTCAATTGATCGTAGATCCGGACATTTGATTTTGTCAACGCCGGGTAGAAGTCGGTGCCCGCCACCGGTTTAATCTTCACTTCTTCTGTTACCAAACGGAATTTTCCATCTGCGGAAACCATCGGATCATCCGGAATGAAGTCCGCATATTCGGTAATTTCCCGGGCATCACCACCATTCAGAGGAACCACGTACAATTGCGAGGAACTGGCATCGTCGGCAATGCTCACATTGGAAATGCGGTAAATTACATTTTCACCGTCGGAGCTGATCCCGATCGGGGAAACCCGGTTCAGTTCGATCAATAATTCAGGAGTCATGACGTTCTGCCCGAAAAGGAGCACAGGGGCAAAAAGTGCGGCAGCAAAACCAAGAATTCTGTACATACGCGTAGATTATTTTAAAGAAAAATCGTCTTTAAAGTTAACAGAATATCTACATGCAAAAGTTCGGAATTCGGGTCATTTTTCTTCGTCCTCCGGATCAGGGAACAACCGGGAAAATTTCGATTGATGAACAGGAATGAGATAATACGATGATTCGTAAGTGAGCCCCCAGAGTTTTATGACGCCCGATTCTTCTTTTGAGAAGATGAAGGCATAAGCTTGATTTTCGGCTAAAGATGGTGAGAAGCCTATTGTACGATTGGTCCGCCCTTAAATTGTGTGCCCTTGTTGTTGATGTTCGGGAAGAAGTATTTGAAATCGATGGAAAGGAAGGAGCCATCCACGTCGCCATAGATATACGTTGCATACCCCTGGTAGTGGTGTTCCGAAAGCAGGGTGAAGATCGGTTTGAAAGGAACACGGCCCGACCCACCGAGGTAGAAAAAGCCGCTTTTTTCGGTCCGGAATTCAAAGCCGATATTGGCATTGAGGTCGAAACCTACTTTGCTGTCCACGAGACCGGTCTGCCGGAAAAAATGGACACTTCTCGGATTGGTTTCTGCCTGCACGTTTGTCGGGGAAAAGCTCATTGCAACCCCGAGGGAAGCATTCATGTACCATTGGTCGGCGAGTCGGATATAAAACAGCGCATTGATCGGAATGTCATAGCTGATGAATGACAAATCATTTGAACCGTAGATCGAAGAATCGGGCAGGGCCATGTCAATGTCAAAGTTCCGCTGAGTGAAGTTTATTCCGGTTTCCAGTGCGATGAGTTTTGTGAGTCCTGCGCGCACCGTTGCACCGAAAGAATATCCCATTTTCTGTCGCAACGTTGTCGTAACGTAAAGCGGATCACTGTCTGCGGTATTGAGGTTCAGCGTTGGGCTCCCGATGAAGCGGGTAGGAAATACCGGGCGAACCTGAAGGCCGAAGTAGGAAGGAACCCGCTCTTTCTTCGGGCTTTTTTTCGAGTCTTGTGCCAGCGTTCCGAATGCGAGTACAAGAAAAAGGGTGATGATAGTATATTTCACTTGCATGTAGCGAAGTAACAAATTATTCTTCGACCGTATCAGAGGTATTGACTGAAGGGGTATTGTGATTGAATGAAGTGAGTTTTTCCTGTTGTTTGCAATAACCGATACCGGCTAATGTCAATGCGGCAATCGAAAAAGCGATCAGAAAGTAACGGAACGCTTTGTATGGGATCAACGGTTTCTTATGTTTTGCCTCTACATGAAAGTTGATCTTTACGGTATGCTTATAATCGTTCTTGTGAATTCCGATCAGGTGATACGTTACTGTTTTTTTGACGAGTTGATCACGTTCATACTCGATGCCGGCTTCTTTCAGGGCTTCTTCGAATGAATCAGCACGGTTTACATCGGCAAAACGATAAACCACGTAATCGGGGTTTGTCGGGTGTCTGACATAATTGACAAAGCCCAGGTCAACGATATTATCTACCGGGTTATCCATTCTGTCGTGTATTCAATTGGTTTACGATGTGCTTTGGGCCATTCGATGGAAGGGTAGCCGATATAGAAAAGTCCCAGGCATTTGTCCTTTGGGCCGATTCCGAGGAATTCATTCATTTCCTGTGAGTAAATGAGTTTTGGCGTGGCCCAAAAACCTCCCAGCCCATAGGCGGTACATGTAAGGTGCATGTTCTGAATGGCGCAGGCCACTGCTTCGATCTCTTCCAGCTCCATGATCTTTTCTTCGGCCTGTCGTTCCATACAAACGGCGATTACTACCGAAGATTTCATCGGACGCGTCATCAGCTTGGCCAGCTTGGCATCGTTCTGTTGCTCTGTTGGTGTTAGTGCAAGATATGTTTTGCCGAGAAAGTCGCTGAGTTTTTCGCGACCATCCTCCATGAAGACTTTAAATCTCCACGGTTGGGTATTGCCATGTGTTGGAGCCCATTGCGCGTTGTTCAGGATCACTTCAATCTGTTCCCGATGAACTTTACGGTCCGTATACTGTTCCGGGTAGATGGTGCGACGTGAGCGGATGAGCTCATTTATTTCGGAGAGATTAAAAAGCATGTTGCAAGCTTTGATTTGCAAAGCTAACAAATGCACATGAACTAATGGGATTCGTCGATCGCCTTTTTGATATGGAAGAAGGTTTCATCGATGGTTTTGTATTCACCGTTCGGAGTAGGTCCCAACGAAGGACTTGCCACGACATATCCGGCTGCATCTATGAGTGTATATTGTGGGTAGGATTCAATCCTGTACCTGTCCCAAATGGCATTTGACTCCGACAATCCGTAAACGTCCCAATCAAGTGAACGAATGGCTTTTAAGCCTTCCTCGGAAAGATCCTGTTCTTTGTAAACAGTGACAAAATGAATGTAAGGTGCGTAGTTTTGATGAAGTTCTTTCAGAAGAGGAAGTTCTTTCCTGCTATTCAGGCTCTCCGGGTCCATGAAATGAAGGTACACGTGCTTTCCTGCAAAATTGTACAGTGTTTTTGTTTCCGAACCTTCCTGGAGCAATACAAAGTCAGGAGCTTTTCCTCCCGGAACGAGTTCCGTGAGTTTATTGCGAATGTTGGCGGCAATCACCCGGTGCTGCTTAAAGATCGCACGCTGCGACAAACTGTCCAGTACCGTAAGGATGTTGGTTTGAGGAAATTCATCATCGTGGAAAGCTTCCGAAAGCGTTTTGATCATGACCAGTTCACGCAATTGTATATTGCTCAATGTATATTCGGTTCCCAGGGCATGCATGATGAGTGTCGGACTGCTTCGAAGGATTCCATCGTATACCGCCTGATTTGCTTCGTTGGAAAGGCGCGGAAGTAATTTCTGGTAGAAATCGCTGACGTAGGTCATGTATGTTTCGCAGTTGTAATACACCGGTGTGTTTCGGAGATAGAAATCGTATTTTTCAAAACGATTTCGTTCGGCGGCATTCGGGATATTGTCGAGTCCGGCCAGCGTAAATCGGACATGCGCCTTCAGATAGATGCTCGTATCTTCTTTATAGGCTTTTTCCACGTTGGCCTTGAACTTGTCGAGGTTCGTCATGAATTCTTTTGCATCCACCGAGTGCAGATGGTAGTTGTTCCCAAGAAAATGATCTACCCATCGCTGGAAAGAGAGCACTTTGTAATTGATGTCTGTGCTGTCGAGGTCCAAAAAAGCCAGTTCTACTTCATTGCCGGTTGGTCGGTAGGGCGTGTATTTGTCTCTTTCCGGGAAATAGATGCGGTAAGATGCATTTGGTTCAACAAGTATGAAACCATGGTTGTTGCCGGACCGGATCACGATCTTGCGGACTTCCGAAATGTCAAATGTCAGCGAAAACAGGCTGTCGGCTTGTACGGTACTCGTGGCAATCAATCGTTCCTTTCCGGAAAAGTAATCTTCAATATCGTAAGCTTTGACCGTCTTTCCGGTGTATGTGGGAGCATATCCAAGGATGCTTACACGCTGACCGAAGAGGGCAGAGGAGAAAAGGATAATGGACAAGAAAGAAATAAGGCGCATGACGACAATGTTTGTTCTGGTTTTCGGCATGTACATTTTTTGTACCACTCTTTATGCTTAAACGAGGAGGTCCGGGTTGGTTACAAACTTATCAATAGGACCTCCGTTTCGATAAATTTCCCGGATAATGGTCGAATTGATGGCAGAATACTGTTGTGCGGTCAGGAAGAAAACCGTTTCGATTCCGGAGATCGCTTCGTTCATGTGAGCAATGGATTTTTCGTATTGAAAATCCTTGGAATCACGCAAGCCACGAATGATAAATGATGCGTCGATCTCTTTGCAGAAGTTGACGGTTAATGTTTGAAACGATTGTACGGAAACCCTTGGTTCATCGCTAAAGAGAGCAGCAATATGCGCCATCCGTTTCTCCAGTGAAAACAAATAAGCTTTGGAAGAGTTTACTCCGACGCCAATCACTACTTCGTCGAACAGGGCAAGGCTTTTTCGTACCACAATTTCGTGGCCTTTGGTGAAAGGATCGAACGATCCGGGAAAGAGGGCTTTTCTATTCATTCTTCGTGAGTATACTCAAAAAAACTGAAGTGCACGTTACCATATGTACGCATAAATTGAAAATGCGTTATGCTTTCCGGGTTGATTTCTTTACCATGTTCAAGTACCATGACACCGTTTTCTGTCAGAAGTTGACGTTCGAAAATTATCCGGACCAACTCGTCATAATGCTTAAAGTTGTACGGGGGATCAGCAAAAATAAGGTCGAATTGCTGGGGTGTATTCGAAACGAACTTGAGAACGTCGGATTTTACCGTCGTAAGTTCCTCTTCGCAGCCGAATTGTTTTGCCATCTTCAAAAGATGCCGAAGACACAGGGAGTGCTGATCGACAGCTGTCACATGTCCGTTTTCGCGTGAAAGGAATTCAAAGGTAATGCTGCCGGTGCCTGCGCAAAGGTCAAGGATCTCCATTCCTTCGTCGAGGTATTGATGTTCCAGAATATTGAAGAGTCCTTCTTTGGCAAAGTCGGTTGTTGGTCTTGATGGAAAACCTTTGGGAACGGGATAGTACCGTGTTTTGTATTTTCCCCGGATTATACGCACAACAACTGTGATTCGGCCAGAAACGCCTCTGGGATCCTGATTTCCATTTGTTTCAGATCTCCGATTCTGGGAAGCGCTTCACTGATTTCTTTGGCGAAGTTCTCAGGAGCATCACATCCGCTGATGATCTCAATACTGCCTCGTTCGTTCAGGAGTTCTTTTTGCTGAAGGGCGAAAACGAGGTGGTAGACCACATCATCCGGCGATTGACAACTGAAGGTTCCGAAAAATTCCAGTTGATTGTGTTTTACAATGGTCAGAAAGAAGTAATCGGCGTGCAGTACCAATGTGGCCTTCACGTAAAAGGCCGATTGCATCACTTTGCGGAGCACGTGGCTTCCTTCGTGTTGAACGATGATCCGTGGAAATTTCAGTACAAAATAGCGTTTCAGCCACAGCGGCATTTCAAAAACATGGATAACGCCGTGTTCCGACAGGCGGTTATAATCAACCATGGAAAGATCGTGATCGCTCCCGTAGCACAGACGAAAAATCTCTTCCGCCGAAGTATCCGTAAACACGGCATTCGGAACAAGCGTACTACGCTGAGACGCCCATGAAAGAGTTACTTCATCACTGGATGTGTCAATGGTTGGATGTTCACGAATAAATTGATCAAGCGACGAAGAAACAGAATGTTCATCGCCAGGAAGCTCAAGCGTTTCACTGTGAAGAAGACGGCCGTTCAGCAAGGTAATGAAGCGCAGGTGTCCAGCCGTTGCCTCAATTGCCAGGTGTTTTCCGGACATACTTTATTCGTTCTCCCAGGAGCCGTCAAGATCCGGAGTGGTCAACGATCCGAAGTACATTTCCTCTTCGTCGTTGTTCTGACCCTGAATACGCGCAAACGGAATCTTTCCGCTTACCTTTATTGCCGGGTATTTCACGTCGTTGACATTAATGGAATCAAGTGTTTCGAGCATCCATTCTTTCTTGGTGAACGGGATGATCGGTAATGAGTCCGGATTGAAATCGTAGAAGCCCATTTTTTCACGGTTCTCACGGTAAGAACGCGACAGGAATTTTGTTTCGAGAAGGCTTACCATCAAGGTATCACGACGGAAATTTGCGAAATCCGCCTGCCAGTTAGGTCCAGCAGTCCATTTGGACAATTTGTATGCTTCATCTTCTGTCATGTTTACGTCGATCGGACGGTTATCATGATAGAGATAGTCACGCTCTTCCGTAGTGATCTTACGTGAAGGCACAACACCTTGCGCATCTACAAAAGGAACTTTCCCGTTCTTCACAAAATCAACAAACTTGTCCCAATCACCGATGTAAGTTCCGTTTTGTTCAGCATAAGCTTTCTGCACATAGCGGATGTCTTCGAGGTTTTGAAGCGCAAGCAATTTACATTTCTCGTAATTCTTGTTGTACGTATTGGTATCCGATACGCTGTTGTACGAGATATAAAGAATGTAGATGGCTGCGAGTCCGGCTACAACACCAATGATCATCGCCAGCATCGGTTTAAACTTCCCTGAACTGTACAGAATACTGATCCCTGCAGCAGCAAACATCATTATTGCGGAAATCATGAACGTTGAGTCCTGGTTTTGCTTGATCCCTACGATGAGCATTCCCATTGCAAGAACGAAAAGGATAAGGGGGACGGAGTATTTCTTTAAAAGAACAGAGAACGAACCTGTCATAATTAAAAGCTGTTTACGATTTTGAGTTTAACAAAACTACAATTTTTTCGATTCTACGGGATTCCACAGAATAGTTTTTTTAAACCTTTCACTCAATGGCTGCCATCCCGAATTCTTGCTTACTTTAGTAGAGCGAGGTTATCCATGTCTGATTCATCTTTTCATAATATTTTACAGGCCTCTTTCGGACTTACTCCTACGGGGGAGCAAGAGCGTTTGTTTGAACGGCTTGAAGCATTTACCCGGAGAAATGAAGGGCGACAGTTGTTGGTAATTAAAGGGTATGCCGGTACGGGAAAGACTTCCGTGTTGGCGGCTTATGTAAAAGCACTGACACATTTCAAGGTTCGAACGGTTTTGCTCGCGCCCACCGGTCGTGCCGCAAAAGTCTTCGGTCAGAAGGCGGGAAGGGATGCTTTCACGATCCACAAACAAATCTATCGCCGGAAGTCAAAAGTGGATATTTCGTCCGGACTAAGTCTTCAGCCTAATCTTCACCGCAATGCAGTTATCATCATCGATGAGGCTTCCATGATCGGAGATTATACCCTTACGAAGGATGGGATGGTAAGTGCCCGGAATCTTCTGGACGATGTAATGGAATACGTGTATTCGGGAGTAAACTGTCGATTGATCCTGTTGGGAGATGCGGGGCAGTTGCCACCTGTGGGCAGTGATCATTCGCCGGCGCTGAATGGGGAATACCTTCGAAATCACTACCCGGAATTGTCCGTCGAGGAATACATGTTGCAGGAGGTTTTGCGGCAGAGTCTCGATTCTGAAATTCTTCGCAATGCTACTTTGCTTCGCAATACGGAATGGGAAGATTATCCGCGTCTGGATTTGCGTCCGGGAGGAGATTTGCGACGTTTGAGTGGAATGGAGCTGCAAGATGAGCTGGAGCGTGCCTACGATCGTTTCGGACAGGACGAAACCATTGTGATCACACGTTCGAACAAACAGGCGAATGCCTACAACCAGCAGATTCGAAGCCGTATTCTCTGGTACGAGGAATTGCTGTGTCATGGAGATCTGCTGATGGTCGTCCGAAACAATTATTTCTGGATGGGCGACGATACACGTATGGGATTCATTGCCAACGGAGAAATGATGCGGCTGGTACGCATTCTGAAAACCGAAGAAATGTATGGTTTTGAATTCGTGCATGCAATCGTTCGTTTCGTAGATTACAAGGAAGTAGGGGATGTTGAACTGATCATGCACACAGAGTCACTTACAAGCGAGGCTCCTTCGATGTCGCGTGAACGCATGAAAGAACTCTTCTTTGCGGTTGAGAGGGATTATGCGCATCTGGCCAACAAGAAGCAGCGTTATGATGCAATCCTTGCTGATCCGTATTTTAACGCACTCCAGGTGAAATATGCGTATGCGGTAACCTGTCACAAGTCTCAGGGTGGACAGTGGAGTCAGGTTTTTATTGATCAGGGGTATGTGCACAAAGATATGCTGGACGCCGGCTATTATCGCTGGTTATACACGGCACTGACCCGTGCAACAGAAACCGCCTTCCTCGTTAATTTCGCGGATGAGTTTTTTACAGCGTCGAAATCTTAAAGCTGGTAGGCCCAACACTCACGCGAATCTTTTCCCATTCCTTATTGAAACGATCAATTACGACACTTGCATTCTCACGTGACAGATATTTTCCGGCAAGGACATTGATCTCTTGTTTCAGGGCTCTTAAAATAGCTGCCGTTCGATAGGCGCTCAGAATGTCGTTCTTACTTAGTTTGTACTTGCTCATCGCTGATTGAAGATCTCCTTCGGGAACAGTGATGGAAGAGCGTACGGGATCTGTAAATGAGTTGACTGTCAAAATGATGGATCGATCCAAATGAATGAGTACTTCGGACTTTCGCAAACGCACGAATGTCGAATCGTATTTGGTTACGGAGGCATTTCCCGGATAGGAGTTGAGTTCTTTTGGTGTCATGTCTTTGACGGTTTGCACTCCGTTCCATTCACCAACACCCTGCCCGCGTGCAATGATCTCAAAAGGCGTCTTCCGGTCCTGCAATGCCTCGAAAAAGACCATCAGCGCCACGCTGTCATCCTGTGTAAACAATGGTTGGCTTAATTCCCATTTGTCAGAAGCGAACACATCTTCCAGTCCGAGGTTGATTCGGGCATCGTAATGCGGTTCGGCATCCATTACATTGATATGTAGCATCACTTCGTCTGCAGATTTCGAAATGGAGGACTCAGGGATCGCGATCAGGCGGACTTCAAAGTCTTCGACTTCGGCGCTCGGTTTAAAGCGGAATTCCTGTGTCAGGATATCGAACGTGGTGGAATCTTCGAAAATGTACAGGCCGTCCTTTTCTTCGTACGATGCCCACCGAATTCCCATAATTTGCTTGTAGATGTCCAGTTTTCGCTGGTAGGTTGCCATGAGGTCAATGGCCTCCTCTTTTTCTTTTTCCAGTTCTGCGATCTTACGCTTGTAGGCTTCGAATAATCCATAGAGATGAACGATCTCGTTTTGGAGGCTCTTACGCTCCTTGCGGTTTGAGTTTGTTTTTGTTTTGGGCGTTCCGTTGGGAGTTACCGTATTGCTTTTGATTGCCTTTCGTTTGGATTTTTTAACGCTGTGTGGAACCTTTTTAGAGGTCGTGATCGGGGAATAACCCAGATCGGAATATTCTTTTTCCCGCTTTTCAATTTTTAACTCGGTGCCATCCTTCTTTTTCTGGTTGTATTCGATCCAGTGATCGTAGCCCTTCTTTCCGTAGATGTTTTCGTGCAGCTTTGCGATCTTGTTAAACTCAAGGTCATTGATGACTGCCTGAAAAGTAGTGCCTTTTCCAAATGAGGAATCCGGAGACAGAAAACGTGTTTCTTCCGAACCGAATAGATGATAGTTCAGTCCGTTCTTTTCGATCACGACAGTGGTCTGTTTTTCCGTATTGTAGCCCCACACGTCGAAATGAGCATTTGTGTATTTGTTGTTGCCGGCTGTTTTGAAATTGCTCACTGTATAACGGGCCGGTTCAATCACCGTTTCCATTTTCTTATAACGGGCCCCGTCGATCGTAGTAAATTCCTTTCCGGTTTCGTGTTCTTCCAGCTTTACCTGGTAGGGGAAAAGTCCGACTGCTTTCGGAAGTCCTTTGTTCCAACGACCTTTTTCATCTTTCTCACGCTCTTCGAGAAGTCCGCTGGTACTACTGCCATCACCGGCCGCAACCAGTACATTGGAGAATTGATCGCAGGTACCGCCAAGGGCGTGAAAAATCTCAAAACTTCGCTCCTGAACATACCCGTTCACCGCATAATTGATCGCCTGAAGTGTTACATATTGATCGTTTTGATCCAGAAAACGCATGGACTCAAGCTGGGTAAATTTCTCATCGAAGGTCAGGCTGGGGTTCAGAACCTGGTCAATACGGTTGTGCGGTACCGTTTTACCGTCTACTGTTTTCGTTGCATTCGGAGGAAGCTTTTCCAATAATAAAGTCTCGAAACGGGCATATTCGTTGCTATACTGCTTCAGGTCTTTGGGAGAGTTCCGCTTTGCCAGAAGGACTTTATTCAATTCCCAAACAGCCATTTTGTTGGCAGCTTCTGCGATCAGTCCCTTGGGTGATTTTGCGATCTCACCTTTACGAATCACCAGCAGTTCAGGATGATTGATGATCATCAACTCAATGGAATCGTAATTGATCTGTTTGTTGGCGAAAGTGATTTCCGGTCCCTTGTAATCGAAATAACGTCCGAAATTGTTGTTGAGGATCGGGCTCTTCTTTACTACATGGTAGAGGTACGCCCGCTCTTCAGGTGTCAGGTCTTCATTGATCTGGCTGAAAGCCGAGAAGGTGAGGAGGAAGAAAACCAGCGTAGATAATAACCTCATAAGCGTATTGTTGCCCGAATATAACAAGATTTACCCCCATTTGTAACACCTCAATGGAAATCGGTTCATCGGGAAATAAAAAAACCTCCCGTTTTCGGGAGGTTTTCACAATCCTTCGCTAGGAGAATTATTTTTTCACAAGTGTAGTGGTTGAAACCTGACCGTTGTCAGCGATGCGTACAATGTACATTCCGCTGTTCAGATCTGCTACTGATACTGACTGCCCGTTAGAAAGCTGGGTAGACAATACCACGCGACCTGTCTGGTCAATGATTTCAAGCTCGGTAGCATCGCTGAAATTTCCGGAGAATGTTACCTGCTCGGTAGCAGGGTTCGGATATACCGAGAAATTCAGGTTGCTCAGTTCGTTAAGACCAACCCCTTGTGTTGGTGCGTAATAAGAGAGTACAAGTGACTGGGAAGAGATCGGGTTCGTAGCACCTACGTTTTGCACAGTGATTGTAGAGTGAATGAATACCGGAAGGTTACTTACGGTGTAATCATAATACTCATACTGCTCACGAATGAATTCTACATCGCCAATTGGGAATGGAACGGTAATCGTTGCCCATGAAGTATCAATTTGCTTAAGACGGATTACGCCGTTCAGCGTTGTTCCCGGCAACATCAAAGTTCCGGCTCCGTCAATCGATGAGTGCCCCATACCGGTAGCCGGAGTTGTTGATCCTCCCATGTAATCAAGGTTTCCAGCGAAAGCATCATCCACTGAACTACCGTAAGCAAACGGATATGTCGCTACGATTTCATTGTCGGTATCAAATTTTGCGATTACGTCTCCGAGTGAAGGCTCAGAAAACACGAAACCTTGAGAAGAGCGCTCAGAAGATGTCGAGCTATAGTATGTCACAAGGTTGTTTCCTACCTGGATCGCAAACGTAGAACTGGCAAAATCGGATGCATACGTGGTTGTTGACGGGTCAAGGACCGATACATCACGCGTTTGTCCGGCATATCCCGCAACGTTGCTGTAATCCCATGTTACGGCAGGACCGGTAATACCTGCATAATTTGTTGCGAACGAATCGCAGAGATACATGGTGTTTACAGTTGAAATTGTCGGTTCATTCGCCTGAGTCATTTGAGCGGTGCTGTAAAAGGTCAGGGAAAGCAGTCCAAATAGTAAGGTTTTTTTCATCGTTATAATTATTTGTTCAAACTTAATAAAATTGCCGTTCATCGTCAAAAGTGAGTACATTCGATACGCACATCTGGTAAAGCGGTTATCTTTGATACCACCAAGACGAGACCTGTCATAAAATGGTTGGAGAAAGTACATTTCGGAAATACATATGGTTCGCACTGATCATATTTGTGCTGCTTACAGCGTATCTGGGCTACAGGATTACGGATGTACGCTTTGATTACGACTTTGAGAAGTTTTTTCCAAAGGACGACGAAACGGCTTTCTTCATGGAATTCCGTGAGAAATTCAATTCGGAAAACGACTTCCTGCTGATCGCCGTTGAACGTAAGAAAGGTGTTTTTGATCGTGGCTTCCTTCAGGAGGTTGATAAACTGACGCATGATCTCGAAAAGGTTGATAACGTGGAAAAAGTGGTTTCACTGACCAATCAATCCGAGTTTTTCATTTTTCCGAACGGAATTACATCGTCCAAACCGTACATTGATTTCAATGATTTTGATCCGAAGCGTGATTCGCTGAGGGTGTTCAAGAATCAGGAACTGGTCAATACACTTGTTTCCGAACATGGAGGCTCGTTGTGCATTTTTCTGAAGCATACGGATTACCTCTCGAAAAAGAAAAGTGATCAACTCGTCATTGATATCGGGAAGGTCATGGATCGTTATGACTTTGAGAAAGTCCGGATCGGTGGACGAACCCTGCAGCAGAAGTACTACATCGACAAAATGATGGTCGAGATGATCTTCTTTGTGGGAATGAGTGCCTTTCTCATTGTGGTCTTTCTTCTCATCGCTTTCCGTTCGATTTGGGGGATTCTCATTCCGCAGCTGATCATTGTGTCATCCATGGTCTGGGTACTGGGCGGAATGGGTATTTTCAACGCACCGATCAACATCATTCTTACCGTATTGCCCACCATCATGTTTGTGGTGTCGATGTCCGATGTGATCCATTTGGTGTCGAGGTACCTGGATGCTTTGCGTGTCACGAACAATACGTTTCAGGCAATTACTACTGCTGTAAAGGAAGTAGGGCTGGCAACATTGCTTACGTCGGTGACCACGGCAATCGGTTTCTTTTCACTTTACTTTGTGCGGATCGAGCCGATTCAGGTATTTGGGTTGGTGATGGGCTTTGGCGTGCTTCTGGCTTTCGTGCTTACGTTCACGATGCTGCCGGTGATGTTCTATTTCTTTCCTGGTCCGGCTTATGTGCGCAAGAAGGGGAAGGGCCACTTCTGGGAGAAGTTCCTGGTGACCGGTTTTGTACGGATCATGCATTACAGAAAATTGGTGCTGATCCTGACGCTCATTTTTACTTTGGTAAGCATTGGTGGGGTTCTGTTGATCCGTTCGGACAATTACCTGTTGGATGACCTGCGGGATGATGAACCTTTGAAGTCGGATTTCAATTTTATTGATAAGGAATACGGTGGTGTACGAGCTTTCGAGTTGGTTGTTATTCAGAAAGACACTGCCAAAACGGTGTGGGATCAGGAGTTCCTGCAACAAATGGATTCCATTGAACAGTACTTGCGAAAGGAATACGGTGTAACAGTCAAGACGTCGTTGGTGACGGTATTGAAAGTAGCCAACCGCTCGTCGCATTCCGGTAAAAAAGAATACTATGAACTTCCTTCTTCGGCAAAGAAGATCCGTTCATTCCGGCGCAAGTTGCGCATGGCGGAGCAGGGAACCTTGCTGAACACCGTCATTGACACGACCGAAAGTATCGCCAGGATCAGTGGAAATGTACCGGACATCGGGAATCAGGCGGTAACAGCAAAAAATGAGGCGCTCTTCAGGTATTTGAAGAAACACAATCAAGGCGGCGATATGGAATTCCATCTCACCGGTACGGCGCATCTGGTAGACAAAAACCTGAAATATCTGGCGATCAGTCTGATTCGTGGGTTGGGTGTTTCCGTGTTGATTGTAGCATTGATCATTGGCTTGATCTATCGTTCCTTTACAATTGTGCTCATTACGATGGTCACGAACCTTTTTCCGCTTCTTTTTATTGCAGGTTTGATGGGCTTTGCCGGAATCGAATTGAAGACCAGCACGGCGATCATCTTTACCATTGCATTCGGAATAGCTGTCGACGATACGATCCATTTCCTCGGGAAGTTCAAATATGAATTATTGAAAGGCAAGGGGAAACTGTATGCACTAAAACGGAGCTATCTGACTACTGGCAAGGCGATGATCCTGACTACCCTGATCCTTTGTGCAGGCTTTCTTTTGCTCATTTTTTCCGACTTTCTGGGAACACTGTACCTGGGTGTGCTGATGTGCATTACACTCTTCGTGGCACTGATCGCCGACATCACCTTGTTGCCGGTATTGTTGCTGCTCTTCTATCGCCCGAAGAAACGGAAGGCTTGAATTAATTGCTTACTTTTGAGCACCTCTCATCAAAAGAACTGGAATGACTTCTGAAAAAAAATCTGCTCCGTTTTTGATCGCCCTTGCGCCTATCCTTGTGTTGGTGGTGATGTTGGTTTTGAATGTGAAAATCTATGGTGAAGACGCCACTTACGGCCCGAATCAGATCGCATTGTTGATCGGCGGGGCGATAGCGGCACTCATCGGTCTGCGACTGAAGTACACCTGGGAAGAATTACAGAAAGGAATCGTTAGGAGTATTAGAGCGTCGCTACCTGCGCTGATCATTCTTTTGCTGATCGGGGCACTGGCTGGAACCTGGATGATTTCGGGAATTGTTCCCACGATGATCTATTACGGATTGAAGATCATGAACCCAACGATCTTCCTTTTTGCGGCTTGTGCTGTGAGCGCGATCGTGGCCCTGGCTACCGGAAGTTCATGGAGCACAGTAGCTACAGTTGGTTTGGCGCTGTTGGGGATCGGAACCGTGTTGGGGATTCATCAGGGAATGGTCGCCGGAGCAATCATTTCCGGAGCCTATTTCGGGGATAAGATGTCGCCGTTGTCGGATACAACCAATCTGGCGCCTGCAATGGCCGGAACAGACCTGTTTACGCATATCCGTTATATGACGCTCACCACGATTCCGTCGATATCGTTGACACTGATCATCTTTCTGATCCTTGGATTTACGGTTGGAACAAAAACGGATGTGGCCGGTGTGGATTCCATTCTGCAAACCATTGAATCCAGATTCTACATTTCTCCGGTTCTCTTTGTGGTTCCGCTGATCGTAATCTTCCTCATCATCAAGAAAGTGGATGCTATTCCGGCGCTTTTCATCGGAACCTTGCTCGGAGCTATTGCGGCGATCATCTTCCAGCCAAAGATCATTGAGCAGGTATCTACCGTGAGTGGGGATTATCTCTACGCTTCATATAAAGCATCCATGGACGCGATGTTTGGTTCCGTGAGTATTCTTGATGAAGAGCATGAAATGGCACGATTGCTTTCCACGCGAGGCATGGAAGGCATGATGAATACGATTTGGCTGATCATTTGTGCGATGATTTTCGGAGGACTGATGGAAGCGTGTGGATTGTTACAGAAGCTCACACGAAGCATCGTATCGTTTGTGAAGTCGACCGGATCGTTAATTGCGACAACGGCCGGCACCTGTATTTTCTTCAATGCCACGGCTTCGGATCAGTACCTCGCGATCGTTGTTCCGGGACGAATGTTTGCCGACACCTACCGCGATCGTGGACTGGCGCCGCAAAACCTGAGCCGGACACTGGAGGATTCCGGAACGGTAACATCGGTACTGGTACCATGGAATACCTGTGGCGCCACTCAATCTGCAGTGTTGGGTGTAGCGACCGGTGAATATGCTTTGTATTGTTTCTTCAACTGGATCAGCCCGATCATGACGATCATCTATGGCTATTTCGGCATCAAGATCGCCCGCATTCCCACGGAGGAAAAAGGGGAACAAAAAAAGGCGTGAACAAAATGCTCACGCCCCCTGGTGTAGATTAGGTTATATCTGTGATTATTGGTTTACAAATTCTCCGTTGAGCACGACGTGCCCGATGCTAACGCGGTCCTGTTTGTCAACATTCAGCGCGAATGTTCCGCAGGCAACATCCTTGTCTGCGTATTTCAATTCAACATGACCTTGTTTAGGCATTCCTGCCAGCCAGTTGAAGTAAACAGTTCCTTTCGGTGAAATGATCGTGGTTTTGGACCACAAATCACTGCTATATTCCATATAAGGATAAACACCGGCTTCGATCTTTTTTCCGTGTTGTGCATGCAATTCCACTTTTACCTGCAGATTGTTGTCAGATGAAGCAGCCCCCAATTCGAAATTGTAGAGGCTCAGTTCGGCAGTGCTATCGTTTACCAGGGTCCATTCGGAGCGGGTTACATGAAATTCACCGTTGAATGTATAGGTAGAATCGAACTGGTAACCGTATTTCTCAATTTGTAGAAATACATCATTTTTTCCGCTGCACGGGCTTTCATCCGTTGTTTCGTCGGTTTTAGTGCCTTCTCCACAAGAGGTGATGAGTGCAAACAGGCCCCCGATAAAAAGGGAGGAGATAAGGTTTGGTTTCATTGTTTATATAGTTAGTGTTGCCGCAAATTAAGCAGAGTGAAGCTATGCCAAAGCGGGAATCGGGTGAACTCAGGATAAAAGCCGGTGAACGACCCTGTTTTTTTCGTGAACGTTATCCGGAGCCTTTCGTCATTTGATTCTATCCTAAAGTGGATGATTGGTCGCGGTCAACGTGCTTTTTTTCTTAATTTTGTAGCCCCGAAAAGTTGAAAAAATATGTTTGAAAATTTAACGGAAAAGTTTGAGAGAGCCTTTAAAGTACTGAAGGGACAAGGACAGATCTCTGAGATCAACGTGGCGGAAACCCTTAAAGAAGTTCGAAGAGCTTTGCTTGATGCCGACGTTAACTTCAAAACAGCGAAGGAGTTTACCAATACGGTGAAGGAGAAGGCGCTGGGGCAGAATGTATTGAATTCGATCTCCCCGGGTCAGTTGATGATCAAGATCTGCCACGAGGAGTTGGTAGAATTGATGGGAGGGAACGAGTCCGAGATCGACATTAAGGGAAATCCGGGAATCGTTCTGATGTCCGGTTTGCAAGGATCAGGTAAAACCACTTTCTCAGGAAAACTGGCGAACTACCTGAAGAAAAAGAAGGGGAAGAATCCTTTACTCGTTGCCTGCGACGTTTACCGTCCTGCGGCGATCGATCAGTTGCATGTTCTTGGCGAGCAGTTGGGGATCGAAGTTTTCTCAAATAAGGAAGAAAAGAATCCGGTGGCCATTGCACAGGCCGCTGTTCAATATGCGAAGAGCAAGGGCTTTAATGTCGTGATCGTCGATACCGCCGGTCGTTTGCATATCGATGAGGATATGATGGCCGAGATCAGGCGTCTGCACCAGGCAGTAGATCCGGTTGAGACGTTGTTTGTTGTTGACAGTATGACTGGCCAGGATGCGGCTAACACGGCCAAAGCATTTAACGA
>JBNKYR010000028.1:0-24283 GCA_050300995.1 Crocinitomicaceae bacterium | reverse complement strand
TAGTATTTACGTCAAATGGAAGCGGTGGAGATGGTAATCTCAACTATACCTGGCAGGATGGGAGCGGCAACAATCTCGGCACCGGCATGGTACTCAACGTGACCCCGACCGTAACAACCGACTACATTGTAACGCTTACGGATGGTTGTACTACTCCTTCGGCAAGTGATACCGTTACGGTAACCGTGAACCCTGTCCCGGCCGTAACATTCCTCCCGAGCACTACGGCAGGGTGTTCACCGCTGGAAGTCACCTTTGTGAATACCTCAACGCCGCAGGGAACAGATTGTCTTTGGGATTTCGGTGACGGACAACAGACCGCATCCTGTGGAAACGTAACACATACTTTTGTTGATCTTGGCTGTTACGACATCACTTTCACCGTGACAAGCAACGGATGTACCAGTGCGCTGAGCGTCCCTGAAATGATCTGCGTTGTGGATGATCCGGTGGCTGACTTCGGTTTTACGCCGGACGTTGTTGACGTATTTGATCCGGAATATCAGTTCACCAATACTTCTCTCAATGCTACGGATTACGTGTGGGATTTCGGAGACGGAAGCGGAAGCACGGAAGTGAATCCGGCACACACGTATGCATTTCTGGACACGGGTTACATTGTGTGTCTGATGGCGTATAATGAATACGGATGCGTCGATGAGGTCTGCAAACCAGTGATCATTGAGGAAGGATTGATCTATTTCATCCCGAACAGTTTTACACCGGACGGTGATCAGTTTAATCAAACTTTCAAGCCAGTGTTTGCCTCCGGTTTTGATCCGTATGATTTCAACCTGCTCATTTTCGATCGTTGGGGAGAAGTGATCTGGGAGTCGAATGATGCCTCTATCGGATGGGATGGAACGTACAATGGTAAGCTTGTACAAGGCGGCACGTATATCTGGCGAATTGAGTTCAAAGTGCTTAAGAATGACGAGCGTATGTCTCAGACAGGCCACGTGAACGTCATCCGTTAATTACCGTTGCTCACATTTTTTTGAAAAAAATCAGGGGGTCCATGTAACTTTCCTTCAACTCAGTACATCTACGGTACAGAGAAACGAAATGGAAGGAACCACAGACAAGAAGGACCAATTCATGGCATTGTACACACCTGTGCACGAAAATTTCGAGCGCTTTTGCAGAGCACGGGTGTATGGTGACATCGATTACAAGGATCTCATGCACGATACGATCGTCATTGCCTTTGAAAAGTTCCACAAACTCGAAAGTCCGAAAGCCTTCCTTCATTTTCTCTTTGGGATATGTATCCGGGTATTGGCCAATACCAACAAAAAGCAACGAATGCTTCATCTGAAAGATGATGAGGTTTCGCTACAGGTTGAGGATCGCTCTACACGAGCGGATCGCAACGACGACATGCACACACTTTATGCGGCAATGTCAAAACTTCCGGAAGCACAACGGGAGGCACTTGTACTCTTTGAAATCTCAGGATTTTCCATTTCGGAAATCGCTGACCTTCAAAAAGCAGGGATCTCCGCCGTAAAACAACGGCTGGCACGAGGAAGACAGGCATTGCTTGAAATATTGAGTGCGGATGTCATTAAAGAAAAGGAGGTGAACTTATGACACATCAGGAATTGAACCGCCTGTTTGCCGAAGCGCGCACTGCGCCAGCGCAAACAACCGTAGAGGAAGTGACAGCATGGGTTGGAACGGCCGCGGCCGCAGGTGCGGGTGTGTTGGGAATCGCCGCCAAACTCAAATTACTCATTGCTAAAAAATCATTGCTTATGTTAGGAAGTGTATTGGGAGCCGCAGGTATTACCGTTGTTGGAGTGACAATGTTCGGTGCCTCCCCGGAAGCAGAAAAAAATGCATCTATCACCCCGGTTAATATAGAAACCCGGGAAATTGAACATGTTCCTGTGGTATTTCAACAGGACGATACGCTGGAAGTAAATCTTTCAGAAACCCCGGAACCTGAAGTAGTTGTACCGGTTCCACCTGTTTCTCCGGTAGCACCCGCACCACCAACGGTAGTGATTGCTCCACGAATCATGGAAACAATGCTCCTGGAAGTGGAACCACCGATCATTGCCATGGCTCCGCTTAAGGTGGAACCTTCCAGGCCGGCTGGTGTTGCACCGGTCATCTTCTGTGATGACGGGAAACGAAAAACAGTGGAGGGCAGTGGGAAAGTGATCAGTGAAGATCGTGAAGTGAAGCCATTCAAAGAAATGGAAGTTACCGGCATCTTTGATGTATTTATCACACAAGGCGATCACGAGTCCGTGCGTGTGGAAGCAGATGACAACCTGGTCCAGTATATCGTTACGGAAAATAAGGGTGAAGTACTTTCCATCAGCTCTGACTGCAAAGTGAACATCAAAAAACCGACGAAAATGATCGTCCATGTAACCGTAAAATCACTTTCGCGTGTCGATGTTCAGGGAATCGGCGATGTCAAATCAAAGAATGCCCTGCAGGGGAAGAAATTTATCATGGATGTTTCAGGTGTGGGAGATGTGGCCCTTGAAGTGAATTACTCCAGCATTGAAATGGATTACAATGGCGTCGGTAATATCACACTGAAAGGAAAAGTGGACAAAATATCACTGGATTGTTCAGGAGTTGGAGATGTAGACACCTATGAACTCGTGGCACGCGAAGTAAACCTCGATCAATCGGGGGTTGGCGACACAAAAGTGTACGCCCAGGAAACAATCGATATTGATTTCTCAGGAGTTGGGGATGTTCATTATAAAGGAGACCCTCAACACAAGAATATTCAAAAAGACGGTATCGGGAGTGTTAAATCCCGATAGCTAATACATGACGAAGCGCCTGGCATTTTTTTCATAAGTGCAAGTTTTAGTTTTAGAAAGTTTTAGGTCGTTTTCAGGCGCACAGTTTTCATGTATCAAAACCCTCCCGCTCCATTCAGCGGGAGGGTTTTTTGTATGTTCTTTTTCCGGGAAATCCATATCTTTAGCATTCATTCAACCGATTTATGAAGACACTTTTCCTACTGCTGTTTGCGATCCTGACCGTTCCGGTTTTTGCGCAATATTCGAACATCGATTACGAGACCTTCATGGAGGACTCACAGCTTTCTCCGGGCGATCAGGATGCCATGCGCTTCGTTTGGTGGATCCCGATCGAATTCTGGGAAATGACACTCGACAACGATCCGTCGATCTCGGCTTCAGAAAAAAAGGAATTCCTCGACCTGCTCAGACCGTACACCATTATTGCGGCAGTTGATGGGAAAATGGGAACTTTTGGCGGTGTTACCTACAAATCGGAAGAAGAGTTACGACTTGGGATGAAACTAACCGGCAACGATGGCAAGACGTATTCCCCATTGCTCTCCTCCCAACTTAATTCGGACGTCCGCACGCTGATCTCCCTCTTTCAACCGATCCTGAAAAACATCATGGGGAATCTGGGCGAGAACCTGCACTTCTTCGTTTTTAAGGATGAGACCGATCGTGGTCGCGCCTTTGATCCTCACAAAAACGGAGCGGTGTCCCTTGAAATGGCCGGTGAATTCTATGAATGGAAAACACCCTTCAGTTCCCTGATGCCTAAAAAGAAATGTCCGGTAGACGGCGAAATAATGAACGGTAACTGGAATTACTGTCCGATCCATGGTTCCGCTCTGAAAGTTGCAGAGTAAAAACCTCAGCCACCTATCCGGCTACAACGACATTATCCGGCGCAATCCCTGTGTGCTGTGGGAAAATTTAGCTATCTTGGTCTAAGCACTAACTAACTGACCCGCAAAATACAACCATGAAAAACTATTTAACCGTTCTGCTGCTCGGTATACTTTTTCCCGGGATTTCCCAGGAAGTAGTTTCCACGCAGGGGGATTCCTATTCAAATGCCAACGGTTCCGTCGACTTCACCATCGGAGAAGTAGTCATCAACACAGTCACAAATGGCAGTAACGATCTGACCCAGGGCTTTCATCAAACACATTGGAATTTTCTTGGAGTCGATGACAATGCTCCTAAAATGGAAGCTGCTGTTTACCCCAATCCGGTGGGTTCCGAATTGCACATCTCCGTTCAGGAGTTTACAGTCCTTCAGTATGCGTTAACAGATGCATCGGGGCGCCTCATCGAAAGCGGAACGTTACAAGACGAACTCACACTGCTTAAGGTAGAATCCCTTGCTCCGGGAGCTTATCAATTGGTTCTGACGAATGCGGAAAACCAGGCATTGAAGACCTTTAAACTTGTTAAACACCAATAGACCCGGAATTCCCGGACACTAAATCATTTACCATGAAAAAATTATTTCTAGCAGTAGCTTGTCTGCTTGGTACAATCACGGCCTTTGGCCAGGCACCAGAAGGTTTTAAATACCAGGCTGTGGTGCGCAATTCAACCGGAACGATCCTCGGCAACCAGCCGGTTGGCGTTCAGCTTACGGTGCTGCAGGGTTCTGCCACCGGAACGGCTGTTTACACAGAAACCTTCTCTCCCACTACAAATTCCTATGGAATTGTGAATCTGGAAATCGGAACGGGAACCACCACAGATGATTTCACCCTGATTGATTGGGGGAACGGTCCATACTTCATAGAAACTGCCATTGACGTTAGTGGCGGCACCAGCTATGTGGCAATGGGGACGTCTCAACTGATGAGCGTGCCGTATGCCCTATATGCGAAAACAGCCGGTAGTGCTGCAATCGATAACGTGGATGACGCCGATGCGGACCCGACCAACGAATTACAGGACTGGACCACTCTTCCAAATATTCCCGCCGATATCGCCGATGGAGATGACGTGGACGATGCGGATGCCGACCCAACCAACGAAATCCAGGACATCTCACTTTCAGGAAACAACCTGTCCATTACCAGTGGCAGTACAGTAGATCTTTCGGGATACCTTGATAATACCGATGCTCAAACGTTATCCCTGGCTGGCTCTACACTTTCGATTTCAAATGGAAACAGTGTTATAATTCCGGATGGTGATATTACGGACGTAACAGCCGGAGACGGGCTTACCGGTGGTGGAAGCTCCGGGGCTGTGACACTGACAGCAAACGCGATCAATGGATTGAACGTTGACGCCACTGATGATGCCATTGAACTGGGAGGCACTCTAACAAAAAATACAAGTATTGATCATGGAGCATATTCCCTCACGCATAACCTCAGCAGCACAGGAGACTTCATTATTCAGGATGCCGGGGTTAATCAGTTTGAAGTGCGCGATAACGGAGTAACGTATGTTGGAAACGATATGTACTGGAATGACGGAACAACAAGCGGCACTACACTGGTCTCAATCGTGGACGACGTAGACGACGGACGCCTCATCGTTTATGAAAATGGTTCTGTGGCGGTCGACCTGGATGCCAACACCCAATTTGTCTTCAATGAATTAGGCAACGATCGTAATTTCCGTGTGGAGTCCAACAACGATCAGAATCAATTCTTTGTGGATGCCGGCAACGACCGCGTAGGAATCGGAACTGCGATCCCACAAGCCAAATTCCATGTCTATAATGGGGCCATTATGCCGCAATACGGAACAGGAACTGCAGCCGGAATCCGCTGGCCGGATAACGCATTCGGTGGCGGAGGTGACGAAGCTTATATTCAGTACTCCGCCATAAGTGGAGAAACGACCATGTTGCGCATCGCAAATAACAATGACTGGGACGACGACATCGCTTTTCAACAAATGGGGGCAGATCGTCTGGTGATCCACAATGGAAACGTTGGGATCGGTGCTACTTTGCCGGCCTATCAATTGGAATTATCAAGCAATTCGGCAGCAAAACCGACTTCCAACGTATGGACAGTTACTTCCGATCGCCGGCTCAAAAAAGACATTGCCCCTTATACAAACGGACTGGAAGATCTTTTGCGAATTGAGCCGGTATGGTTCACCTACAACGGAAAGGCGGGAATGCCTGAAGAAACAGGAGTTGGTGTAATCGCCCAGGACCTTCAAAAGGTGGCGCCGTATATGGTGAACACCTGGAAGTACGAGGAAAAGGATGGCAGTACAACTGAATACCTTGGAGTAGACAATGGCGCCATGACGTATATGTTGATCAATGCCGTGAAAGAACAAAACGAGTTGATCCAGCGCCAGCAAAAAGAACTGGACGAAATGAAAGTTTTGCTGCTTCGCCTGCAGGAACAAGTCAACGAAACGGACAAGAAGTAATGAAAAAGCCCCGACGAAATCGTCGGGGCTTTTTTTTTCACTCGAATCTTATAATATTCTGTGATAGCTAGAATCCAGAACAGCCTTTCGGCGTTATAGGTAAAACAATCGGGTACCATTAAATGTTACACCCTACGGAATATTTTTTCAAATATATTTTCGGGGTAGTCTCCTGTGAAGTGTGTTATCTAACATCTTTTTGAAATAATAAACTGAAAAAGAACATACTAAACGTTTAGTATGTTCCCTGAGTGCGGTAACTTTGCAACAGCAATTTTATGCTGCAAATCGAAACTACAACTACTGCGCAATGAAAATCATGTATGCCTACCTGACATTCGCTGTCACTTTCCCCGGATTGTTCGCTTTTCTCACTCCAAACGGTCTTGCCCAATGCACCATTATTCCGAATGCAAGTCCCGGAATCACTCTGACTTACGTTTCCACCGGAGGAACCAATGCTACAGGAGTAGCTTATAATCCGAACCTGGACCTCTATTACGCTGCCATCGCGGGGAATTCCGGATTTCCACTTGAAACTTATGACGGTACCGGATCACCTTTGTACCAAACAAGTACAGGCTTCGACATGCGCGGACTTTGGTGGAATTTTAATCTCGGAACACTTGAAAGTAACGGATACAATGCATTCGGCATCTGGCAGTATAACCTGAACGGCTCAGGGTACGCCCTCAATACGGGAACGCTTGTCTTTTCGGGAATGAATCAACCCAATACTCAATCCGTTGGGGACTACGATTGTGTGGCCAATGAGATCGTATATTACAACGCCGGAACCATCCAGCGCAGGGATCGGGCCAGCAATGCACTTCTTGGAACCACCACAATTACCGGACTGCCCGTTAGCACTGCCAACCTTAACTACAATAGTGTTTTCTATACCGATTGTAGCGGACATGAGATCGGGTTGGTTGATTATGTGAACAAACGGGTGTACTTCATTGATAAATCGACCGGTGCCTACATGGGTATGTCACAACTTCCAGGAACGGCAGTGACAAACTCCGGCTTCCGTGCTTCCTGGGCCAACGGAATGGCTTGGTTGTACAACACCGCCAATCGTACCTGGACAAGTTACCGCGTACTCGACAATATTGACGGGCCCTGCACAGTCTTGCTTCCGATTGAACTCCTTTCCTTCAATGCGAGCAATATGGGAAATCGCACAGTGTTGCTCAACTGGTCAACTGCTTCCGAAGATAACAATGACTACTTCACAGTTGAACGATCCGCGGACGGAGAAAACTGGGAAGTGATCGGCACGGTTGAAGGTGCGGGAACATCTACGTCTACCCTCAATTACCGGCTTTCCGATGCCGACCAGCCGATTGGCCTTTGCTATTATCGTCTGAAACAAACCGATTTCGATGGAGTCACTTCCTACTCGGCGACACGCTCATTGCAATTCTCAGCCAATGACGGATCCGTGGTGATGGTCTATCCCAATCCTGCCAGCGATCGCGTTGCCATTGATGGCATTTCCGACAATGACGAAGTACAACTCTTTTCCAGCGATGGAATGGAAATTCCTTTGACGGTGGTCGCGCGCAATGCAACAAGCTTATCATTGGACCTGAGCCATCTGGCCCATGGCTTCTATCTGATTAAAACAACACAGTCCGTACACAAGATTCTGGTACGTTAGATCAAAAGGAAAAATGTTCGGTTGACACGCTGAGTGGCTTCCCTGAAATCATTTCTTCAACCAGCTTTCCGGTAGCCGGCGCCAGACTGAGTCCCATCATGGCATGCCCTGTAGCAATCACAAGGTTTGACCATTTATCGGTTCGCGAAATGATCGGTAAACCCGTCGGGGTACACGGACGATAGCCATGCCATACCTTCGACATATCTGGAGCTTTCAGTTGGAGTTCCGGATAAAAGGTATTGACCGTATTCACGATTCCCTCAATTCTGCTTCGATTCAAACGGTGATCAGCAGTATGCGTAATTTCCATCGTTCCGCCAAAACGCACCGTATCACCCAACGGAGTAACCGCCACCTTGCCTTCGCAAAGAATAGAAGGAATTCCGGGAGAACCTTTCTCCGCAGGAACCTCAAAACTATAGCCCTTTCCTGGAAGAACACTGATACGGATGCCCAGACGACGGGCGATTTCCGGGCTCCAGGCACCTGCACACAAAACCACTTCATCTGCCTCCAGTGTGTCATTCGCTAGTCCAATACCAGTGATCCGATTTCCCTGAACCGGAAGCTGTTCGATTCGCGCATTTTTGATCAGACGAACTCCCGTTTTCTCCAGTTCCTGCTTAAGAAAGGTCATGAATTTTCCCGGGTGCAAATGGGCATCACTGCGATAATGGACAGCTCCTTTTACATCAAGCTTTAATCCCGATTCCAGATCAGCAGCTTCAGAGGCCGAAAGAAAATCCACCTCCAATCCCAATTCACGCGCCATCTTCCCCGCCTCCATTTCTTCCTCACCAACCTTATCGCTGCGATACAACATTAACAGGCCCTGTTCATGCCAAAAAAGATTTGTTTGGGAAGCAAGATCACGATACAATTCCTTACTGAAAAGTGAGAGGTCCCGTAAGGCAGTTTTGGAACGTTCCACATGCTCCTGAGTCGAGTTCCGATAGAACTGCCACCCCCAGGAAAGCAAGGCCGGACTCAATCGCGGACGGACATAAAACGGACTCCTGCTATCGAACATCCAACGAACTCCACGGGCAATCATCCCGGGTTGAGCCAATGGAAGCACATGAGAAGGTACCACCATTCCCGCATTACCATATGAGCAACCGTCCGTCATATCCGCGGCATCGATCACAACAACCTCGTGACCCTCCTTTGAAAGGTAATAGGCTGTTGACAAACCAATCGCCCCTCCTCCTATGATCACAACCCGTTTCATCAGATCACCTGAAAGCCAAATGCGTAAGGATCATCTTCATCGATGATGATCGTATTGTAACCCGTAACACGTGCCCAACCTTCAATTGCCGGAATAATCGCCGGACGGCCAGCCACACTTGTTTCCGATTCGATCGTTCCAATGAAACGTGATCCAATGATACTTTCATGGACAAATCGATCACCGGGCTGCAACATTCCCTTTGCATGCCATTGTGCCATCCGCGCCGATGTACCGGTTCCACAAGGAGACCGATCAATGGCCTTATCACCATAGAACACAGCGTTGCGAGCGGTAGAACTCTCTTTCAAAGGTTTGCCTGTCCATAAAACATGACTCAATCCGCTAATAGACGGATCTTCCGGGTGACGAAATTCATGCGCTTCATTCAAACGTTTTCGAATGACCCGACTCCAGGCGATCAATTGATCTGCCGTATAGTTCTCCAACCCTGCAAAATGTTCCTGCGGATCAATGATTGCGTAAAAATTGCCGCCATACGCGACATCCACTGTCAAAATTCCCAACTCCGGACATTCAACCTGAAGCCCTTCCTTGTCCAAATAAGAAGCAATGTTCGTCAGCTTCACCGAAGACACCCGATCTCCCTCCATGGTATACGATACGTGCACGAGGCCCGCCGGTGTTTCCAGTCGTAATTGTCCGGGAGTTTTCGGTTCGACCAGACCTTCCTGAATCATCACGGTTACAGTCCCAATTGTTCCATGACCACACATCGGAAGGCATCCGCTTGTTTCGATAAACAAAATTCCTACATCATTGGCCGGATCAGAAGGCGGATAAAGAATACTCCCGCTCATCATGTCATGTCCGCGCGGCTCGAACATTAAGCCCTTACGGATCCAGTCATACTCGCGAAGGAAGTGCTGTCGCCTTTCCCCCATCGTCGTTCCCTCCAATTGAGGACCTCCCTGTGCAACCACCCTGACCGGATTTCCGCAGGTATGCGCATCAATGCAGCGAAACGTGGCGTGTATCTTTTTCATTCCTTCAATTCATCCGGTAAAAGCGTCTTCGGGAAGTTCTGAAATGCCACTGGTCTGATCCAGCGACGAATAGAGTGTACTCCCACAGCCGTAAAACGGGCGTCGGTTGATGCAGGGTAAGGCCCTCCGTGTTGCATTGACGGACACACCTCGACCCCGGTCGGAACACCGTTAAAGATCAGACGACCAACGCGGTATTGCATGGCATCGACCAGTGCTCCGAGATTTTCCAGTTCATTTTCTTCAGCGATCAGTGTCCCGGTCAATTGTCCTTCCAGTCGTTCGATGATCAGTAACAACTGGTCCATGTCCGCGCATTCCACGATCACCGAAAAGGGACCGAACACTTCCTGATGCAATTTCGGATTGGCAAGAAATTCACTTCCCTTCACCATCGCCACTGTCTGCTCCGCAAAATTCGGAGCAGCCTCCACTGGCCGGGAAAGGACATTCACCCCTGATTGGGTACTGACCTCCCCACGTAAGCGATCGTATGCCGCGTGAATATCCGGATGCAACATACAGGTAGAGGGTTTATCCGACAACTGATCTGCCAATTCCACTGAAAAGGCCATCAGTTCCGGACTCTCTACCGCGAGTATCAGCCCGGGATTGGTACAAAACTGCCCGGTCCCCAACGTAATTGAATCAGCATAAGCAGCTGCCCAATGCGCTCCTCTTTGCTTCAGCGCTTCCTGTGTGATCACCACAGGATTGATACTTCCCATTTCCGCAAAAACCGGAATCGGTTCTTCCCGTTGAGCCGCCAGATCAAATAATGCACGTCCGCCACGAATACTTCCCGTAAACCCTACCGCTTTGATATTCGGATTCTTCACCAGCTGAACACCGACTTCGATGCCCTTACTGTTCAGATTCGAAAAAACACCATCGGGCATTCCATTTTCCTTCGCCGCACGAAGAACAGCCGAAGCCACTAATTCGCCTGTACCGGCGTGCATTGGGTGACTCTTCACAATGACAGGGCAACCCGCAGCCAAAGCACTTGCCGTATCACCACCCGCCGTGGAATACGCTAACGGAAAATTGCTTGATCCGAATACAGCAACCGGTCCCAATGGAATGTACGTTTTACGAAGGTCCGGTTTCGGGACAGGTGTGCGCTCCGGCTCGGCATGATCAACCGATGTTTCTACCCAATGTTCTCCCCGAAGCAATGCCGCAAATGATCGCAACTGGAACAAGGTTCGGGTCAACTCTCCCTGCGCTCTTCCGGCGGGAAGCCCGGACTCGGCACAATATGTCTCAATCAACATTTCACCGAGTTCCTCGATCTCGTTGGCAACACTTTCAAGAAAACCTGCCCGTTTTTCGGGACTTGTTTGCCGATATTCCCTGAATGCTGACCAGGCAAGGCTCGTTGCCCGAAAAATCTCATCGGTTGTAGCCTCTGTCATCACCCAGGGATTGGAAGCATTGGTCATCGGGTTAAACGTCCGGAACTGTACCAATCCTTCCGCCGATGATGTATATCCAATAAAATTCTTTCCGCTAATCATCCTTCCTGTTTTTGTAATCCGGCAAAACCGGACGTGTTTTCAATCCTTCTTCGATGATGGAAAGTACCTTTGCACGCTCCTCACCCACCAGTGGCAACCTTGGTGCCCGTACATGCTCAGTTCCCAAACCGGTAGCCACTTCCGCCAATTTAATGTTTTGTACGAGTTTCGTGTTGATATCCAGTTCCAAAAGCGGTAAAAACCAGCGATAGATCTCTCGCGCTTCCTCTATCCGACCTGCCGCGATCAATTCAAAGATGGCCACTGTTTCCTTCGGAAAGGCACAGACAAGACCTGCCACCCAGCCGTCGGCTCCCATCAGCAAACTTTCCATTGCAAGGGTGTCCACACCGGATAAAATGCATAACCGGTCGCCAAAACGGGTGCGTAAGCGCGTAACATTCGAAACATCCCTCGTTGATTCCTTCACCGCCTGGATATTTTCCAGTTTCAACAAGACTTCAAACATCTCCGGCGTTACTTCAATACCGTAGTCTACCGGATTATTGTAAACCATGATTGGTAATCCTGTTGATCGTGCAACTTCGCTGAAATACGTTACCGTCTCACGGGCATCGGCCTTGTATCGCATCGGTGGCAACATCATCAATCCGTTCGCACCGTCCGCTTCTGCCCGCTCCGCTGCCGCAATTGCCCCTCTTGTGGATTGCTCAGCAATGTTCATGATGACGGGAATTTTCCCTTGTGTAATGCGTGCTGATTCACGAATCAGCAAACCCTTTTCTCCATCCGACAGGGTACTCGCTTCGCCCAGTGTTCCTCCGAGAATAATCCCGTGAACACCTGCTGAAATCTGCGCTTCCACATTTTTTCCGAACATCTCAAGGTCCAGTTCGTCCTTTGGAGTGAACTTGGTCGTAACCGCAGGCATGACACCTCTCCAGTTTACTTTCATGGTTGTTGTTTTTCTCGGACCAAAGGTAAATGGAATGCCTCCCGTTCCTGTGAGGAAAGTTATCCGGAGCTAATACTATTTTATCAAGCGTAACATGAATTACATCGCCAAAAGAGTAATTTACGTATAATTGATTCATGAAAGTACTTCCGTTCAGGATTCCGAAACCGGAAAATAATGCGTTGGTCTACCAGGTAGATCAGGGTCCTGCTTTCTACAATAAGCTGCACCAACATGCTGAGATCCAGATTTCCGTTATCCTGGAAGGAGAGGGCGATCTTGTCGTTGGTGACACCATTACCCGCTATGCTCCGGGCGACATCATTGTTCTAGGCAGTCATTTGCCGCATTTGTTCCGAAGTGATGAACAGGCCGGTCCCTCACACATGCGCTCCCTTTTCTTCAGCAAAGAATCCTTCGGAAAGGTCTTTTTCGACCTCATCGAACTGAAAGAACTGGAATCACTGTTTCAACACCTGGATTCGGGAATTCGTGTACTCGAAAACGCAGATGAAATAAGTGATTTGTTATTGGACATGGAGCAGGCTTCCCACCTGGAACGCTTCATCGGTTTTCTACAGATCCTGCGGCTGATCTCTCGTAGCCGCACCGAAGCACTGGCCTCCTTTATTTACCGCAAAAACTATACGGAGGACGAAGGGACACGTATGAGTAACGTGATGAATCATGCCATCAGTGCATTCCAAACCGATATTACTTTAGATGAGATCTCGGATGTGGCCAATATGACCCCGAATGCCTTCTGCCGTTACTTTCGACAGCGCACCAACAAAACATTCTTCCAGTTCCTGACAGAAATCCGGATTGAACATGCCTGTCGCCTGCTCCGGAAAAACAACGATCTGTCTATCGCGGAAATTTCCGAACGCTCGGGGTTCCGGAATCTATCCAATTTCAATCGACAATTCAGGCACTACAAGGGTACCACGCCCACCCAATTCAGAAAATCGACTGTTTTGATCTGAGGCGGTCCGGAATTCTATAATTCTGCTTATTTTGCTTTCAAATTCGAAGGATGTCTGATTTACATGCTAAAAAAACCAACTACGGTGCGCTTGCAACCCTTACCACCGTGTTCTTTTTCTGGGGATTCATCGCAGCTGGAAACAGTGTATTTATTCCATTCTGTAAACACTATTTCAACCTCGATCAGTTCCAAAGTCAGTTGATCGACTTTGCCTTTTATGGTGCCTATTATTTGGGCGCACTGGCTCTGTTCATTTTCGGATCTTCCCGCGGAAAGGACCTCGTTGGCGCCTGGGGATACAAAAAGAGTATTGTTTATGGTTTGTTATTTTCGGCGCTTGGTGCTGGCGCCATGATCGTTTCGGTTTACCTGAACATGTTTGCAGGTATGTTGCTCGGACTTTTCATCGTGGCGCTCGGATTTTCCCTGCAGCAAACTTCTGCCAATCCGTTCATGATTGCCCTTGGTGATGAAGCAAGCGGCTCCAGTCGTATCAATCTCGGTGGAGCAGTCAACAGTTTCGGAACAGCCATCGGACCACTCATTGTTTCCCTGGCACTCTTCGGCTCCGCTGCTGCCATCAACGACGAAATGATCGCATCACTCAGTTTGACAAAAGTCATCCTGCTTTACGCTTGTGTTGGCGGACTCTTTCTTGGCGTGGCCTTGCTTTTCGGATTCTCAAAAAAGGTTCCCGACGGGAAAATGGCACAGGAAGATGCCAATACCGATGAGCAAAAAGCGCACAAGGCAATTCGTACGTTGAGCATCATTACTGCGCTGCTCGTCGTTTGCTTTGCCCCGGTATTTTATAGCTACAAATCCAATCTGGACTGGTCGGAAGACTTCGCACAAAAAATACGGATCATTGGCTGGAGTGGAGGATTGGCGGTCACAATTATCGGACTGCTCGTTGCCTTCTTTAAAGGTTCCAGGAACCCGGAAGGCTGGGGAGCCATGCGTTATCCGCAATTGACACTCGGAATGCTGGCCATTTTCGTTTATGTCGGAGTTGAAGTCGCCATTGGAAGTAATCTCGGAGAATTGCTCAAACAGGATAAATTCGGTGGATACGGAGCATCGGAAGTGGCACCTTTCATTTCCATGTTTTGGGGAAGTCTGATGATCGGTCGATGGACAGGTGCGATCAGCGCCTTTGAAATGAAAAAAGGGACCAAACAGTTCCTCCGATTCATCGTTCCGCTCATCGCCTTTTGTGTGGTACTTGCGGTTGGTAAATTCTCCGGCTATGATGTGACACCACTCTACTGGTACGTGATCTGCGTGGTGATTCAGATCGCCGCGTTCTTCGTTACCCAGGACAAACCGGCATTGACCCTCGGTGTCTTCGGTATTTTAGGGGTGATCGCCATGATCGTCGGGCTTTCCAGTTCGGGAACTGTAGCCGTGTACGCATTCCTGAGCGGCGGACTTTTTTGTTCGATCATGTGGCCGTGCATCTTCTCCCTTGCACTGGGCGGACTTGGGAAAATGCAAACGCAGGGATCAGCTTTCCTTGTGATGATGATTCTTGGTGGAGCCATTATTCCACCGTTGCAGGGAAAACTGGCCGACGTCGCAACTGTTGGGATTCAGAATTCCTTCCTGGTGCCCGTTGTTTGCTTTGCATACCTCACTTTCTTCGCATTTTTCGTTCGGAATCTTCTAAAGAAACAAGGCGTCAATTTTGATTAAACCGCACGCATACGGCCTACTCCTTCTACTTTTCCTGCTTCCGGCAACAGTACATGCCCAGTTTCCAGATGGAATGACCAAACGGGCACAGCGGCTGGTTCATTATTTTGACAAATATCACCTGGAGCCACGCGAGCACGACGAAACCTTCGGAAATGATATTCACGAGCAGTTGCTCGCCCTGTTGGACGAAGACAAGATGTTGTTTGAGGCATCCGATGTAATGGAGCTTCAAAGCACTTCCGATTCGCTTGCCGACGATCTGATCCGCGAAAAACTCCGGTACGCCAACCGCTTCATGGAAATCTACGACAAACGGGTTGCAGAAAGTGAGACCTTTATCCGGGAACTAGTGAAAACCATGCCCGATATTTACGGGTCTTCGGCGGAATTCCGGACACACGATACATACGCTACCAATACTTCAGAACGTAAGAAACGCTGGAAGAACCAGGTGCTTTACCTTCTACAGCAAGAGATCCTTGCTTCGCTCGATTTTAAAAGCTATCCGCAGGATGCAACACTTGAACAGGCGAAGGAAAAAGCCTGGGAATCGACCAAAACCGTTCTGGAAGATTATTTGAAATCCCTGAAGCGCCTGGACAAGCAATTCGAACTGTATTACCTGAATGCGGTAACGCTCGCTTACGATCCTCATTCGAGCTACTTCAACGATGAAATGCACGAAGATTTTTCGGAGGAATTGAGTTCCACACAATTTGTTTTCGGCATTACCTACGGCACCACACTGGACGGACAATTGGAGATCACAGAGATCCTTCCGGGAAGTTCCGCCTGGTTTTCGGAAGAGATTCAGGAAGAAGACCGCATTGTATCCATCACCTCCTCGACCGGACAGCACATTGATGCGCGCGAAGCTACAACTGCGGAGATGTCTGAATTCTTCTCAGCCCTCAGCAGCGACAGTATCACTATCGTTTTGAGACACGGCACCGAGGAAAAGAAAGCAGAATTGGTGCGCAGTCGTGTGTACAGTGATAATGATATCATCAAAACTGCTTTGCTGGACGGCGAAAAAAAGATTGGCTACATTTCCCTTCCGGACTTTTATACCTCCTGGACAGACACGAGCATGTTCGGCTGCGCCAATGACGTCGCAAAGTCCATTCTCAAACTGAAGAAGGCCAATGTCGACGGGCTGATCCTCGATCTCCGCGATAATGGTGGGGGAAGTCTTTGGGAAGCCGTAAATCTCGTCGGTATTTTTATTGATTTCGGACCGGTGTTGCTGATCGAAGAAGCAAACGGAGAGGTCGCCTCCATGAAAGACTTTAACCGTGGTAGCATGTACAGCGGCCCACTGATGATCCTTGTCAATTCGGAATCAGCGTCGGCTTCGGAACTTGTTGCCGGCACGCTGCAGGATTACCAACGTGCACTTATTGTCGGGCAGACCTCCTTTGGAAAGGCAACCGGCCAATCCATCACTTCTCTGGATCCGAAAGTTGAATTTCTCAGTGGCTGGATCGAAGAAGATCCGAATTGGGGCTATGCCCGGACAACCGATATCGGTTTGTATCGTCTCAACAAATCTTCCGCGCAGAAAAAGGGGGTTCAACCGGACATTGAAGTTCGACCATTCGTTCTCAACGAGACCACCCGGGAAGAAGAATTGCAACACGCCATCACACTGGATAGTGTAGAAAAGAAAATCTACTTTTCGACAGTCGGAAAAATTCCGGTCCAGGCATTGGACAGTTGGTACCATTCCCTTGAACAACCCCAACTGGATTCCATACAGGCCATTCTGGAAAAGATAGAGCTGCTGACGGATCAACTCAACCATTCCCTTGACCTGAAGAAAAGCATTGAAAACTATATGGAAATCGAGCGGCTGAATACACGCTTCGAGGAATTGCGTGACAACCTGGGCTTTGCTTACCAGGCCAGATCCTTCCAGTTCGATCCTGATCTTTTGCGCATCTCTCCCTACCTTGAACGTTACAACACACGTTTTCTCGAAAACCTTGGAAAGGACCTGGAACTCAACGAGTCCTACAAAATAATGTCGCACTTCATCGAGCTCAGGCAATAATCTTTACTTTTAAAACAAATCATATCCGATGAAAACAATCTCAACCATTGTCATGCTGCTTTTTGCAGTCGTATCCATGGGCCAGAATACTTCAAATCCCGGCGAATACATGGATTACTTTTCTTCAGAGTATCTGACCATCCAGGAAAACATGTGGGATTACACCCGTTCCGTTTCCCATGGACGAAGCGCCCGAAAAGTTGAAAAACGCCGGGCTGAATTGATCACCGCTACGCAAGCAGCGCTTAAAAAAGCGAAGAACGCCAAAGACTTCCAGGGAAATGCCCGTTACAAAGATTCGGTTGTTCAGTACTTCTCACTTATTGATATTGTACTGCGTGAAGACTACGCGAAGATCGTGGATATGGAAGCTGTGGCAGAACAATCGTACGACGACATGGAAGCCTATATGCTGGCACGAGAGCTGGCCAACGATAAACTCAAAGCTGCCGGAGACATGATCGACCGGGAGCACCGCGCTTTTGCAGAGGAAAATAACGTCACAATCATCGAATCGGAAAGTAAGCTGAGTCAAAAAATGGATGTCGCCAATAAGGTGTACGATCATTACAATGCAGTTTACCTGATCTTCTTCAAATCCTACAAGCAGGAAGCCTACCTGATGGACGCAATTGGTCGGAACGATATCGCCGCCATCGAACAAAATCGTAATGCATTGATGGCCACTGTAACAGAAGGTCTTGAAAAACTGGATACGGTTACAAAGTACGAAGGTGATCCCGCCATGATTACTGCAACGCGTCAGCTTCTGAATTTTTATCAACGTGAAGCAGAAGACGGCGCTCAGGCCGCACTGGACTACCTGGAGGCCAACGAAACGTTCCAGAAAACCAAAGCAGCTTTTGATCAGATCAAGGAAAAAAACCGTACGCAAGAAGACGTTGACCAGTTCAACAATGCCGTGAATGCGGTGAACAAAGCTGTCGAAAAGTACAACAAGTCCAACGAAGAATCGAATTCAAAGCGTGCAGAGCTTATCGACAACTGGAACAAAACAGCGGAAAAGTTTACCGACCGCCATGTGCCTAAAGGGAAGTAAAAAATAATGTGATATAAAAAAGGCGGTCAATGACCGCCTTTTTCATTCATATTCAGCAATAGTTAGTTATGGACGCTTACGATCTTTTCGGATGTACCATCACTGTACACGTAGATCTTGATTCCATTGTACGTGCGGTCAACATCCTCGCCCATGATGTTCACGATACGCACAATCTCTTTATCCGAACCACTGTAGTTCACCGCCACCGGCGAATATGACATGTATTTGCCATCGAAATCCACCTGTGTGAGACGATAATAGTACGTCCCGGATTCACGAATGCTGTAATCATACGTTCCGTAATACCTTGGTACGGTTGAGAATCCGCTTGCTTTCACATTGGATATCTCCACCCACTCTTCTCCGTTGATACTGCGATCAATGATGAAGTAATCACTATTCGATTCGGAAGCCGTACTCCACTGCAACTCTACTGTATTATCGCGCAGATCTGCGGTAAACGAAAGCAGGTCAACAGGCAGCGTGGTAAGCGTATTACATGCCACACCATTGAACGGTGTAATGCAGAAGTCAAAAGAGCAGCCGGTTCCTGCATAACCATCCAATTGGATGTAATACGTAGAACCGGCCACTGCTGGGAAACTCCCGAAAAAGTCGTTGTTATTTGCCGGATTGATGTACAGAATACAGGTAGAAGATGAAGTTGGACAATTTGCGTCCGCATTAAATACGGACATCTGCATTCCGTCATTCATGATACAATCCTGATTCTGAAGATTCAGATAGGCTGTACCTGTAAAATCTGCCACCCAGTACAACCAGATATTGTTTTCTGTTGTTCCGGAACAAAGCGTATTGTTGAGATCGACCGTTGCATTCGAATTCGAAAGTTCTACATTCACACCCGTAGGAAGAGCGAAGGCATTCACGCAGTTGTCGTTCGAAGGCATATAGATATTTGCTCCCGTTATACACAGGTATGCTTGAGTAGGGTCATTCGCGCCGGCTCCGGTAATCATGACCATATAGTTCGTGTTAGCCGTTACCGGTACAGCAACACTACCTCCCGCCGCTGCCGTATTACAGGATACGTACACCTTACTTCCACAAGTTCCCGAAAAAAGAGTGTAATCAAGTGGGACCGGTCCCGCATTGCTAAACGTAAGCGTGGTGTTATTCACCGAATTAAAATCAACCCAGAAAGCATTTTGTCCCAAATCGGAACCGGCACACGGATAATCTCCCGGGCTGATGGAATTCATTGGAAGTCCTACATCTACACCTGCTCCGTGCAGGAAGTTGTTTTGCTCGTCATAGCCGGCATTGTTACAGTCATTTCCAACAAACAACGTTCGTGTAATCGGTGCACACAAGTTGATCTCATCGTAAACCGTAGCGCATCCCGGCTTACTGAACGACCAACGCAGCGTTGCACAAGTCCCAGGTGGAATTCCAGTAACCGTAGACGTAGGGCTTGCAGGAGTAACAATGGTTGCCGTACCCGAAACCAGTGACCAAACCGCAGTGTATCCCGGGTCAGGCGAGTTGGCTGCCAGTGTGAAGTTTCCACTGCAATCACTTTGATCTGGTCCCGCAGCCGGTTGTGTATCTGTAGAGGTGTAAGTCAATACGATGGCTCCATTTGCTCCGTCACCACCGCGCGTGTTAGATCCGAAGAATTTACCTCCACCGCCACCACCGCCGGCGCCGTAAATTCCGCCGTTGGCGCCGTTGTTTCCAACCGTACCTCCCGATCCTCCGGTTCCACCCAACGGACCGAAGTTGTTACCTCCAATTCCCCCGACAGCGCTCCCGCCACCTCCGGCAAGACCATTTGTTCCGTTACCCCCGGTTGCATTGGTAGCCCACGCAGAAGCCGTACCGCCGGCTCCGCCGCCGCCACCATTGTTTTCACAGAAACCGCCGGCTCCACCAAGCGCAAACAGAATTCCACCGTCCCAGTTCGACTGACTTCCTGCGGCACCATTCCCTGCGGGGCCTCCTCCGTTTCCACCGGCGCCAACCGTATAGTTAAAGGTGCTTCCGGGAACGACCACAAATGTCCATTGTGCCCATCCTCCGGCTCCACCACCACCGCCGGCCTGGCCGAAAGAGTTCGCTCCGCCACCGCCGCCGCCGCCGCCATACACGTCGACGGTGATCGAGGTAACCCCGCAGGGAACGGTCCAGGTTCCAGGACCGGGAGTAGTAATTTCAAAAACTGTTTGAGCGAATACTGATGAAGAAAATAGCATCAGTACAAAACCAATGAGTTGAGTAGGATTTTTCATAGCAGCGAGTTTTAAAGTAGTAGTATAAATGGTTGCAAACTGCTAGGCGTGCATAATTAATGACGTCAGAAGTTGCCGCTGCGAAGGGTGATTCACTCAACCATCTTTCAATTCACACATTCTGATGAACAAAATTCAACTGTGAGTGAATAATTAAACCCCTTCTATGTTTTAGAAAATTAACACCAAGGCCTAAAATGAGTTTATTTTCAAATCACCCTGTTTATTTCTGAAAATAAATAGCTTGCTAATAAACAAGAATCATTAAAACGTTAAGTACGAGCGCTAGAAAAATATTAACAAATGTAGGAATCCAACAATGTTTATTTCTGAGATAATTTTCCTACCGAACAGCCCTCGCACTTCGTTTCCGTGGAAAAGAAGCGTTTATAGACCAACCAACCAAGGTAAGCGAGTGCTCCTGAAACGGTTATTACTACCAGAACTGTTTGCATTATTTCAAAATTGTAAATGTGATCCAGGCTCCAAGATAGGCCAATGCCCCCATATATCCGATTTGGATGAAAGGCCATTTCCAACTTTTCGTTTCCCGCTTCACAATGGCAAGGGTAGCCATACACTGCATGGCAAACACATAAAATACCATTAATGAAACTCCTGATGCCAGCGAGTAAACCGGTTGCCCTTCAGCATTGCGTTCTTCACGCATTTTCTCAATCAATGGCAACTCGCTTTCTCCATCGTCGCGCACCGCGTAGATTGTTGCCATCGACCCGACGAAGACCTCTCTGGCAGCAAACGAGGAAATCAGCGAAATACCAATCTTCCAGTCGTAACCCAACGGGCGAATCACCGGCTCAATGGTCTTTCCCATGATCCCGATGTAGGAATGTTCAAGCCGTGCCGCATTCACTTCTCTCGCCGTTGCTTCTTCATCCAATCCCAACTCAATACTTTCAAGACGCGCCTCTTCTGCTGCCTGCTCCATTGCTTCGGAAGGCCCATAGGAGGCAAGCGCCCATAAGATCACTGAAATAGCCAGGATGATCTTACCGGCATCCCAGACAAATACCCGAACCTTTTCAAGTACCACCTGTCCTACATTTCGCCAGTGCGGAGTTTTCAGTGGCGGAATCTCCAGCATCAGAAAGCCCTTTTCACCGGTACGGATAAACCACTTCAGGCAGGCTGCAACCAAAAGGGCACTCACCGTTCCGAGAGCATATAATCCGAAAAGTACCAATCCCTGCAAATTCATAAACCCGAGAACGGTCTTCTGAGGAATGACCAAAGCGATCAATAATGTATACACGGGGATCCGGGCGCTGCAGCTCATCAGTGGGGCTACCAAAATCGTAATCATCCGTTCCTTCCAATCCGAAATGGTCCTTGCGGACATCACTCCGGGGATCGCACAAGCGACACTGGACAAAAGGGGAACCACGCTCTTTCCGTTGAGCCCCAGCGGACGCATTAAGCGATCCATAATAAATACCACACGCGACAAATAGCCGGTTTCCTCAAGAACGGAAATAAAGAAAAACAGCAAGGCGATCTGCGGAATAAAAATAACCACTCCACCCACCCCGGGGATAATCCCCTGACTGATCAGATCATTGAATACGCCTGCCGGAAGAGCATCCGAAACACTATTCGAAATAGAGGAAAAAGCGGAATCGATAAAATCCATCGGTACCGCAGCAAAAGCATAGATGAACTGAAAAATCGTGATGAGTACCACACCGAAAATCAGGTAACCAAACACGGGATGGACGAGCACGCGATCCAGACGGCTTTGCTGGTGCTCCTTAGGGACCTGCCGCTCCACCTTCTCAATCAATTCTCCGATCTTTCGAAAGCGCGCCTTGGTATTTTTTTCCTGAATTTCAGGATTGTCTACGGGTGCCAGCCCATCTTCGAGAAACAGATCATCCGTACGTTCTTTGAGCGAGCTCAGCGCTTCAAAAATTCGCTCCTTTCCCAACCGCACCCTTGCAGTTGTCTGAACAATCGTGGCTTCGGGGAAATAACGTTGCAAGGCATCCATGTCGTGCTCCTTTCCCTGCTGTGAGACTACGTCCGACATGTTTAGCACAAGGATCGTTGGTAGTTTCAGGTCGTATACCTGCGAAAAAAACAGAAGATTGCGCTCGAGATTAGATGCATCCACAACAACCATCACCACATCCGGATAATCTTCGCTGGAAGGATCATTCAGGGTTTTGTAAACAACTTTTTCGTCCTTCGATCGTGGGTAAAGGCTGTACGTTCCGGGGAAGTCAATCAGTTCGTGCTTTTCATCGCCCACTGCGATAGTACCGGTTTTCTTGTCGACCGTTACTCCAGGAAAATTTCCTACGTGTTGCTTAAGACCGGTAAGCATGTTGAACACCGAGCTCTTTCCTGTATTCGGATTCCCTAATAACGCAATCTTCATTCGTTTCCGGATTGCAGTTCAACATCAACCAGACCGGCTTCGTCCAGACGCAGGGAGAGTACGTATCCGCCAACATCCACAGCGAGAGGGTCTCCAAGTGGTGCTCGATACAAAACAGTGAGTCGCTTTCCTTCAATAACACCCATTTCCATGAGTTTTATCCGCAGTACGGATTCCCCGATTGAACGGACGATAGCGGATTTGCCATCCTTCACCTGTGAAAGTTTACCTATGCTCATGCACTGCTGCGGTCGTCTGGTCCGCGCCCTAATTTAGAATGATTACAAATATACAGCTTCGCAGTGCTTCGCCACTCACCCTTTTGTGGTATTTTACCCCTCTTTTTGCTTCACAATCAAACGAGCCGTTTCCCGTGTTTTTTGCTCAAGCAGCACCACTTTGTCCACGGTGACCCGATCCAACGTCGCCTGATCATAATGACGCACGGTAACAAGCTCCAGACCGGTGTTAAATTTCACATGGTACGCATCGGAAAACTGCGCCAGTAAATCGTTGACATCAATTTTATCCTCGTCCAAAAGAATCGAGAAGTTCAGGGCAGAATTCTGCATGAGATTAATACGCGCATTCGCTTTCGATAAACGATCGAAAATATCGCTCAGGTTCTTCTCCACAAGGAAAGAGAAGTCTTTAGGGGTGATCGAAAACAACACCTGGTTCATCTTGAAGATAAACGAAGGAACGAGATGATCGTTCGAGGTCGATTCCTGAATAACAGTTCCTTCCGCATGCGGATCGATAAAAGATTTGACATACAACGGGATCTGCTTATTCTGTAAGGGCTTTACTGTCTTCGGGTGAATAACGGAGGCTCCGTAATACGACAATTCAATGGCTTCCTTAAACGAAATACTGTCGAGTTTGATCGTATTGTCGAACCACTTCGGATCGGCATTTAACATACCAGGCACGTCCTTCCAGATCGTCACATCCTGTGCGTCGCAGCAAAATGCCACGATAGCTGCGGTAAAATCGGAGCCCTCACGCCCAAGCGTCGTGGTAAGGCCTTCTTCCGTATGGCCGATAAAACCCTGAATAACCTGAATATCACATTGCTCAAAACGTGGCACGAAACGCTCGTGAAAAGCCTTTTCCGTACGCTGCCAATCAACTTCAGCCTCACGATACACATGGTTGGTTCGGATCAGTTTTCGCGCATCTGCCCAGCAAGATGACAAGCCAATTTCATTGAGATAGGCATTGACAATTCGGGTTGATACGACTTCACCAACGGACACGATCTGATCGTATTCGAAATCGTAATTATCCGATATGTCCATCTCGAAACGGGAGCGGAGCA